>CBFIJI010000122.1:0-5699 GCA_965662885.1 Flavobacteriaceae bacterium | reverse complement strand
TAAGAGGTCAATTTTCTCGTGATATTAGCCTAAACGAAATACTAGAACTTCTCTCTAAGGCCTCCAATTTTAAATACTACAATGATCAATCAACACAAACTTGGGTTTTAAAATAGCTCAAATGAAAAAAATTCTATTGCTCCTTGTACTCCTGTCAAATGGAATCTTTGCTTCTGATAGAATAACACTTAATATGGAATCCTATCCATTGAAAGAAATACTTCATGCCATTGAAGAAAGATCTTCGTTTTATTTTATTTATAATGAAAGACTACTTGATGTAACACCCCTTTTTAGTATTGCTGTTGAGGAGGAAACTATTCATAAAACATTGGAACAATTGTTTCGAAACACCTCCATTGTTTATTGGATCAGTTCACCACATATTGTTCTTAAAGATTCTTCCAAAAATAATAATGGGATTCAGGGGAAAATTTTTGATAAAGAAACAGGCGAAACCTTAATAGGAGCAACTGTGATTGGTAATGATAATAATTATGCCATCACTAATAAATTCGGCTATTATGCATTCAAAAATACAGTTGAAATAAACGAGTTAAGCGTATCCCACCTTGGCTATCAGGAACAAAAAAAAAGACTAAAAATTAAGCCTGAACAATTTGAAAATTTTTATTTAGAAACCAAAACATCTCAACTGAATGAAGTTCAAGTACTTTCAAAAGTCCCTTGGAATAACGTCTTAAGGAAGGAGGAAACAACGACTGTTATTGATGAAAAAAAAATTGCAAATACTCCAAGTTTTATGGGTGTTCCAGACATCTATGCGGTTTTACGTAGCATTCCAGGAGTACTTTCAAATGGTGTAGGTACCTCAGGGTTTAATATTCGTGGCGGAAATAATGATCAAAATTTAATCTTATTTGAGCATGTGCCTTTTTATGAATCTACGCATTTATTTGGTTTGTTTTCCCTTTTTAACCCATCCACCATTGCCTCCCTTAAATTATATAAGGGAAACATTCCTGCACGATGGGGCGGTCGTGCGTCCTCTGTAATGGATATTCGTCTAAAGGATGGAAACAAAAATAAATTTATGGTAAGTGGAGCGATAGGACCCTTGACTTCGCAACTTCAGTTAGAAGGGCCCTTAAAAAAAAAGAAAGTCCATTTTTTAATGGCTGCAAGGAGAACCAATATTGACTATTTATCGGCGTTCTTTAACAACAAGAACCCCAGCAATTTTTATTTTTATGATCTTACAGGAAAATTGAATTTCCAAATCAATAAAAATCAAACACTTGTTTTAAGTGGCTTTTCAGGAGTAGATTACTATAAATCTTCCAGCGGATTGGGTAGTACTCCTTTAAGTTATTATTTAAAACAAAACGCACTTTCATTGGACTGGAGCTATCAGTCTTTTAAACGAACTACAGTTAATTTCTCCTCCTTTTACACCAAATACTCATCACGGCTCGACCTTCTAGAAAAAACATCATTCGGTTTTCCAGACGCTGAATACTTTGGACTAGATGCCAAGATAGTAACTTTTGGAAGTAAGGGTGAAGTTACCTACGCTATTGGAAAAAACAATAGCCTTAGAAGTGGCTTTGATCTTTTAAACTTTCAATTTAAACCCAAAAACCAGCATTCCATAGAAACTCAATATTCATTTCTGAAATCTGAAAAAGCCATACAAAGTAGTGTGTTTACAGAATGGGAAAAAAAATGGCCAAAATGTTCCTTTAATATTGGACTGCGATGGACAGGCTTTTACAATACAAGCCAACCTTTGGAATACTCTCATACACCGTTAAATTTCAACGAAACAAATAAAGCTGATGAAGATCCAGGTAATACGTTTACTAATTTTGAACCACGAGGAGTTTTTACCTATATGATAAACGATCACTCCGAGTTGAACATTAATTACAACAGAATGTTTCAATACATTCACAGGATCTCAAACACCACAATATTAATGCCGTTAAATGTATGGAAGCCTTCAGGTGAGGGAGTGCAACCAATTGAAGTAAATCAATGGAGTATTGGATTTTCACACGACTTGGTTTGGAAGAATGTTCGGTTAAATAGCTATTTAGAGGGCTACTATAAAACACTAAAAAATATGATCGCCTATGCTGCTGGTCCCAATAATGATAGTAACAATATGCTAAAACAGAACTTTTTAATTGAAAATGGCTATGCCTTTGGAGTTGAATTTAATACCGATTTTAATATTAAAAACGGGTATGGAAATTTTAATTACACCTATTCCCGTTCCTTTCGTAAAATCCCCATTGTTGGTTTGGATTCACAATCAGTTCAAAACATCTTTTATCCCACTAGTTTTGATCGTCCCCATATGCTAAATTTTAGTTTTCAAAAATGGTTATCAAAACAATTAAAAATCAGTACATTTTTTACCTTCCAATCTGGGCAACCCATATCTATAGGATTCTTTTTTGATCATTTACACGGGGGATTTAGTGATGAATTAATCCATCAAAACAATTCTAGATTGCCTCCTATGCATCGGCTTGATTTTACTTTTAGTTGGTATCCAAAAAAGAAATTAAACACCAAATGGAACAGCTTTTGGTCGTTTGGTATCTATAATGCTTATGGACGTAAGAACCCTATTTCAGCCTATTTAGACTTGGATACCAATAATCCAAATCTTATGAAACGTTATGAGTTTTCCCCTTTTGGAGAAATGATTCCCTTTATAAGTTATCATTTCAATTTTTAAAAATGATATCTTCGTTAGCTAAAACAGATTTCAAATAAATAGTTGAATGAAACTAAAATTTCTGCTACTAAGTCAAGTGCTTTTGTTTTCACAACAATATCTTATAGCACAACCCAAAACAAACACCCTACTCCGTGAAGCTGTCCCTCAAAGCGACACGATATTAAAAAACAAGATCTCTAATGATACCATAACTATTGTTGGGGTGGGAGATATTATGTTGGGGACCAACTACCCATCCAACGCCTACCTCCCTCCAAATGAAGGAAAAGAGATGTTAAGCCCGGTTAAATCCTTTTTGAAAGAGGCAGATGTAACCTTTGGTAATTTAGAAGGAGTACTTCTTTCTGGAAAAGGAACCGTAAAAAGATGTTCCAATCCTCAACTGTGTTATGCCTTTAAATCACCAGACCACTATGTGAATATTTTAAAAGACGCTGGCTTTGATGTGGTTAGTTTGGCAAATAATCACAGTGCTGACTTTGGTGAGATTGGAAAAGTAAATACAGTAAACGTATTAAGAACTGCTGACATCAATTTTGCAGGTTTATTAGAACACCCGTTAAGTATTTTTAAAAAAGGGGATGTTACCTATGGATTTTGTGCTTTTGCCCCAAATGTTTCTACCGTTAAAATTAATGACTACGCCAAAGCGACGGAGATCATCAAAAACTTAGAAGCGCAGGTAGATATTGTAATTGTTTCCTTTCATGGAGGAGGAGAAGGACAAGCCTACAAAAATGTCACTCAAAAAAAAGAGTATTATGTTGGTGAAGACCGTGGAAACCCTCATGAATTTGCTCGTATGGCCATTGACGCAGGGGCGGATATTATTTTTGGACATGGTCCCCATGTCACCCGAACAGTAGATATTTATAAAGATCGATTTATTGCCTACAGCCTCGGGAACTTTGCAACTTATGGCCGTTTTAGTCTTAAAGGGGCCAAAGGAATTGCACCAATTGTTCAAGTAAAAGTGAATCGGGAAGGAGTTTTTTTAGAAGCTAAAATTACCTCCATTAAACAAATAAATCGGGGGATGCCAGTCCTTGATAATGAAAATAAGGCCTTAAAAGAAATTATATTATTACAACAGTCTAACTTTCCTAAAAGTGAATTACTTATTACAAAAGAAGGGATTGTTACAAAAAATAAAACTTAGGTTTGTGTTTATAAAGTTCCAATTAAAGCAATGAAATTTATAAAGTTTTATCCATTATACCTGTTTTCTTTACTTCCACTTCCATTGTTGTATCTAGTTTCGGATATTGCATTTTTCTTTACCTATTACCTTATAAAATACCGAAGAAAAGTGGTGAGAGAAAATCTTCAAAATGCTTTCCCCAATAAAAGTCTTCCAGAAATAATCAAGATAGAAAAAACTTTTTTCAGACACTTTTGTGATGTGCTTTTTGAATTGATAAAAACACTAACAATAAGTAAAAAAACCGTTTTCAAAAATTTTTCAGTCAAAAATTCCACACTTGTAGAACACTATTATAAAGAGAAAAAAGATATTATTTTATATGGTGGGCATCTAGGAAATTGGGAATTAACATCCCATTTACCCCTCTTTTTTCCCTACCAAGTTACCGCCTTCTATCAACAACTTTCCAACAACTATTTTAATGAGTTGATGTTATTGATTCGAAGCCGTTTTGGACTGGTTTGTATCGAATCTAAAAAAGGGTATAAAACCTTATCAAAATTTAGAGATGAAAATGTTTTGACCATGAGTATGATTGTAGGTGACCAAAACCCGAGAAAAAACTCCTCTAAATATTGGACCACCTTTTTAAATCAAGAAACAGCCTTTTTAGTGGGTGCTGATAGGATTGCAAAAAAAATGAATCAAGTCGTAATTTTTCCTTTGATAAAAAAAATAAAAAGAGGGGTCTACGAAATGGAGTTGATTCTTATCGATGAAAATAGTAAACAGCGAAAAGGAGAAGAAATTATTGAGAAATATATTCGCATCTTGGAAGAACAAATCAATAAAACTCCAGAATTATGGCTTTGGAGTCATCGACGGTGGAAGCTAAAAAAACCACAAGACCAACCCCTTTAAAAAAGAGTAAAAATTTTGGAGTAGTAAAGATCACCGACTATTATTAAAACTTCGTCTTGGAAGAAAATATTTTTAATATCTTAGGTTAAAATGATAGGGGTTTTATAAAACTCAAACGCCATTAATTCAACTTTATAAAATGAACAGCCAAAAGGAATTCTTTAGTCTAAACGAAGGACATCACTATTTTAATTGCGCCTCAAAAGCACCTTTATTAAAAGCTGCTGAAAGGGCAGGGCTAAAAGCAATAAATCGGGAAAGAAATCCCTTTGAAATTGAAACTGAAGATTTTTTTAACACAACACAATTAGTTAAGAAAGAATTTGCAACATTGATCAACAGTCAATGGCATCAAATCGCCATCATTCCATCCGTTTCCTACGGCTTAGCAACAGCCCTCAATAATATTGGTCATAAAGAGAAGGGTAATGCTATTACCATGGAAGAAGAATTCCCAAGTGGATATTATGCCCTAGAACGCTGGTGCAAGGAAAATGAAAACACACTGAAGGTTGTAGGTCCGAAAAACAGCGATGGGAATAATCAACATTGGAATAAAAATATTTTAGAGGCTATCGATGAAAAAACATCTGTGGTCTTAATCTCGTCGATTCACTGGATGCATGGATTAAAGTTTGACCTGCAAGCCATTGGAGAAAAATGTGAACAAGTAGGTGCCTATTTTATCGTAGATGGAACACAATCAGTCGGTGCACTTCCTATAAATGTCAATGAATATAAAATAGACGCCTTAATCTGTGCTGGATATAAATGGTTATTAGGTCCTTATTCCATAGGATTGGCCTATTTTAATGAGAAATTTTCGCAAGGAAAACCCTTGGAGGAGTCCTGGATGAACCGAACTAATGCAAAAGATTTTTCTCAGTTAACTCGCTACCAATCAGCATACGATATAGGTTC
>CBFIJI010000121.1:0-5777 GCA_965662885.1 Flavobacteriaceae bacterium | reverse complement strand
GATGCTGGAATCATAAAAGGATCCTCTTTAAATCTTGATTACGTCAAATTAGGTTATTCTTTTATTGCTTATGTCGGTATTTTCCTTGAAAAAACGCACAAAACAGCCGAAGTACTTAAAGCGCTCGAAGCCATTCCTTTTGTGACCGTTGCTCATATAACCACAGGAAAATTCAATATCTTTTGTAAGGTTAGGGCACAAAACACCCTCAATGCGAAAGAAATTATCTTTTTAATTGACGATATCGAAGGAGTTTCCAGAACAGAAACCATGATTTCCATGGAAGAAAGCATCAATGATAAAAAACGATTAATGCATCGTATTTTTAATGATCTATAAACATACAAACTAACCTAAATCTATGGCTCGAAAACCGAAAATCGAAAGGTTTAATGAAAAAGTTCTATCAAAATATCAAATCTATAACAGTTTATTTTTAACACTCCCTTTTGATAAAATAAAAAATACAGCGGTTTTACTCCCTCTATTTGCATCCTATTGTCAAGAGCAATATCAACTTAGAAATAACCCAAAAAATATTGTCCTTTCTTTTTTTAAGCGTTTTGCACCAGAGCTTTCAAGTACAGAACAACACGATTTGTTATTTCGCTTTATACAATACATTGAACGGCAAGTGGTTTTGTTTGATGCCATTGAGGATGCTGCTTTTTCTTATGTCAATAATATGGATGGTATCGGAACAATTCGATACATTAAAGAACAAGCCATCAAAAATCAAAACATCGATTCTTTAAAGGAATATCTAAACCGCTTTAAAGTTCGTATTGTACTGACCGCTCATCCAACACAGTTTTACCCTGATAGTGTTCTTGTGATTATTAATGAACTTTCTAAAGCCATCGAAAGTAATGATTTGGACTCCATTAAAATGTTGTTGGCTCAGTTAGGGAAGACACCATTTTACAAAAAAGAAAAACCAACGCCTTTTGATGAAGCTGTTAGTTTAATTTGGTATTTGGAAAATGTTTTTTATCATTCCACAAGTACAATTCATCGTTATTTAGAAAAACATATTTTTGATTCCACCAAACTAGATAATTCTATTTTTGATTTTGGCTTTTGGCCCGGTGGTGATCGTGATGGAAATCCCTTTGTGACCCCTGAAATTACCCAAAAAACTGCTGATCGTCTTCGTTTTTCTGTTTTGAGGAATTATTATCGTGACCTTAGAATTTTAAAAAGAAAAATTACCTTTAGTGGAGTTGAAGATCGGGTGAAAAAACTAGAAGAAACTGTTTTTGCAACTCTATTTTATCCCGAGCGTAATGAACACTTTTCATTGCAGTATTTGCTTTCTGAATTGGAGGAAATATTGGATGTCGTAATTCAAGAGCATCAAGGGCTTTTTAAAGATGAAATTTTAGACTTAATCAACAAAGTAAAACTATTTGGTTTTCACTTTGCAAGTTTGGATATTCGTCAAGATTCTAGAATTCACCACAGTGTTTTTACAGCGATTGTTACCCATCCAGAGATTCAAAACTACGTAAAGAACCTCCCAGAAAATTATATGGACCTTTCGTCCGAAGAACGTTGTAAAGTATTGCCGCATTTGACTGGTGATGTACCTTCCTCAATTTTTGAGGATGAAATTACAGCCAAAACAATGAAAAGTATTCGTGTGATGCGCTCTATCCAAGAAACCAATGGGGAAAGAGGTTGTCATCGTTACATTATTAGTAATTGTCAAACCTTAGAAAATCTTCTTGAATTGTTTGCCATGTGTCGCATCAATAATTGGGATCAACCCACGGTTGACTTTATTCCTTTATTTGAGACCATACCTGATTTGGAAAGTGCACCCACAGTGATGCGTGGTCTTTTCGATGATCCCATCTACAGTGCTCATTTAAAAAAGCGCGATCAAAAACAGACCATCATGTTAGGGTTTTCAGATGGAACCAAAGATGGTGGCTATTTTATGGCAAATTGGAGTATCTATAAAGCTAAAGAAGAATTGAGTTTACTGGCCAACGAGTACGGAATAAAAGTAGCCTTTTTTGATGGCCGTGGTGGACCACCAGCACGAGGGGGTGGGAACACACATGAATTTTATGCTTCCATGGGAGAAAGTATTCAGTCCGACGATATACAGTTAACTATCCAGGGTCAAACAATTAGTTCCAACTTTGGTACCCAAAAAACATCCCAATTTAACTTAGAACAACTTTTGAGTTCTGGGATTTCAAATGAATTACTCACTCAAGGACAAAACGATTTTTCAGAGGATGATCGTAAAACCATGAATGTATTGGCACAAAAAAGCTATGAAGCCTATCAAGCCTTCAAAGCACACCCAAAATTTATTCCCTATTTGGAACAAATGTCCACCTTACCCTATTATGCAAAAACCAATATTGGTAGTCGTCCATCTAAAAGAGGAAAATCTAACGAATTGATTTTTTCAGATCTTCGTGCGATTCCATTTGTTGGAAGTTGGAGTCAATTAAAACAAAATGTACCCGGTTTTTATGGAGTGGGAACTGCCATTCAGTCGTTTAAAGATAAGGGTGAAATTGACTTGGTAAAAAATCTATTTAAAAATAACCGATTTTTTAGGACACTCATTTACAACAGTATGATGAGTTTAACGAAATCATTCTTTCAATTGACAGCCTATATGAAAGAAGATGAAAAATTCGGTGCTTTTTGGGAATTAATTTTTGAAGAGTACGAACGCAGTAAAGCCTTATTATTGGAAATCTCTAATTTTGAGAGCCTAATGCAAAACGAACTAGCAGGGAAAGCTTCTATAGCAACACGTGACGAAATTGTACGTCCTTTATTGACCATTCAACAATATGCCTTGATGCAAATTCAGAAGCTTAAAAAAGAAGACATTGACGATCCAGAGATGTTTGCCGTACTTGAAAAAATGATTACACGTTCCTTGTTTGGAAATATTAACGCTAGTAGAAATTCAGCTTAAGGTTTACTGTAAAAGTCAAAGGCTTTTTTAAACAGTGCATTCGGCACTTGTTGATCTATTTTGGGCCGACCAATCGCTTCCAATAGGACAAAGTTGATCTTTCCATGGCTGTTTTTTTTATCGTGTTGAAGCAGTTGAAGCAATGCGTTGATATCACTATCTGAAAAAGTAACCGAAGTATAAAAATTTGCAAACACCGCTTTAATTTCATTGGCAACAACTGGGTCTAAACCACAAACTTGCGTAGAAAGATAGGTCTCTAGAACCATGCCGATGGCAATAGCTTCTCCATGAAGTAAGGTTTTTTTCTCCTTGTGAATAAGAAAATAAGATTCTATGGCGTGACCTAAGGTATGTCCAAAATTGAGAATTTTACGCAAACCATTTTCAAAAGGGTCTTCGATGACAACTTTATTTTTTATTTCAATAGAAGTTCGGATTGAATGGGTTATCAAGACAGCATCTACTTCAGCAAGTTGCGATAACTCTGACCAATATTCAGGAGCTGCAATTAAACCATGTTTGAGCATTTCGGCAAAACCACTTCGAATTTCTTCCTTGGAAAGTGTTGAAAGCCAAACAGGATCTATCAACACCATTTTAGGGTCCGTAATGATTCCTACTTGATTTTTAAGCATTCCTAAATCAATCCCTGTTTTACCACCAACTGAGGCGTCAACCATTGATAATAGGGTAGTGGGAACATTATAAAAAGCAATTCCTCGTTTAAAGCATGCCGCAACAAACCCACCAAGATCGGTAACCACACCCCCTCCTAAATTGATCAATGCACTTTTACGATCTCCTTGTTTTTCGGACAATGCCTCCCATAAGTTTTGACAGGTTGATAAATTTTTGTGTTCTTCTCCAGATTCCATTACTAGAACTTCAGGGACTTGAGAAACCTGTAATTTTTTTAAAAAATGTGGCAAACAATCCCGTTTGGTGTTTTGATCAACTAAAATGAATAAGGAAGCATATTTCCCTTCTTGTATGCTCCGGTTGAGTTGTTCCATTCCGGAATCTTGAAATACAATCTGGCAATTATTGGACTGTAGTGCTTGCATGATGAAAGTTCTTAGCTGCAAAATAATGGATTTAATTGCGTCTGAAAAAGTAATCGTTGTCTTTATTCTTTTTTCCTTAGGATTGTATTTAACTTTTTTAGAAACTACTATATTTGGATATTAAATTTTTTGAAAGTGTTATTCGAAAATACTCAAAACGCCTATCAGATTAAATCCGATTCAGAATTAAGCCGTTCTTATTGGTTGTTTCGGTTAATTGCGAATGAACGTCTTGTTCGTTTTGGACGAAAAGCAATTCAATTGGCACTTCAATTAAAGCTTCCAATCAGTCCACTTTTTAAGTACACTGTTTTTAAACAATTTTGTGCGGGTGAGCATCAAAACAATTCCCTAGCTGTAATTGATCGTTTGGCTGATTTTAATATTTATTCTTATTTGCATTATGCCGTTGAAGGTGAAGAAGAGGAAGAAGAATTTGATTTCAGTTTAAACAAAACCTTAGAGAGTTTTAACTTTTCAACGACTCATAAGTCTCTGCCTTTTGTGGTCTTTAAGCCCACTGGTTATGGGCGCTTAGCGCTTTTTGAAAAAGTAAGTGCTAAAAAATCACTTACTGAAAAAGAAATTCAAGAGTGGGAGCGCATAAAAGAACGTTTTGAACTAAGCGCAAAAAAAGCCGTAGAAACCAACATTCGTTTATTAATTGATGCTGAGGAAAGTTGGGTGCAGCCAGCCATTGATTCCTTAGTTGAGTCCCTTATGCAACGCTATAATAAAGACAAGCCATTAATCCACACGACCTTACAACTCTATAGAACCGACCGTTTGGAGTATTTAAAAAAGCTCTTGGCGGACGCAGCCAAAAAGGGCTATAAAATTGGAGTTAAGTTGGTTCGAGGTGCCTATATTGAAAAAGAAAAGGAGCGAGCCTTCGCCCTTGGTTATTCCTCTCCGATATGTTCTTCTAAAGAAGCAACGGACATTAATTTTGACGCTGCACTCATTTGTTGCTTAAAGGAAATTGACCGGATGAGTTTATTTATTGGGTCACATAACGAAGAAAGCTTTTACAAAGCGCTTAAAATAGTCACAGAAGAAAATATCCCCAAGTTGCACCCCAATCTTTGGTTTTCGCAACTCTACGGAATGAGTGATCATATCACCTTTAATCTCGCCAATGAAGGGTATCAAACTGTAAAATACATTCCTTATGGCCCTATTAAAGAAGTAATTCCCTATTTGATTCGTCGCGCTGAAGAAAATACTTCTGTAGCTGGACAGACGGGTCGGGAGTTAGAATTGATCATTAAAGAACAAAACAGGAGAAAGTTAGCGGGGGTCAAAAGCTAAAAGCCGCAACTCATTTTTACAATTTTCAAAGATTAGGGTAGAGGCTAAAGGTGTTTTTATTTCTAAGTTATAACGCTTACAAGAATCCAATTGGGTTTCACTTTTTGAAAAAAGTATTCGAGATTTTTTTATGTAAAGTCGTAATAGCGAGTCATTAAGCTCTGGATATTGCATTTGTAATTCTTCCGCAATTATAATCTCTTTTTTATTAAAGTCACTTTTAACACGTGCTTCTGGTCCGTAATTACAACTTGTTTTTTTGCCATTAAAAAAGAAAGCTAATAAAACCAAGCCCACAGAAAACCCACCAAGATAATAGCCTATTCGATATAAAAGTTTCATTTTTTATTAAGGTGTTAATTTTTGAATTATTCGTTTCGAATCATCACGAATGGAAATTTTATAATAATCATAATGGAGAGGTAAATGTTCTGCCACTTTATCGGCCC
>CBFIJI010000120.1:0-5840 GCA_965662885.1 Flavobacteriaceae bacterium | reverse complement strand
GGAGCTCCATTGTTCTCAATGTTACTCATCATATTATTTAAATCTGATGGGGCAGCAGACTGCTCCATAACTAAATATTGCCGCATATCCATAATGATGGATAAGGGGTCAATTTCTATAGGGCACTCCACGACACAGGCGTTACAAGAGGTACAGGCCCACAGTTCCTCACGGCTAATGTAGTCGTCTAATAATTGTTTATTATCCGGTTGAAAGGTTCCCTTATTTTTATCAATATTTCGCCCAACTTCTTCTAAACGGTCACGAACATTCATGACAATTTTTCTGGGCGATAATTTTTTTCCCGTCATATTCGCTGGACATGCACTAGTACATCGGCCACATTCTGTACAACTGTAAGCGTTCATCAATTGAATCCAACTGAGATCAAAAACGTCACTGGCTCCAAATTTATCAGGAGTTGTTTCTGTTGCACTATCTTCAGCTTGAGGATCCATCATTAATTGAATCTCCTTGGTGATGTTTTTATCTACAGTAAAAGCTCCCTTTGGTTTTAAATTATAAAAATATGTATTGGGGAAGGCAAGTAAAATATGTAAATGTTTAGAGAAATAGAGGTAATTTAAAAAGGTAAAAATACCGAGGATATGCATCCACCAAAACGTACGCTCCAAAGTAACGAGCGTCGCCATGTCAAAGCCAGAGAATAAAGGAACTAAAAATCCTGATATCGGAAAACTTCCTGCCTTAATGTAATGTTCTGGATCCAAATCCTGTAAAATACTGTCTGTGGCATTCATCGATAGGAAAAGGAACATCAAAACCACTTCAAAATAAAGAATATAGTTGGCGTCATTTTTTGGCCAACCTTTCATTTCCGGTTTTAGAAAACGTTCGATTCGCATTATATTTCTTCGTGTCCAAAAAAAGAATACAGAAATCAGAACTAAAAAGGCTAAAATTTCAAAACTCCCAATTAAGAAAGAATACAGCTCTCCTAAGGGTGCTGCAAACAATCTGTGGGTCCCTAAAATACCGTCAAGCAGTATTTCTAGCAATTCAATATTGATCAGTATAAAACCAATGTAAATAATCAAATGAAGTATTCCAGCAATGGGTCGGGTCACCATTTTGGATTGTCCAAGAGCTACCCGTATCATATTTTTCAATCGTAAGCTAGGCGCATTAGAGCGGTCTGCTGCCTTTCCCAATTTAATGTTGCGTTGAATTTTTTGAATATTTCGTGTAAAAAGAACAACAGCAAAAAGAAGTATTAGGCTAAATACAATATTGGGAAGCAATGACATCATTGAAGTAATTTATTATTGTTCATCCTGTTTTTTTTCTTTCCGTCCAAACAATGAAAAGTGGACATATCGTTTGGGGTTTTCTTTTAAATCGCTCAACAGTTCCTCTAGTGACTTTGTAGAAGCAGCCAGATTTTTATACAGTTCTTCGTCACTGATTAATTTACCCATTGATCCTTGTTCAGATGCTATTTTTTCAAGTACAACATTGAGTTGTGTTCCTACACGTCTGAATTCATTAATCGTCGAACCAAACTCAATTTTTGCAAGTGAATCTGATATTTTAGAAAGATTTTCAGATGAATTTTTGAAATTCTTAAAAGTTTTATCAATCGAAACTTTATTGTCAGAAAGGGTAAGCGTCAATTGACTTGAAATTTTATCGATGTTCTCAATGGAGGTTGACAAATTGGCAATGGTGTTTTGCAAATTTTTCTGACTATCCGGATTTAGGATATTATTTACGCTTGTTAATACGGAGTCAGCACTAACAATCATACTTTCAATTTTATTCTGTAAGGGAACGATTTGACTGTTAAGTAATTCCGTGAGTCCCGGTTTCTTTGAAGACGGAAAAATATCTCCGCTTTCAAAAATGGATGTTTTTGAAAAATCAGGTTCTATAGCGATGGCCTTTCCTCCAATTAGTCCAGGCTCATAGAGGATGGCTTTACTCTGATTTGAGAATTTAAGATCATTACGGATTCCCATAACAACTTGAATTCCATTAAGGTCAGGAGATAATTCAATGGAGGTTACTTTTCCTATGGTTAATCCATTAAGTGTAACTTTAGCTCCTATCTCAAGTCCTTCGGCTTCGTCATAGAAAGCGATGACTTCTTTGTCCGTTTTAAATAAAGATTTTCCTCCCAGAAAACTAAATCCAAAAATAAAGATAGAGATGCATCCAATGAGTAATAATGCTGTTTTTATTTCACGTGTGAGCTTCAAAAAGTCAATTGTTTATAGTGTTTAACAAAAATAGGGATTTATTTTTTTAAGTTGATCAATCAATAGCTTTAAGTGCATCTTGAAGTTTAATTTTTACGTTTCCTATAAAAGCAACAATAAATGCCGATTTGTAACCTTTTCTACGAGCTGTCTTTAATAATTTTTGTGCCGTCTTGTATTTTTCAGTCCTTCCGTAATAATAGCGATACATAGTTCCGTTTTTATTGGTGTAAACATTTTTAAGACCTCTAAAATTATAAGGGGCTGTGGGTATCGAATTTTTGCTGGCAGAAATCTGAACACAGAAGTTTATGACACCGTCCTCTGGTGGAGTGGTACTCGTTTTTGTTGTTTTTTCAACAACCACTTCTTTTGCAGCTTCTGGTGTCTCTTGGTATACTGATGTTTCTTGAATACTGTTTTGAAGATTTATTTTGTATTTAATGATGGCTTTAGCAATAGCATCACCCATTTGTAACCTCCCCTTTTCAGAATTTAAATACGCTCCTTCTTTTGGATTGGTCAAAAATCCAGTTTCGACAAGAACGCTCGGCATGTAGGTATTTCGCAAGACCAAAAAACCAGCTTGTTTGACTGTTCGATCTTTTCGATTGAGATTGGAAACAAAGCTTTTCTGAATGGTATTGGCTGCTATAATACTCTGATCCAAGTAGGTTTCCTGCATCAATACAAGGCTGATGACCGACTCTGGATTATTGGGGTCAAATCCATCATAATTTTGTTCATAATCTTCTTCAAAATAGATTACCGAATTTTCTCTTTTTGCAATCTCAAAGTTACGTTCGTTTGCATGTAAACCCAATACAAAAGTACCAGCTCCAAAGGCTTGTGATAGTCGAAAAGCATCACAATGAACAGAAATAAATAAATCTGCATCTGCTTTATTAGCAATGTCTGCACGTTGAGATAATTCTAAAAAAACATCTGTTTTACGGGTATAAATAACTTTAATGTCAGCATTTTTTTCTAAAATTTCTCCAATTTTTAATACAATGCTTAAAGCAATATTTTTTTCATAATAGCCATTTCCTCGATTTCCTGAGTCCTTGCCACCATGTCCGGCATCTAAAACAACAACAAAAGGCTTCTTTTCTGAACCTAACTGTATTCCATGTAACGAAAAACAACTTATAAGAAACACATAAATGATTTTCTTTTGTGCTATCCTAAAAATCTTGCTCATTTTGGATTTTAATTAAGAGTTAAAATGATCTGCAACGTCAAAATTATCGTTATTTTTGAAAACCTTTAAATACTTCACTAATTTAGTATTTTACATATTGCATTCAAAGATATACCTTAGGTTCGGTTTTTTCCTCTTCCTTTTGGGAACTTTATCCTTAAGTTCTCAACAGCGTAATGACTCTATCCCCCGAGATAGTCTTGCAAAATCAAAGGAACCGCTACTCCTATCAAAAGTCCGATACAATGCCAAGGACACCGTAAGAATTAATCGAAAAGAAAATAAACTCTACTTGATAAATGAAGCGGAAATGTACTACCAAGACATAGAGCTTAAAGCGGGGATTATCGTATTGGATTATACCAAAAATGAAGTGTATGCAGGACGTATTCCAGATAGTAGTGGAGTCCTTTCACAATACCCCTTTTTTAAACAAGCCAATAATGAAGTAAACCCCGATTCCATCCGTTTTAATTTTGATACCCAAAAAGCATTAATTTGGAATTCTAAGACTGCAGAAAACGGGATGAACATCAAAGCAGATTTAACCAAAAAACAAAACGATTCTGTTTATTATATTAAAGATGCTAAAGTGACTACAGGTGGGGACTTAGATAAAAAAACAGATTATTATTTTAGGGTAAGAAAAGGAAAAATTATTCCTAAAGGGAAGATCATCACTGGTTTTACCAATATGTATATTGCAGAAATACCTACACCAATTGCATTACCCTTTGCCTATTTTCCTTCTTCTCAAAAACAAGAATCTGGTTTCCTCTTCCCTACAATTGGAGAAAGTAATAACCGTGGTTATTATCTTCAAAATGGTGGGTATTATCTAGCACTCTCCGACTATTTTGATTTAGCACTTATGGGTGATTACTACACCAATGGTAGTTACGGTTTTCGCGGGGATTCCAAATACGCAGTGCGTTATAAATTTAGAGGAACATTTAGTTTTCGATTTGAAAATCTTATAAACAGTGAACGTGGCCTGCCTGATTATTCAAAATCATCTGTTTTCAATGTCCGCTGGTCCCACTCTAAGGACTCTAAATCCAGTCCCAACTCCTCCTTTTCAGCATCTGTAAACTTTGGAAGTAGTGATTATTTCCAACAATCTGTAAATCAATTAAACTCCCCAAACTTTTTAAACAACAATTTAAGTTCTTCGGTTTCCTACTCCAAAACCTTTCCAGCCTATCCGCGTGTCAATGTTTCGTTGACAACGACCATGTCACAAAACTCCAAGACCAAATCGGTTAATTTAACCCTCCCTACGTTTCAGGCTAATATGGAACGTATTTTTCCATTTGCACCAAAAACAGGATCTAAAAAAGGAATCATACAAAACATCAATTTTCAATATACTGCAAGAGCAGAAAATAGAATCATCACTACAGAAGATGATTTATTCACCTCAAAAATGTTTGATGAAGCCCGTTCGGGAATGAAACATACCATCCCCATAAGCACTAACTTTAAAGTGTTAAAATATTTAAGTGTTACTGCAAGTGGAAATTATGAGGAGGTTTGGGCACCAAAAGTCATTAGATATAATGACTATGATGAAGCTTCGGGTACAGCAGTAAAAGATACCATAAGTGAGTTCAATGCTTTCAGACAATACAATTTTGGTCTTAGTGTTGGAACTACCCTTTATGGTATGTTTAATTTTGGTGATGATAAAAAAATCCAATCCATTCGTCATACCATTCGCCCCTCCCTTTCGTACAGCTCGCGACCAAGTTTTGATCAGTATTATGACACCTATATTATTGATGCAGATGGAAATACCGCAGAATATACCCGTTTTGAAAACAGCTTGTTTGGAAGTCCATCAAAAAGTTATTCAAGATCAATTGGCTTAAGTGTTACTAATAATTTTGAAGCCAAAGTTAGAGATAAAGACTCTACTGCTACAGAAGCCAAGAAGATTGTTCTGCTTAATAATTTAAATTTTTCAACTTCCTATAATTTGGCGGCAGACTCCCTTCGACTGAGTCCGATTCGAATGACTACTGGGATCAATCTGTTTAAGAAAAAGCTTTCAATCAATTTAGGTGCAACATTTGATCCTTATGCTTTAGATGATGACAACCGAAGATTTAACACTTTAAATATTAAAAATGGAGGGTCATTAGTCCGAATGACAAGTGCCAATATGAATATGAATTATTCCTTTTCAAATAAAGATTTTGAAGGAGAAGATGATGATGATGATGATCGATCCTCTAGGGATACATCTTCAAGTGGTGGTCGTGATGATGATTTGTTTGGACGAGCCAACGATTACAGTGTTAATAGCATGGAACAAGAAGATGATACACCAGCAGCAAAATACCCCAGTTATCGGACTAAAATTCCCTGGGATTTAAAATTTGCTTACTCCTTAACTTATAACAATGCTACCCAAC
>CBFIJI010000119.1:0-6050 GCA_965662885.1 Flavobacteriaceae bacterium | reverse complement strand
ATGGGTCGGTTTTCAATTTTACTTTCTAACCAAGAAAGAATATCTAAATATAAGAAAGAACGCCGTTCATATGGATCATTTTCATATTGCTTAAGTTCTTTATAAAGTCCCTTAAAAGCCCCTTTTAACTCATGCGGGTAAATATCACCTAAGGAACGTACAAAACGAATCATTGCTTTTTGAACCTCATGCAAGTCATTCATTTTAATTAAAAACTTGTAGGTATCTCGTAAGAGCGTTTCCAAATGATAATCAAACCCAGCTTCATAATGAGCAAATATGTTTAAAACACGGGCAAAACACAGAAGGTCTTCACGCATCTTTAAATCCTTATTTCCAATAATTTTATCCAAGTATAAAATACATTTTTCATAGTCTTCTGCACCAAAATAAAGGCAAGCTATTTTATAATAAAACACCATGATATGGTGAGGGTCAATTTGGTTTTTAAACCGATCAATTCCTTTGTTAATTAAGGGCACCAAAGTAATTCCATCTGAAAAACTACCTTCTAAAAAGTGATAATTAACACGATTACTAAAATGGAAAAGAAAGCTTAACGATTCCAAATTTTCGTTTTTGGGAAAATCTGGATCTTTAATTCGAAATAACATTTGGTTTAAAACTTCGTTAAACTTTTCTGGGTATTTAATCAAGATTAAACTTTCCATTAAATAGTTATTCCCCTTTAAATAAAACACAGGGTTGACAGCAATCATTCCGGGGTTTTCCTCAAAGGTTGCAACCCATTTGGCAGCGTATCGATAGCTGGAAAGAAAATCTTGTGTTAAAAAACTATACCAAACATGTGCTTTATAGTACCATAATTTTTCACGAAACCCTAAGTTTTCAAAGTCCAGTTTTGGCATTCTTGAGTAAAAAAATTGAGTGATTTCGCGAAATTCTTGATCGCTTTTCGCATAACCGGCTTTAATTAATCGCTCGTAAAGTTGTAAAGAAAGGTTTGACAATTGAGTGGTAAGGTCGTTTTGGATACGCAAGGTGTCAGATTGTTGAATCAAAGCGCTGGCACGATTACTTAGACTTCTGGTTATGTATTGTGACTCGATTACTTTTTCCAATTCAACAATATCATAAGCACTGTATTTTTCTTCATGCTTTAAGGCCAATAACTTGGCTTTTTCCAAGACTTTTAAACTCTGTTTATACAAACCTTTTTGATAAAGAATGGTGGCAAAATCCAATTGTTCTCGAATAAAAATCCGAATATTTTTATGCACAGGGTTTAAACGCAAACTGACCAAAATTTGTTTGTAGAGGTGGGCTTTTAAGTTGGAAAGTTGTTGCTTGGTTACGATACCTTTATCCAAAATAATACGTTCATCGTAATGATTTAATTTATCTAAAAGGTTGAATAAGTTTAGAAACTTAGAATCAACATTCGACCCCATTCTTCCTACATACAATTTGAATTGTCTTTTTTCAGATTTTGTAAGGGATTTAACAAGTACAAATAAGTTGTCTTTCTGATCATTTGTCATTGTAGTACTATTTAACTTAAACCGTTGTATTTTAGATAATTAAACTTCTAGTAAAGGTAACGAATATTGTAATACAATTTATGATATTTAAAGCATAACTATGGATAAATCGTATATTGCATTTATAATATAAAAGCTATCTCATTTTGTCTATGGAATACGTAGAAATTTTCGATACTACTTTACGCGACGGAGAGCAAGTCCCTGGTTGTAAATTGGATTCCAAAACAAAGTTAATCATTGCAGAGCAATTAGATTTACTTGGCGTGGATGTTATTGAAGCAGGGTTTCCTATTTCGAGTCCTGGTGATTTTAAATCTGTTGAATCCATATCAAAATTAGTGAAAAATGCAACCGTTTGTGGTTTAACTCGATCGGTAAAAAAAGATATTGATGTAGCTGCTGAAGCACTAAAGTTTGCCAAACGAGCACGTATTCATACAGGAATTGGTACCTCTGACAGCCATATTAAATTCAAGTTTAACACTACACGAGAAGCAGTAATTGAAAGAGCTATAGCGGCTGTTGCTCATGCAAAAACATATGTAGAAGATGTTGAATTCTACGCTGAAGATGCTGGAAGAACCGACAATGAGTTTCTTGCACGTGTTTGTGAAGCCGTCATTAAGGCCGGTGCCACTGTGTTAAACATTCCTGATACAACAGGCTATTGTTTACCAGAAGAGTATGGTGCAAAAATAAAATACCTAAAAGAAAATGTAACCGGTATTCACAAGGCTCGCTTGTCTTGTCATTGTCATAATGACTTGGGTTTAGCCACAGCCAATTCCATTGCAGGAGCAATCAACGGAGCCCGTCAAATCGAATGTACGATTAATGGGGTTGGAGAACGTGCTGGAAACACCTCCTTGGAGGAAGTGGTCATGGTTATGCGACAACATCCAACGCTAAACTTGGACACCAGAATCAATTCCAAAATGCTTTATGGAATGAGCCAATTGGTTTCCGAAAGTATGGCTATGCCTGTTCAACCCAACAAAGCAGTGGTTGGCGCAAATGCTTTTGCACACAGCTCTGGAATCCACCAAGATGGGGTAATCAAGAATAGAACTACCTATGAAATTATGGACCCTCACGATGTAGGAGTCACAGAATCGGCCATCGTATTGACTGCACGAAGTGGTCGAGCAGCGTTGGCTTATCGAGCAAAAAACATAGGCTACGAACTTGATAAATTACAATTAGATAAAGTTTACCAACAATTCCTTATTGTAGCTGATAAGAAGAAACAGATTAACGATGATGATTTACCAAAAATCATCAAGGATAGCAATATTTAAAATTAGTTTTTACACCAATGAAAAATACACTTTTTGATAAAGTATGGGATGCCCATGTAGTTCAGAAAATCGATGGAGGACCAGATGTCCTTTTTATCGATCGTCATATGGTCCATGAAGTAACCAGCCCGGTGGCCTTTTTAGGCTTGAAAAACCGAAATGTCAAGGTACTCTATCCCAACCGAACCTTTGCAACTGCTGATCATAACACACCAACACGTAACCAACATTTACCCGTTGAAGATCCTTTATCAGCAAAACAATTACAAGCCTTGGAAGAAAATGCCAATGAACATGGGATTTCATATTGGGGATTGGGACACGAAAAAAATGGGATTGTTCACGTTGTAGGGCCAGAATACGGGATTACTGTTCCGGGAGCAACTATTGTATGTGGAGATTCCCACACTTCCACCCACGGTGCCTTTGGAGCAATTGCCTTTGGAATTGGAACTTCTGAAGTAGAAATGGTTCTTTCCACGCAATGTATCATGCAACCCAAACCAAAAAAAATGCGGATTAATGTCAGTGGCTCCTTAGGAAAGGGAGTAACCCCTAAAGATGTTGCACTTTATATCATTTCTCAATTGAGTACTTCTGGCGCAACAGGCTATTTTGTCGAATATGCTGGAGCGGTTTTTTCTGAAATGAGTATGGAAGGGAGAATGACCGTTTGTAACCTAAGTATTGAGATGGGTGCTCGAGGAGGAATGATTGCTCCAGATGAAAAAACATTTGAATACATTAAAGGTCGTGAATTTACGCCCAAAGGAGCTGAGTGGGACAAAGCTATGACCTATTGGAATACCTTAAAAACAGATGAAGGTGCTCAATTTGACAAAGAGCTTTATTTTGATGGATCTAGTATTGAACCAATGATTACTTATGGTACCAACCCAGGAATGGGTATTGGAATCTCTAAAGGAATTCCTCAGGCTGAGACTATTGATGGAGGGGCTTCCACCTATTTAAAGTCTTTAAATTACATGGGGTATAACGAAGGAGAGGCCATGTTAGGTAAATCCATTGATTTTGTATTCTTAGGAAGTTGTACTAATGGACGTATCGAAGATTTTAGAGCGTTTACCGATATTGTCAAGGGGCATAAAAAAGCAGATCATGTAACGGCATGGTTGGTTCCTGGATCACATAAGGTCCAAGAAGCTATTAAGCAAGAAGGGTTATTGGATATCCTCCATGATGCTGGTTTTGAACTTCGTGAGCCTGGTTGTTCCGCATGTTTGGCCATGAACGATGATAAGATTCCCGCTGGTAAATACGCAGTAAGTACATCCAATAGAAATTTTGAAGGGCGGCAGGGACCCGGCTCAAGAACCCTTTTAGCCAGTCCTACTGTTGCAGCAGCCGCAGCAATTACGGGGAAAGTAACAGATCCAAGAACACTAATCAATTAAAAAACAACTCCTTTTTACCAAGGAAAAAATAAGACTATGGCATACGATAAATTTGAACAACTCACGAGTACTGCTGTCCCCTTACCCATTGAAAATGTCGATACAGATCAGATCATTCCCGCACGTTTTTTAAAGGCTACGGAACGTATTGGTTTTGGGGATAACCTCTTTAGAGATTGGCGTTATAATCAAGACAATACACCTAAAACAGATTTTGTCTTAAATGACGCTACTTACCAAGGTAAAATATTGGTAGGTGGTAAAAATTTTGGCTCTGGTTCTTCAAGAGAACACGCCGCATGGGCAATTTACGATTATGGATTCCGCTGTGTGGTTTCCAGTTTTTTTGCTGATATCTTTAGAAATAACTGTCTGAACATTGGGGTGCTTCCTGTTCAAGTAAGTCCTGAATTTCTTGAGTCGATTTTTAAAGCGGTCGAAAAAGATCCAAATACCAACCTTAGTATTGACTTACCAAATCAAATTATCAGATTGGACGCCACCTTAGAGTCGGAAAAATTTGATATTAACCCCTATAAAAAGGATAACATGATCAATGGGTATGACGACATTGATTACTTGATGAATTTAAAGGAAACAATTGTTGGCTTTGCCGATAAAATGCCGTTATAAAAGCCGTTAAGCACGAGTCCACAACCAATGAAAACAAGAACTGTAGAAATCATGGATACCACCCTCCGGGATGGGGAACAAACTTCTGGTGTATCCTTTACAGTTTCTGAAAAATTGGCCTTAGCCAAACTTTTGTTGGACGAACTCAATGTGGATCGTATTGAAGTGGCTTCCGCTCGTGTTTCGGAAGGAGAATTAAAAGCCGTTCAAGAAATTTGTACTTGGGCGAAATCCAAAGACATGCTCCATCGTGTTGAAGTCTTGACCTTTTTAGATAAGGGAGTCTCGATTAACTGGCTTAAAAAAAGTGGAGCAAAAGTTCAAAACTTGTTGACCAAAGGTTCCCTTAACCACCTGAAGCATCAACTAAAACAAACCCCTGAAAAACACTTTAAGAGTATTGAAGCCAGTATTGCTTTGGCTACAGAAAACGGTATAGTTACCAATGTATATCTAGAAGATTGGAGTAATGGTATGCGCAATTCCAAAGCGTATGTATTTGACTATTTGGAATTTATTCAAACGCAACCTATACAACGGGTCCTCCTTCCAGACACCCTAGGAATATTGACTCCACGAGAAGTCTTTACTTTTTTAACTGAAATTATTAACCGCTATCCGAAGCTACATTTTGACTTTCATGGCCATAACGACTATGACCTCAGCGTAGCCAATGTCATGGAAGCCCTTCAGGCAGGGTGCCACGGACTCCACCTTACCGTTAATGGGATGGGTGAAAGAGCTGGAAATGCACCTTTAGCAAGTGTCGTTTCCGTCATCAATGACTTTCTGCCAGAAATCACCATCAATATCAAAGAGGATTCCTTATTTAAGGTCAGTAAATTGGTTGCTACGTTTACTGGTTTTCGCATTCCCGCCAATAAACCCATTGTAGGAGAAAATGTATTTACCCAAACCGCTGGAATCCATGCAGATGGCGATAGTAAAAAAAACCTATACTTTAATAAACTATTACCCGAACGCTTTGGTAGAAAGCGAAAATATGCGCTGGGAAAAACCTCTGGAAAAGCCAATATTCAAAAAAATCTCCAAGAATTAGGACTTACCTTAAATGAAGACGAAGTACACTTGGTAACCCAACGTATCATAGCATTAGGGGATAGAAAACAACGGGTCACTATGGAGGATCTACCCTACATCATTTCTGATGTACTCGACAGTTCAGCAACACAACATAA
>CBFIJI010000118.1:0-6136 GCA_965662885.1 Flavobacteriaceae bacterium | reverse complement strand
TGGAATGGTGTCTCCCCGAGTATGTGGGATACAGAAGAATGGTTTGACTACTTGACGGAGAAAGGTGGAAAGGGTATGATACAGAAGTATCACCCAGAAGCAACAGAAACAGAGTTATCACTTGAGGAGTTTTTTATATGAAAAGAAACGATATATATTTGAGCAATTTTACAGAGTATAAAGATTCTGACGGGGTTTGGTATTTGAAATTCGACGACCCCAAACCTGTTCATATCCCAAATTTATTCACCCTACATGAATCAATATTTGACGAAACTGGCACGCTTGAATCTGTGGACTTACACCACCCTACAATTAATGGGTTTAAGGTCTGTGGCGCTTATCGTATATTTAATAAGGTTACAAATACAACCTTTTATTTTGGCGGATGTGCTAGTTCTTTTCACCGAGGTGTTGTAGACAGACTTGTAGATTTCAGAACAGGCGTCTTAGCTGGTGTTGGGCAAATAGATAAACAATCTAGCCCATATCAGAATGGACTAAATTTTGGAAAGAAGTATGGAAAACTTGTTGCTAGCAATTTATCTGCAGAGTATTTTCCAATCGGCGCAGGTGAAAGTGAAGTCATTAAGAGAGAGTCATTTAACAAGGAAGCATCATTGCTACGAAACCATTTAGCGAAAACTGGCAATCTCCCTGAATTCAATTCTATTCTAGAAAGTGAATACCCTCTCCCGCTTAAAAGTGAAAAAGTTCCCCCAGAAAATTCAGAAGTATTCCCCTCATCATTAGAGCAATTTATGAACGCAGCATAATTAAGGATTTTCGCATGATGCGCATCTTTTATATCATCGGTGTACCTGGAACTGGAAAGTCTACCGTCATGAAGGAACTGATGAGTCGATTTGACGGTTGGGAACAAGAGCGTGTTGTCGAGTTACTTGACACTCATGTGAGTGGCAATCTGCGTGTGTTGGGTAAGTATGAGGACGACGGTGAAACGTTTGTCGGAACAGACCGACTCAGCATGGCAGTCCCTCCACGTGCAGTAGATTGGATATCGACTCGACCGAATGAATTCATTATCGGTGAAGGTGATAGACTTAATAACAAGACTTTTTTTGAGACATGTCAACCTCACCTAACCATCATCCACCTAACTGTATCAGACACCGAGCGTGAACGAAGGTATCGAGAGCGTGGTTCCGATCAATCAGAGAAGTTTATCAAAACGACTCAAACCAAATGCCAGAACATCGTTGAATACTTCGGAGATAAGCAAACGGTCTTTGGTGAGGAGAAGGGGTGTGTGGTTGAGTTCGTACACGAGACTATCGAAGACACCCAGAACATCGTTGACTATATTCTAAAAAGTTATACTTCATAATCCTTTATTCCAAATTAGTATCAGAAAGTTGTTGTCTAAGTTGTTTTAATAACGTACAATTCCTTTATAAATTGATGAGGAGTTAAGTGATGAATACGTGGACTAAGTGGATTCCAATTTTTCCGAATGATGTTCGTGCAAAGTTTGATAACGAATACGTGGGTTTTGCGAAAAAGAACTCAGAAGGTTTTAATATGGGTGGGTGTTACCTTTACGCATACGATGAAACCGGAGAGATCGTAAACGATACCCCAGACCACCTAGATTCTCGTGTCAAATACATTGGTACTGGCGGCTCTTCTAAAGCACGTGGAATTTGTTCTCGCACCCTAGATTTTTCCGGTACCATCATGCGTGGGTTGTCTCAAAAAAATCCTTATGAGAACGGTATGTATTTTCGCGCGATGTATGGCGAGGAA
Organism: Flavobacteriaceae bacterium; assembly: GCA_965662885.1. Lineage (GTDB taxonomy): Bacteria > Bacteroidota > Bacteroidia > Flavobacteriales > Flavobacteriaceae > CBFIJI01. The sequence goes on along the minus strand of CBFIJI010000118.1, from coordinate 4,369 downwards.
TACAAAAAGCATCTCTATGTTGCATATTTCCCTATGGGTTATGGTGATGCCGTCAAACTTTTAGCACACGGAAAGGAATCTGAAATGCTGAAAGAATATAAGGAAGTTTATGGTTCTCTTCCTGATCTGGATGGTCGTCAAGGTCCAGAAGTTATGATCAAGGAGTATGCGAAGGCGTTAACTGTTCAGCAAATGAAAGAGCACATTGAATGGTGTACGAAACAACTAGAATTGCAATAAGTGTTGACTTACTTGTTTTAACAAGATATAATTGTCTGATATTAATTGAGGAGTCGGCATGAATTCAAAGCAAGAATCATTAGTTTTTTGTATACAGGAAATAATACCGGTAGCAGACTTACTATTCATAGAAGTCAACCCCGAGGCAAGAGAAGTTTCAACCGAAACAGACCTAGCGACGCTAGAAACACTTTTTGAAGAAATAGGCACAAGTTTACTAGAAGAACCTTTTTTAGAAGGAATAGACATAGCGAACGCGATTAATATTTTCAAGGCATACGGATTTATACCGCAGACCTTTAAAGTTAAGCACAAAGTCATACACGACATACCCGACCGATATACCATAAGACCCGACGCATTTATCGCTTGACTTTTGTTTTAAATTCAGTTAGAATTGTTTTAATTGTTCGTTGGATTGAAGTCCCGACCTTCGAACTTATGCAGGGACTAATTTTATAATTTAGGAAATTGAGATATGACTTTATCAACAAAAACAACTGTAATGAAATACCCGCAATTCGCGGAAATCAAAACTAAAATCGCACTAGACCCTTCTTTCCAAGTAGGTTCTTATGACGAAGGAAGGTGGACTAAAACCGATCAGACTATGTTTATCGAGTCAATTATGATGAACATGGCAACTCAACCAATCATACTTGTTAATATTTCTACATGCCTTGAGAATTGCATCAAAGGTAGTGCCGACTACAATTATTTCAAAGAATGGTTAGAAAAGGGTTATGCGTGGATGTCTGTCGACGGTAATAATCGTTCTATTTCTATTCATGACTTTTACAACGACAAAGTAAGGCTTCATCAGCGAAAGCGGTATCAGGTTGAACTTTCAAACGGAAGAGTCGTGGATTTTACATTGGGTCGGGATAACTGTCATTATTCTACGCTTCCTGATGTTTTGCGACAAAAAATTGATGATTCTGAGGTTTCAGTCGTAGTGGTTAATCGCGCGACTCGGCAGGATCTAACTGACCTTTTTATTCGAGTGAATTCTGGCGTTGGACTTAATGGTGCCGAGAAGAGAAATGCAATAATTTCTCTTGTTTCAGAAAGTGTTAGATCTCTCTCTACTGAAAACTGTAATGTGGGTGAATCAGTTATGACCGCAAATTCTATGATAAGACTAGGGTTTTATGAGACAGTCTCTTCTTGGTTGGTCCACTACACTCATCAAGATTCTCCTGTTACTATAGACAATGGACCGCTTGATCGCGCTTATGCTCCTAATTCAGCAGCAGAAAATAATGTGCGTCCTTTCGTAAAACTTGCCAATTCGGTTTTTAAAGGTATTGCCGGATCAACATTTAGGTTTAGTCGAGCAAAAATGAAGAAATACAACCTTCACAACTTTTTGTTCTTTATAACTTATCTGGATAGCAACAACTATGAGGTAAAAGATTGGGATAAGTTTGTCTTGTGGTTCGTCGAAGGTGAAATTTCTAGGCGCAATTCACAGGTACCTGCTTATGTCAATAGTCACGGTTATTCTAAGTTTTATAGAGAATTAATACGCGACGAAGCAAACGCGATCATTGCCAGATTGAAAGTTATCAGAGAAGATTTTCTTCAATCTAACCTCGTAGATGAAGGTGTGGTTATTAGTAAAGACAATAACCGTATTGCAACGCCTAAGCAAAGGTATCAACTTTGGGAAATCCAATCTGGTATTTGTCCATTGAGTGAAAAGAAAATTCCATTGGCAGAAATCCTTGATGCTGGGAAGTGGCAAGCAGACCACATCTTGGAATACTCTAGGGGAGGAAAGACCGATATTGACAACATGCAGTTGGTTTGCATTGATTCGCATCGTCAAAAGACTGGCGATTTTTTGAGAATTGATTATGCCTAAAACAGGAAGAGGCGACCCGATGGTAAGAGCAGATGGTCGTACAAAACCAGACCGCAATTGGTATCCTGAAAACTTTGATTGGTATATCAAGTGGGTCGCTTCTATCCTGGTTCTTATCTCACTTGCAATGAGATCTGCCGGTATTGACTATCGTATGTATGATCTGGTATTTGGTCTTGCTGGTATTATTCTGTGGTTGTGGGTTTCTATTATTTGGAAGGATCGTGCATTGATCATGTTGAATGCCGTATCAGGTTTTATGTTAGCAACAACTATTTTGAGAGAGTGGTGATGAAAGTTAATTTGGAAATGGATTGTTCCCCTTTGTTGAACGAGGACGGAACTATCGCAGTTGCAATCTGGTTCGGTAATCATTGCGAACCTTCTTTGGAACAGAGTTTCTTGTTAAAAGAGATGGTAGACGATACTTTAGAGTCCATGAAAGTAGGCAATAAAATTGCAGAACATCACTTCGATGATGTTGAGAAACTATTGATTTCACTCAACGATTTATATGGGTATGCCAAGACTAGGGCTGAGGACTTAGGTTATGTCTAAGAATATAGATTACAAGTTCAATGAAGATAAGTTGATCGCAGAATTTAAGTCTTATGTTGACGCTACATATAATCAGCACTATGCGAAAGAGAAGTTTCAGGCGACTGAGTTTATTATTGATGGGGGGCATGGTACAGGATTCTGTATCGGTAACGTTTTAAAATACGCACAACGTTATGGCAAGAAAGGGACCCATGACGACGCACGTAAAGATCTAATGAAGGTACTACACTATGCGCTCATTCAACTACACGTTCACGATAATACTTAGTTTACTTCTAGTCGGTTGCACTACAAGTCCCGAACTGGTAGACGCTTTCAAGTATGGGAAAGATGACTATCGGTTTCTGGTGAAAGAGTATGAAAACTTAAACCCAGAGATTGACTTTGTTTTATTGAAGAACGAGTATGAATATGACTCTGCAAGAAAGAAGGCGCTAGGGAATAGGTGGAAAACTGTGAGCGCATTTACTCTTTGGATACCAGAGACAGGAAAGTGCACAGTGTACATTAAAGACCCAGATTGGAAATGGGAACCAGAGTTGATCGGACACGAAGTTGCGCATTGTATATGGGGAAGATACCACAAGGGTAAGAAAGGTCTTCGGGAGTATTAGGAGCAGTGGCGCAATTGGTTAGCGTACCGGCCTGTCACGCCGGTGGTTGCGGGTTCGAGTCCCGTCCGCTCCGCCAACTTCCAAAGGAGAAGAAATGTGAGATTTATTTTAGTTTTATTATTGACAGTGGTAGCAGGTTGTAGTACAATAGGTGAACAAGTTGACAAAGGACTCTGCCTCAAATGGAGAACCTTTAATACTGAAAAAATGGAATGTACAGGTGGACGTGGCGTTGCGCAAAAACTTTGTGTGGTGCGACAACTTCAGGTGACAGAGTGTGCAGTTTGGGAATGGCCGGAAGGTCGTCCGGAGGGAGAAAATGGACCCAGTTAGTGCATGGATGGAATTAACTTATCTCGACGGTATTATGTTTACTGTTTGGTTAGGAATTCTTTACTATGGTAAGTGTTGGATTGACAGCCGATTTAAGGATTAAATATGCGAGGAAAGCATGTAGTTAAGCACCGTCGTGAAGGTGCGCTCGAACGTCTTCAGTCGTCAACGTTCTTTGAGAAGAACGGAAGAACTGAGCAACAGTGGCAGAAGCGAAAGGATAAAGAGATCGAGATTCTTGAACTCGCTCTTGGCATTCGTCAAGCCGCAAAGAAGAAGCGAGAGGAGATTGTTCTCGATTGATTCATGGTCCCGAGACGACTCTAAACTCGCTCTGGTCGTTACGCCCGTCACCTGAGTATGTGGAAAACTGCTCAACACACAAACACACACATAAGGAGACAATTATGTCTAATGCAAATCCATACGAACTTCGGTTCCAAATCTTTGAAACAGCAAGAAACACCCTAGTAGATGAGTACTGGGCTAAAGTGAATCGCCGCGAAGTCTTGATTGAAACTGGCGGTGTTGATACCATCCCAGAATTCCCGACATACCCCACTATGAGTGATATCATGGACAGGGTTCAGGTTATCAACGAGTTTGTTTCAAATAGTTAACGGAGATTGGCGCAGTCTGGTAGCGCATTCGCTTTGGGAGCGAAGGGTCGTAGGTTCGAATCCTACATCTCCGACCAATTGAGGAAATCAATATGATACACGAGTGGAAGATCTTTTATAAAGGTGTACAAGTC
>CBFIJI010000117.1:0-6159 GCA_965662885.1 Flavobacteriaceae bacterium | reverse complement strand
ATGCCAAAAAAAGTTCAACGGGTATGTACATAGGCATGCCCTATGGACTGAGTGATAACGATGCAACCTTACTCAAAAACACCACATCGAGACCCAATGATGACGTTAGAAAGGCAACAACCCCAAGTACAATTGTATCTCATGCGGAAGTACAGTTCTTATTAGCAGAAGCATATCAGAGAGGTATTTTAAACGGTAATGCAGCAAATGCGTACAATGAAGGGATCAAAGCATCTTTAAATCATTGGGGGATTACAGATACATCTATAATTGACACTTATGTTGCAAGTCAGGCATATGATGCCACAAATTGGAAAAAATCAATCGGGTATCAAAAATGGATAGCTTTATACACGAATGGATTAGAGGCTTGGGCAGAATGGAGAAGATTAGACCAACCTGAATTAAAAGCTCCAGCAGCAGCAGAAGAAAGTCAAATTCCAACAAAATTGCCTTATCCAAATTCTGAAATCAGTAATAACTCAGAGCAACTTAAGAAAATCACTAATACACCAAAAATAATTACTAATAAAGTTTGGTGGGATGTAAATTAGAACCTATAAAAACCACACCTAAAAAACCTCCAAAAAGACTGCCACAAACGGCAGTCTTTTTTTGTTCTCCCTCCTTATTAAAATGTTTTAAAACACTTCAAAATAATAAAATCTATATAGTAAATAATTTTATAGGTATGCATACCAAAATATGCTTCAACATCTATAATTGCATTATTTTTTATGGGCTTGTCTTTACGTTTTAACAAAATTTTAAGACTTTTCAAACCAGTTTTAACCAAATCTAACTAAATATGAAAAAACACTACTTGTTTTTATCCCTCTTAGGGATTTTATTTGTTCAAATTGGATGGACACAGCAAAAAACAGTTACAGGAAATATAACTGATGCTGATGGTCTACCATTACCAGGAGCAACAATTGCTGTTGAAAACACCACTAATGGAGTTACTACCAATTTTGATGGTGATTTCAGTATTACGGCTGCAAACGGTGATACCCTAATCATCAGTTATGTCGGATATACAAATGCTCGCATAACTGTCGGTTCAGCAAACAGTTATAACATCAGTCTACAACCAGATAACTTACTGGAAGAAGTTGTCGTTACTTCTTTGGGTATTAAAAGAGATACAAAGGCCTTAGGGTATGCTGTTCAGAATGTTGATTCTGAAACAATTGCAAATTCGAATGCTACTGATGCGATATCAGCATTAACTGGACAAGCTGCTGGGGTTCAAGTCATCAGTACTTCTGGATCAGCTGGGGCTGGAAGCAGAATTGTTATCCGAGGACAAACCTCATTGTCAGGAAACAACCAAGCACTTATTGTAGTTGACGGAGTTCGAATAGACAATTCTCAATTTGCATCAGAAAGTAGAAACGCTGGAGTAGCTGGTTCCAATAGAGGTATGGATATTAATCCAGATGATATTGAATCCATCAATGTCCTTAAGGGTGGTTCAGCAGCAGCACTCTATGGTGTTGATGGGGGTAATGGTGTTATTGTCATCACTACTAAAAAAGGTAAAGCCGGAGAAATGAAGGTCAGCTTAAGAACGAATGTTGCATTTTCGCAAGCAAATAAATTTCCTAAGTTGCAAACTACTTATGCTCAAGGTACCGGAGGGGAATGGAGAGGACCGGATACAGGATGGTTTGGAAGTTGGGGGCCTAATGCTGAAAATCTATACTGGGATGGGTCTGATTATGAATATGATAAAAACGGTCGTATTGTCATTGGAAACACAGGAGGTGGAAACTTAAAAAAATACACCCCTTACAATGTTTTTGATTTTTTCAAGACTGGAGTCACACTTGAAAGGGCTTTTTCCATATCAGGAGGTAATGATACAACATCGTTTAGACTTTCTTATTCCAAATTGGATGAAGAAGGAATTGTCCCGAAGAATAGCTTTGACAGAAATACACTATCGTTCTCAGGTTCAACACAATTGGCAGATAAATTCAAGGTCGACCTTACTGGAACCTATACCAATTCAAAGTCATATAGAATACAACAAGGAAGCAACATTTCTGGACTGATGTTAGGGCTATTGAGAACACCCCCGTCTTTTGATAACGCAAATGGTTTTTCAAATGCCGAAAACGAGGTAAGTGCTTATGAGTTTGAGGACGGCTCTCAACGAAATTATCGTGGTGGCGGTGGATATGATAATCCTTATTGGATCGTTAATAATGCACCCTATACAGACAACGTTAACCGTTTCGTTGGAAGCGTAGCTTTCAATTATGAACTAAATAAATGGCTAAATCTTTCTGCAAATATTGGGGTGGATTCTTATTCCGATGATCGGTTACAGTTTTTTGATATTGGCTCGAGAACAAATACAGCTGGTGCCATTATTTTAGATAATTATAACTATCTGCATACTGATAATTACTTTAATTTGAATGGCGATACCAAAATCAATGATAAAATTGACTTGGATTATCTACTAGGAGTAAACGTCTATTCCCAAAAAAGAACGAAAACTTTTGTTCAAGGAGATCAATTGGGAATAAAAGGATTTAATAATATTACCAATGCCTCACAAGTACAATCCGATTATGATATTTTTAAAAGAAAAAACATTGGCTTTTACGGACAAATAGATTTGGCATATGACAATATGCTTTATTTAACGTTGACAGGAAGGCAAGATTATTTATCAACTTTAGAGGATCCTACAAAGTTTAACTTAAAAGATATTGACCTTTTTTATCCCTCAGCAAGTTTAGGATTTGTTTTTAGCGAGTTGATAGAAAATAATGAGTTTCTTTCTTTTGGAAAATTAAGAGCTTCTTGGGCTCAAGTTGGAGCAGGTGCTCCAACAACTTACGCAACTTCGACAGCTTATGAAGTAGCCGATATTGGAGACGGTTGGACCAATGGAATTACCTTTCCTTTTGATGGTTCTGCCGGTTTTCAGATTAACGATGATTTAGGAAATAACAGTTTAGTACCTTCAACAGTAACTAATAAAGAATTTGGTTTAGATCTTCGTTTATTAAATAATAAAATAAACTTTGATTTTGCCTATTATCACAGATTGGCTAACAAGCAAATTCTAGCAGTACCTATTGCAAATTCAACAGGATACAACTCTAGCTTTTTAAACTCCGGCGAATTGGAAACCACGGGGTATGAAGTTGTCATGAATGCCAAAATTGTAAATCATGAAAATTTCAAATATAATTTGAGAATCAATTTTGACAAGAGTGAAACAATCGTAAATACACTTTCGGAAGGAGTTGAAAGTCAATATTTAGGTGGATTTGTAATTTATAATATCCCTGGAGAACGATTCGGACAAATTTATGGCGGTACATTTAAAAGAGATGACGCCGGAAATATAATTATTGACGATGATCCTAATAGCTCTAACTACGGTTACCAAATTGCTGATCCAGAGTTAAAAGTAATTGGTGATCCTACTCCCGACTTTACAATTGGTTTTAACAACTCGTTTAGTTATAAAAACCTCTCCCTAGACTTCCTATTCGAATGGAAAAAAGGAGGGCAAATGTGGAATGGTGTTGATTGGGCACTAACTTGGGTAGGTACTGCAAAGCAAACAGAAGATCGAGATACACAAAGGATAATCAAAGGGGTGAAAAACTCGGACGGATCTCCTAATGATATTGTTGCAGACATCAACGAGTACTATTATCGATCCAGTGGACTTAATGGCTTTGGAAACGTGGATGAACATTTTGTTCAAGATGCATCTTGGTTACGTCTTAGAACACTTAATCTACGTTATAATTTAACCGAAGTAATTAAAAATGATTTCTTCGATAATATAAGTATCAACTTTACAGGAAATAATTTATGGTTACAAACACCTTATACTGGTGTTGACCCAGAAACAAGTTTAACTGGAGCAGGAAGTAATGCTCAAGGAGTTGATTACTTTAATAATCCAGGTACCAAATCTTATGGCGTTGGTATTAATTTAACATTTTAAATAATCTAATATGAAAAAAATATTATTCATCGGGTTTTTAACCTTTGTCTTTAGTTTGACCTTATCTTGTGAAAACTTTTTGGAAGGAACCAATATAAATCCTAATGACCCGACTATTGTATCTGCCCCAGCTTTATTGACACCTGTAGAGTTAACACTCGCCTACGAATACAATGCAAATTTTTCAAGGTGGTCAGGTATTTTTGTACAACATGTTGAAGGTGTCGCAAGACAACAAGCAGGTTTTAACAATTATACCTTTGCTGGTTCAAATTTTGAAACAGATTGGAGTAACCTTTATGTTGATGTACTTCAAAACGTGAACATAATGATTACTAATTCTACAGAGAATGGCTACAATCATTTCGTTGGTGTAGGACAAGTTATCAAAGCTTACTCTTTACTCTTAATGACAGATTATTGGAATAGTATTCCTTATAATGAAGCCTTTAATGGTATTGAAAATTTACAACCTGCATACGACTCACAAGAAACAATTTATTCGGAGGTTCATGCATTGCTTGATACGGCAAGAAAAAACTTAAATTTAGACGATGGAGGCTTGGCTCTTTCAGGAGATGTGATTTATGCTGGCAACATTTCATCGTGGATTAAGGCGACACATGCAATAGACGCAAGGGCTTATCTTCATCAAGGATTATTAAGTAATTCTAATTATACTGCTGCTCTTGCTTCAATCGAAAAATCATTTGAATCAAGCGATGAAGACATGACCTTTAAATTTGGAAGCACAGCTACTACAGCAGCTCCCTGGTATCAATTTAACAGAGATCGCGGAGATATTGGTTTCAATTCTACATTTAAAAATGCCCTTACTGAAATGAATGATCCAAGGCTTGATATTTATGATGGTGATGGAACTTCTCTTTTTGGAGATGTTGTGGATTCACATGAGTTTTTTACAATAGATCAAGCTGTAAATCTTGTAGGTTATACAGAATTAATGTTTGCAAAAGCAGAATGTTTAATTGCAACTGGCGGTTCACAAGCTGATATAAAAGAAGCTTATCTTTCAGGGATAAATAATTCTTTTTCAAGCTTAGGATTAAATGACAAGTACACTGATTATATCGCACAACCATCTGTTAATCCCGATATCATCACTTTAGAAGAAGTAATGACCCAAAAATGGTTTGCATTATTCGCTAATCCAGAATCCTATTCAGATTGGAGAAGAACAAATATTCCCAATTTAACTCCAAATAATGGGGTTGCAATTCCCACAAGATGGTTGTACCCTCAAACAGAAACAGAGTTAAATCAAAACACTCCAGAAGCATTATTAACAGATAAAGTAGATTGGGATAATTAAGGGTATTTAAAAATACTTTCTTTCCAACTTAATAAAACAAGGCTGTTCAGAACAGCCTTGTTTTTGTTTAGGGGGTTTTGTATATCATCCAAATCAAAAATTAATTTAGTAAATAAAATTAAATCTAAACCACCTCATATACTCATTGAATCGTGGTCTTTGTTATTTTTTTATGGTACTTCTTTTTTGGTCTTAACAAAATTTTGTGACTTTTCTAATCAGTTTTAACCAAATCATAACTAAATATGAAAAAACACTACTTGCTTTTAAGCCTATTTGGGTTTTTGATACTCCAGATGGTATTTGCGAAACAAAAAACGAACCATTTGTCAAATTTATAAATGGAGATAATTTCCCCAAAAGTAGTTATATAGGAGCTATCTCATCATGGAGTTTTAGCGGGGAAGTTGAAGCCCCTCAAATAACGTAAAGAATTATGAATTATATATTGGTGAGGGATCTAGTACTCCTAAAAAAACCACTATAATATTAACCACCTTCCCCACAACATTGACCATAAATGGCAATGACATCCTCAATGCATTGGGGAAAACCGATGGGGATTTTCAAGAAGGTGTAGATATTCGATTTTATGGAATAATTACAGGAAATGATGGAATTGTAGCAAAAGATTTCCCTGGAGATAGTAATGTCTCAACCGATTTTATTAATTGGAATGATGGAACATTTATAGCGATTCAATTTCGTGTTAAGTTTACTCCCTAAAAAAAGAGCATCGTATAACAAATCACCCTTCTTTGGGTGATTTGTTAGTTGTTAGCAATAAATTAATTATTGTGTTTACTTGGAGAGTATTGATCGCATGATCATTAGTTTGAAC
>CBFIJI010000116.1:0-6185 GCA_965662885.1 Flavobacteriaceae bacterium | reverse complement strand
CTTCCCTTTCTAAAAAGATTGCTCCAGCGTTCGGTTTGATAAGACCAACAATCATATAAAATGAGGTTGTTTTTCCCGCCCCATTGGGACCGAGCAAACCCACAATTTCGCCCTGTGAAACTTCCAAAGAAATTCCTTTGACTACTTTTCTGCCTTTATATGATTTTTCAATCCCTTCTGCACTTAATTTCATAAGGCTTTAATTTTCTATAGATTCAAGAACTTCCCAATATTCATAGGCACGACGCAAATGAGGGATTACAATAGTTCCTCCAACCAAAGTTGCAATTTCTAACGCTTCTAAAACAGCTGCTTTTGAAAGACCTTCCTTTTGACATTTTTCAAGGTGATATTTAACACAGTCATCACAACGAAGAACCAATGAGGCAACAAGGCCTAAAAGCTCTTTGGTGGCTTCATCTAATGCCCCTTTTTGAAAAGCGTTGGTATCCAGATTAAAAATTCGCTTTAAAACTTTTGAATTTTCACCCACTATTTTATCGTTCATTTTAGAACGGTAGTCATTAAATTCTGCTACAGGGTTAGCCATTTTGTAATTCTTTCTTTTGACGTTTTACAACAATTTTTGAGATTAAAATACTGACTTCATACAGTATTAGTATGGGGATACTCACAATAATTTGACTGGCGATATCGGGAGGGGTAATAATTGCTGACAAACTCAGTACAACAACCAATGATATTTTGCGATTCTTTTTAAGAAATTCTGGAGTAACGATTCCCACTCTAGTGAGAAAATAGATGATAATTGGTAGTTCAAAAATTAAACCAGAGGCCAATACGGAAGCCCGTAATAAGCCGATATAACTACTCAAATCAAAATCATTAAAAATTTCAGCACTTACGCTATAATTACCAAGGAAATTAATAGAAAGAGGAGTAACGATATAATATCCAAAAAGAACGCCAATAAAAAAGAGGAGGGAAGCAATAAAAATAAATCCACGTGCATTTTTTCTTTCTTTTTCATAAAGTCCTGGACTGATGAAACGCCAAAATTCAAAGAGAATATAAGGGAAAGCTATAATAAATCCAGCTAAAACAGAGGTCCATAGGTGGGCAGAAAATTGTCCTGAAACTGTTCGGCTTTGAATTCGGAAGGGGAGTTCTTCGATACAAAAACTATTCCCTTGACCTAATGTTTGAGATATTTCACAAAATACTCTATAGGTAACAAAGTTTTTATCTTTAGGTCCAAAAAGGAGAACATCAAAAATAAAATCTTTAAAAATAAAGGCAACAGTTGCAATTATAACAACAGCAAGGGATGCACGAAGCAAATGCCAACGCAGTTCTTCGAGGTGGTCTAAAAATGACATTTCATCTTTTTCACTCATCTGGATAGTCCTTCTTTAATAAAATCCAACAAATTAACGATTCCTAAATAGTCCTCGTTTTCATCACATACGATAAGATGGTTTATATTCTTTTCCTTCAAGGTTTGAAGTGCTGATTTTGCCAACATCGTACGGGGTACGAATATAGGATTCTTTATCATAATTTCAGAAGCTAAAATAGGATTTATTGAATCATATTTTTCGAGCATTCGTCGAATATCACCATCTGTAATAATTCCTAAAACCTTGTTGTTTTGAATTACTGCAGTAGCACCTAAGCGCTTATCCGAAATTTCATGAATAACCTCTCTGATTGGGGTGTTAATTTCTACTTCTGGTCTGGTGTTTTGAAGAATCATATCTCCAACAGTTAAGCGTAATTCCTTTCCAAGTTGTCCACCAGGATGAAAACGAGCAAAATCTTGGCGGTCAAATTCGTTGAGACTCAGGAGCGCCATTGCTAAAGCATCACCCATAGCTAATTGAGCGGTAGTGCTGCTTGTAGGAGCAAGATTGTTTGGACAAGCTTCTTTTTTTATGGGCGTTTCCAAAATATAGGTAGCCTTTTTTCCTAAAAACGAACTGGGGTCAGCAGTCATCCCGATTAAAGCAGCCCCCTGATCCAAAAGATGCGGAATGAGTGATTTTATTTCTGGGGAGTTACCACTTTTGGAAATGCATAAAATTAGATCGTCTTTATGGAGCATTCCTAAATCTCCATGGATGGCATCTGCTGCGTGCATAAATGTAGCAACGGTCCCTGTTGAATTTAAGGTAGCAACAATTTTCATACCTATAATAGCACTTTTACCAATACCAGTTACCACTAGTTTTCCTTTAGTTTTGTAAATTTGCTCAACACTATTAATGAAATCCTCATCAATGTGATTTTTTAGCGTTATGATCGTATCAGCTTCGACACTAAGGGTGTCTAAAGCAATGTTTTTGATTTGGTCTGCGCGATTCAATGAAAGAAATATTAGGTTTTGATTTCAACTTTATTAGTAATATATTGTTTTCGCAAAAGTAATTAAAAAAAATTCCCACTTAAATTAATGAGTGATATAGATATTAAGAATGCCCTAAAAACCCATTTTGGATTTTCTCGTTTTAAAGGCCTTCAAGAGGAGGTCATCAAAACCATCTTAAAAAAAGAAGATACTTTCGTAATCATGCCAACTGGTGGAGGAAAGTCTCTATGTTACCAATTGCCTGCCTTGATACAAGAAGGGATGGCCATTGTGGTCTCCCCTTTAATTGCATTAATGAAAAATCAAGTCGATGCAATTCGGGGTATTTCATCTGAACATGGAATTGCTCATGTGTTAAACTCTTCTTTAAACAAAACGGCTGTACAGTTGGTTAAACAGGACATTGTCAATGGTACGACTAAACTACTTTATGTAGCTCCTGAATCGCTTTCAAAAAAAGAAACGATTGATTTTTTTAAGACGGTTAAAATTTCCTTTTTAGCTGTAGATGAAGCCCATTGTATCTCAGAGTGGGGGCATGATTTTAGACCTGATTACAGGAATTTACGTATCATCCTTGAACAATTTGAGCAAAATATCCCCATTATTGCATTAACGGCAACGGCCACGCCAAAGGTCCAAGAGGATATTATGAAAAATCTAAGGATCACTGGAGCCAAAGTATTTAAAGCCTCCTTTAACCGTCCTAATTTATACTATGAAGTTCGCACAAAAACCCAGCAAGTAGATTCGGACATCATTCGTTTTATCAAACAAAACCCTGGTAAATCAGGAATTATCTATTGTTTGTCTCGAAAACGCGTAGAAGAATTGGCGGAAACCCTTCAGGTCAATAGTATTAATGCCTTACCGTATCATGCGGGTTTAGACCCCAAAACACGGGTTTCTAATCAAGATCGTTTTTTAAAAGAAGATTGTGATGTAATTGTGGCAACCATTGCCTTTGGAATGGGAATTGACAAGCCAGATGTTCGCTTTGTGATTCATCACGATATCCCAAAAAGTATTGAAAGCTACTACCAAGAAACTGGACGTGCTGGACGAGATGGAGGGGAAGGTCACTGTTTGGCTTTTTATTCCTATAAAGACATCGAAAAGCTTGAGAAATTCACCTCTGGAAAACCTTTGGCAGAACAAGAAATTGGTATTGCTTTACTTAATGAGATGGTGGCCTATGCGGAAACCTCGATGTCCAGACGAAAATTTATTCTTCATTACTTTGGAGAATCATTCGACAATGAAACTGGAGAAGGTGGCGACATGGATGATAATATGCGTTTCCCCAAAAAGAAGTTTCCTATTCAAAAGGAATTAGTACAACTACTCCAGATGGTGATTGACACCAAAGAAAAATACAAAGCAAAAGAATTGATCAAAACGCTTATTGGTGAAAAAAATGCCTTAATTCAGTCGCATAAAACCCATGAACGGCCTTTTTTTGGAATTGGAAAAGATCATGACGAATCCTTTTGGATGGCCTTAACTCGGCAAGCTTTAGTTGCTGGATTATTAGCTAAAGAAATTGAAACTTACGGGATTATTCGTATTACCCCTCAAGGAAATGATTTTCTTGCCTCTCCCTCTGATTTTATGATGACTGAAGATCATAAATACAAACAATCAGATGCAGCAGTTATCATTTCAAATAAATCAACAGCTGTTGTAGATAATAAACTGATGACACTTCTTAGAGGCTTACGAAAAAAAGTAGCCCAAAACAATGAAGTTCCACCCTATGCCGTATTTCAAGAATATTCTTTGGAAGACATGTGTTTAAAATATCCGATTAACCACGAAGAAATGGTGAATATTAATGGGGTAGGAGAAGGGAAGGTAAAACGTTTTGGTCAACAATTTATTCAACTCATTAAAACCTACGTTGAAGAAAATGACATTCTCCGACCCGATGACCTTGTGGTTAAAAGTACGGGCTTAAATTCTGCCTTAAAACTCTATTTAATTCAGAACATTGACCGAAAACTTCCTTTAGATGATATTGCCGAAGCCAAAGGAATGAAAATGGATAAATTAATTCATGAAATGGAAACCATTGTCTATTCTGGAACAAAGTTAAATATCAACTATTGGTTAGAAGATATTTTAGACGAAGATCAAATAGAAGAATTACACGACTATTTCTTAGAGTCAGAAAGTGATGATATTCAATTGGCTTTAGAAGAATTTGATGGGGATTACGAGGAAGAAGAAATGCGCCTTTTCCGAATTAAATTTATTAGTGAGGTAGCTAATTAACAAATTCAAAGACGTACTTGATTTATAAAGCGTTTTTATATCTTCGCAGCCTCTAACCATTAAAAAAAATAATGAACGAAGGAATTTATGCCAAATTTGCGACATCAAAAGGCGCAATTGTAGTCGAGTTAACGTACAAGCTAACACCCGGTACTGTCGGAAATTTTGTTGGTTTAGCGGAAGGAAAACTTCCTAACGATATTCAGCCGGATGGAAAGCCGTATTACGACGGTTTAAAATTCCATCGTGTTATTTCTGATTTTATGATTCAAGGCGGATGCCCCCAAGGCTCTGGAACCGGTGGCCCAGGGTACCAATTTGATGATGAATTTCACCCTGATCTAAAGCATAACCGTCCAGGAGTACTCTCTATGGCTAATGCAGGTCCTGGAACCAATGGAAGTCAGTTTTTTATTACGCATGTAGAAACGGCTTGGTTAGATGGGAAGCATACTGTTTTTGGATTTGTTGTGGAAGGTCAAGAAATTGTAGATCAAGTCGCTCAGGGTGATACCATAGAAACACTTTCTATAGAACGTGTCGGTTCCGGCGCAGAAGCTTGGGACGCCGTTCAAGCCTATAACACTTTTGTTGCTAGTGGTGAGGAGCGTCTTGCTGCTGCTGCGAAAGCAGAAGAAGAAGCGATGGCTACTTTACTTGAAGGAATGACCAAAACTGATAGTGGTTTATGGTACAGTATTTCAAAAAGTACAGATGGAGAAAAACCAACAGCTGGAACTACTGTAAATGTCCACTATCGTGGAATGTTATTGGACGGAACGGTCTTTGATTCATCGTATCAACGTAATGAACCTATTGCTTTTCCCTTAGGAAAAGGGCAAGTTATTCAAGGTTGGGATGAAGGTATTGCTTTGCTGAAGAAAGGGGAAGCTGCAAAATTGGTTATTCCAAGTCATTTAGCTTATGGAGAACGCGGTGCTGGAGGTGTTATTCCTCCCAATGCAACACTTATTTTTGAAGTAGAGTTGGTCGATTTTAAATAATTGTTTAGGAAGGAACGTTACTCGGTAGCCATTTGATATTACATCCCATACTGGGATATTGCTTTCCTGTATAAGTTTCCCCCATTTTCATAAGCTCGACGGCATGCTTTATGTCTGAACCAGTTATGGGAATTTCATTGTTTGGTCGGGATGCATCAAAGCGACCACGATAAAATAATTCAAGTCTTTTGTCGAATAAATAAAAATCTGGAGTACAAGCAGCTTGATAGGCTTTGGCCACCTCTTGGGTTTCATCATACAGGTAAGGGAAATCAAATTTTTTCTCGAGTGCTAAGGCTTTCATTTCTTCAGGACCATCTTGTGGGTGAGTGGTAACCGTATTACTCGAAATGGCGATGGTGGAAATTTTCGAATCTTTTAGTGTTTTGGAAAAAGAGACGATAGCGTCCATTAAATGAATAACGTAGGGGCAATGATTACACATAAAAATGACTAAAGTGCCATCTTGACCTCGGAGTTCATCACGAGTTTGATAGCTATCCAAGACGGAATTGTACAATTTAAAATCAGGAGCGCTGGTCCCTAAAGGAAGCATATAGGATTCGGTTAATGCCAGA
>CBFIJI010000115.1:0-6207 GCA_965662885.1 Flavobacteriaceae bacterium | reverse complement strand
GTTCATAAGAATTCAATGGAAGACCACGGGAATCGGTACTATTATTGGTTAAGGTAAACGTATTGTCAATTGCTCGAATATAGAGACCTTCCGGTATTTTTGAAAGTGTTGGGGTTTCATGGTCAAAAAAGCGAATGATTAATCTTGGAGTCCCAGAAGTACCTTCAAGGCAAATATCATCTCTTTCACATTGCGTAAAAAAACTAATACTCATTAGAACAGTTAATAAAAGTGCCTTCTTTTTTGTCATTTAATTATTTCGGATTAAAAGTACAACATTTTCAACATGATGCGTTTGTGGAAACATATCCACCGCTTGACTTTTAACTGCGGTATATGAATCACGAAGTAGTTCGAGATCTCTAGCCTGTGTTGCACTATTACAACTTACATAAACAATTTTTTTCGGTTGAAGAGCTAAAAGATGTTGGACAACATCTTTATGCATTCCATTTCGAGGAGGGTCAGTGATAATGACATCTGCTTTCCCATGTCGGGATACAAATGCTTTATTAAAACTATCTTTCATATCACCTACCTCAAATAGGGCATTAGTGATTCCATTTTCTTTAGCGTTTTCGCGTGCTGCATCAATTGCTTCTGGAACAGACTCGATACCAATAATTTTAGAACAACTTTTGGCTAAAAAGAGGGCGATGGTTCCGGTTCCAGTATATAAATCGTAAACGGTATCATCTTGTTTTAAATCAGCAAATGTTTTTACAACTTCATAGAGTGTAAGGGCTTGTTTTGGGTTGGTTTGATAAAAGGATTTAGCAGTAATTTTAAATTTTAAATCCTTCATTTCTTCGGAGATATACTCCTTTCCTGAATAGCAATGAATGTCTTGATCGTAGAGCGTATCATTTGCTTTGGTATTTATGCAATACAGTAAAGAGGTAATTTCTGGAAATTTATTTTTCAGGAAACCCAATACTTTTTCTTGAAGGGCTTGATCTTCATAAAAAAATTGAAGCAATACCATAACCTCCCCTTTCTGTGTATTTCGAATCATTAATGTTCTTAGAAAACCTTCTTTGGCTCGCGCGTTAAAAAAAGAGAGATTGTTTTCGATGGCAAAGTCACGAAGGGAATTTCGAATCGCATTGGAGGGGTCTGCTTGAAGATGACAGTTTTCAATATCCACAATTTTATCCCACATGTTGGGTTTGTGAAAACCCAACCCCCTGCGTTCAATTGTATCTTCTGATTCAATTTCTTCTTGGGTTAACCAACGAAGATTAGAAAAGGAAAACTCCATTTTATTTCTATAATGATAGTGTGGTTCAGCCCCTAAAATAGGCAGCGTCTCATCAATGGTCACTTTTCCTATATTGGTCAAATTATGCGTTACTCCTTTTTGCTTGAATTCGAGTTGAGAAGAGTAATTCATATGTTGCCATTTACAACCACCACATATTCCAAAGTGTTTACAAGGAGGTGGTGTTCTATGGATGGATTCTTTTTCCCAGATGAGTGGCCGGGCTTCAAAATACCCTCTTCTTTTTTTTATAACACGAACGGAGAGGATATCACCGGGAACTGTATTTTCAATAAAATAGACAGCTCCATTTTCACCCTTTGCAACACCTTTTCCTTTGGCGTTAATATCGACTACTTCCAAATGGGAAATGGTTTCATTAATTCTTTTTCTAGCCATGATGCAAAAGTAAGTGGCTCTTGTAAATAAATCATTAAAATTATCTTCAATTTAAGTTTAGGATTGTGTATTTTTATGATCATATATACTATATTTACAACAATTAGAAAAGTAATTGTTATATAACAAACAATATATTATGGAAAAAGTGCTTTCAAGTCAGTATTACATCGATCAAGAAAAACAATATGGAGCCCACGACTACAACCCTTTGCCAGTAGTTTTAGAGCGTGGTGAAGGTGTCTTTCTTTGGGATGTGGAAGGAAAACGTTATTTTGATTTTTTATCAGCCTATTCAGCTGTAAATCAAGGCCATTGTCATCCAAAGATTATTGGTGCACTTCAAACGCAAGCAAGTACGCTAACCTTGACTTCTAGGGCTTTTCATAACAACCGACTTGGCGATTATATGGAATTTGCTACTAAACATTTTGGTTTTGAGCGTTTACTTCCCATGAATACAGGTGCAGAGGGGGTGGAGACAGCCATTAAGATAACACGTAAATGGGGATATACCATCAAAGGGATTCCCGAAAATCAAGCGCAGATCATTGTTTGTAATAATAACTTTCACGGACGTACCTCAACAATCATTTCCTTTTCCTCAGATCCAGGATCTAAAAATTATTTTGGTCCACATCCAGGTGGTTTTATTCATGTAGCCTATAACAATTTAGAGGCACTAGAAGCGGTGTTAAAGGAAAATAAAAATATTGCTGGATTTTTAGTTGAGCCTATTCAAGGAGAAGCAGGTGTTTATACTCCAGACGAAAATTATATCCGACAAGCTAAAGCCTTGTGTGAAGCCCATAACGTTCTTTTTATTGCGGATGAAATACAAACCGGTATTGGTCGGACGGGCTCACTATTGGCCGTTTGTGGTCATTGTAGTTGTGAAGAACATTGCGAACGTCAAGAGGCTACATATACACGCCCTGATTTATTGATTTTGGGGAAAGCGTTGAGTGGTGGTACCTATCCTATATCAGCTGTTTTGTGTGATGCGGCGATCATGGATGTTATTCAGCCAGGACAACATGGAAGTACTTTTGGAGGAAACCCTATGGCAGCAACCATTGGAATGACAGCTCTTGAAGTGATTCGTGATGAAAAATTAACTCAAAATGCACGTCATTTAGGTGCTATTTTTAGAGCAGAAATGAACCGCTATATCGAGACCAGTACTATTGTTAAGTTGGTTCGGGGTAAAGGCTTATTAAATGCAATCGTGATTAACGATACTGAAGACAGTAAAACCGCATGGAACATTTGTATGCGATTAAAAGAAAATGGGTTATTAGCTAAACCAACTCACGGAAATATTATCCGTTTTGCTCCTCCTTTGGTCATGACGGATGAACAATTGATGGAATGTGTTGCCATTATCAAAAAAACATTGGAAGAGTTTGAACAATAGTTAGTCGTTTTTGGGGATAGTCGCTAATATTATTTAATTTAGTTTTCTGTAAAACCATACTTTAATGCAGGTATATTTTGATAATGCGGCAACATCACCCATGCGTCAGGAGGTTATTGACGCTACATCAGCGGTTATGGCTTCAACTTTTGGGAATCCTTCCTCTACCCATTCTTTTGGGCGATCGGCAAAAACCTATTTGGAAACTGCTAGGAAAGAAATTGCTCGATTAATTAATGCAGATCCGCAAGAGATTATCTTTACCTCAGGGGGTACCGAGTCAGACAATATGATTTTACAGTGCGCTGTCAAAGACCTCGAGGTAAAAACCTTGATTTCTTCTCCGATTGAACATCATGCAATTTTACATGCTTTGGACTCTTTTTCTTCCGATCAGGTAACTGTGAAATATGTGCAAATCCTTCCAGATGGCAGTGTTGATATGGAGGATTTAAAACGCTTACTTCTCGAAAATTCAGACAAAAAGTTGGTCTCTTTAATGCATATCAACAACGAAATAGGGAATATTCTAGATTTAGAAGCTGTGGGTAGCCTTTGCCATCAAAACAACGCCTATTTTCATACAGATGCCGTTCAAGGTGTTGGGCATTATCCTTTTGATCTTAAAGCTTTACCCATTGATTTCTTATCTGCTGCTGCACATAAATTTCATGGTCCAAAGGGAGTTGGTTTTTCATTTATTCGTCGTAATTCTGATCTTAAACCATTTATTCATGGAGGCGCTCAAGAACGAGGGCTTCGCGCAGGGACTGAGTCTGTTCACAATATTGTTGGGATGCACAAAGCGCTTGAATTAGCCTATGAAAATCTCGAGCAGGAACGCGAACAAATTTACACGCTAAAACATTATTTTCTAAAGCAGCTTAAAGCCATTTTTCCGGACCTTCATTGCAATGGCCTTTCTGGAATGGAAAGTGGGAGTACCTATACTTTAGTAAATGTTGCCATTCCTGTTGTTGCAGAAAAAGCAGCTTTATTAAATTTTCACCTCGATTTAAAAGGAATCGCTTGCTCTAAAGGAAGTGCTTGCCAGTCAGGAAGTGCCACGGGGTCACATGTTTTAAACTGCATCCAGTCGGAAGAAATCAAAAAACGACCTTCACTTCGCTTCTCCTTTTCAATTTTTAATTCTAAAAAAGAAGTGGATTATGTTATTGGGGTTTTAAAAGAATTTGTTCAATAGAAGGTTTATTGTTTTCTGTAAAAAAACGAATTGAACACTTTTTTATTCCCGACATTATCTTCGACAATTATTTCCAAATCATGTTTTGATTTATCAAATTTTTGGTCGCTAAAGTCAAAAGTTAGGGTTTGATTTTTATGTTCATATTCAAACAATACCCATTCCCCATTTATACGCCCATTATATTTTTTAATTCCTGACAGATCGTCTCTAATTTTTACTTCTAAGTATCTAAAATTAGTCAGCCATTGTCCTTGTTTAAAGTTTTTAGGAGTGACTACAGGGGCTAAACTGTCTTTAATAAGGGTAAAACTTCCTAATTTTTTAGACCTGGTCTTAAATTGTCCATTACTTTTTGATGTTTTTAAAAATTGGGGACGGTTTTTGTAACCAAGTAAGGCAATAAAATGTTGTTGTTCCTCAAGCGGATTTTTAAAGTTGGTTTCGAAAACAACCTCAAAGGGCTTTATAACCGGATAATGATCTTGTCCTATTTTTAAAAGTCCATTTTCATTATTAATATCTACATAGGTATTTTCAGCAAAACTGTTTTTAGGAAAATAAACTGACTTTTTATCAAGTTCAAACAAATAGTCTAAACCTTTCTTGATTTCTTTTCCCTTTTGCTTTAGTGGAGGAATACTATCGCCTTCTTTTCCTTCGATATAAAATTCCAAATAAGAACGGTTATTGTTAAAGTCAGAAATTTCAACTAGGATTTGATATGATTTGTCTTTTTCAATTAGCATATAACCATTCAAATCATCAGAAGTGAAGATGGTTTTATCGCTTTCCTGGTGGCGGATAAGTCTTTGTATAGTAATTCTTCTTTTTTTTAAGGTCGAATAATCAACCATTAAATTGATGTCATTAGAATCTTCAAAACTAATACGATCAAAATCATAAAGGATTTGATCAACTCCATTCATTTTTACACCTGCTTTGTAAATACCATTTTTATTATAGCTTAAATCTTGGCGATCAAACATTTGCAGACCAATACTTATTTCTCCAATAGTTTTAAGAAGGTCTGTCGTATAAACACTATCATTGACTTTTCTTAATCCTAATTCTTTTTGAATGGAAGAAGTTCCATCGCTATTTTGTTTGTAAATCAAAAGACGCTGTAATTGAGGACGTTGGGTATCTTTGACAGGCAAATTAAAGGTCAATGGGTTTAATGGATTTTGATTTTTTAGATCCCGAATTTCAAAATGAAGATGAGGCCCTTGTGATCCACCTGTATTTCCAGAATACCCAACTAACATTCCCTTTTCAACCGATAATTCGTTTGGTTTTGGGAAAAGTTGAATTTCATACGATTTGTTTTCGTATTGTTTTGATTTAACATAAGCCTCAATTTCTGGAGCAAACTTTTTAAGATGAGCATATACAGAAACATAACCCTCGGGATGTTCAATATAAAGTGCTTTCCCATAACCTCCATGACTCACTCGAATACGATTAACCCAACCCCTAGAAACACTTTTCACATTGAGCCCTTGTCTGCCTTGCGTTTTGATATCTACGCCAGCATGAAAGTGATTGCTGCGAATTTCACCAAAAGAACCTGATAAAGCTAATGGGATTTCTAATGGAGGGGTAATTTCTATTCGTTCATCTTGCGCAAAAACTGCTGTAAGTGAAAAAAATATTAATAATGAGAGGTGGTTTTTTTTTAGCGAAAGTAACTTCAATGTGTTATGGTGTTGTATTAACCCGCTAATTTATAAAATTTAATCGCGTTTTTTTTATTTATTAAACTTTCCATCTCCTCCTATTAAATTAATCAAGAATTTTTGAGAGGGTTTTTATGCCTATTCTGTATTTTAATAAAATTGTTTTAAAAAATTTAAGCCTTTTTTTTAAAAATTTAAAATGGGAGTGTTAAAATTTTATAAAACTGTTGGAAGGGATTGGAGTTAG
>CBFIJI010000114.1:0-6310 GCA_965662885.1 Flavobacteriaceae bacterium | reverse complement strand
GCATCATCCATTAGTAGCATTAGGCGCTGTGCATTATTGATGATGCTTTTTCGATTTCCCCATGCAATGGTAGCTGATAAAAAGGCGGCAATTTCAATGGCTTCCTTTTGGGAGTAACGATGCGGAATTTGAATGGGATCTAAAAGAATAAAGTCGGGATTTTCAAAAACCATTGCCTTTTCATCCAAGAAAGCCTTGAGTTCTTTTGAATTCATCCTGTGATTGTACCATCTCTTAAAACCACACTTCTATCTGCTCTTTTGGCCAGTTCTTCATTGTGAGTGACGATCACAAAGCTACACCCCAATTTTTCTCTTAAATCAAAAAAAAGATCGTGTAAACGATTGGCATTTTCGGAATCCAAATTACCACTGGGTTCATCTGCAAAAATAACTGCTGGTTGATTCATCAACGCACGGGCAACTGCAACACGTTGTTGTTCCCCACCAGAAAGGGCCATTGGTTTGTGTTGAATTCGTTCTTTTAGTCCTAGTGTATTGAGCAGCTCTTTGGCTCGTTCTTCAACCATCGCACTATCTTTATTGTCAATCCATGCAGGTAAACACACATTTTCTAAAGCTGTAAATTCTGGTAATAGTTCATGAAATTGAAAAACAAATCCAAGGTGATGATTTCGAAATTGTGCCAAAGCTTTTTCTGTCAATTGGGTAACATCAGTATCGTTGATGTATAATGATGTTTCTGAACCTTTATTAGGTCTGTCTAAAGTACCAAGGATTTGAAGAAGGGTCGTTTTTCCAGCACCCGAAGGACCAACTATAGCTACAATTTCTCCAGTTTTAATTTCAAGATCAATAGAAGATAATACGGGAAGCGTACCATAACTTTTACTAATATTTTTTGCTTTGATGAGTGTTTTCATACTGCGTTCGAAATTACTTCTTTTTTAACTTTAATTCAACATGCTATAGTGACACGCTATAAAGTTCAACAAGAATTTTTTAAAATTTTAATAAATAGCATACAAAAATGAAAAATAGGATTTTCTAGTTTAAATATTTAATACATTTGATTAACAAACTATATTTTTGAAAAAATCAATCTATTTGGCGGCAGGATGCTTTTGGTGTACTGAGTCTGTTTTTAAGGTAGTAATTGGGGTTTCTGATGTTCTCCCAGGTTTTACAGGAGGTTTTATCAAAAACCCACCTTACAGAGAGGTTTGTACGGGTCGTACAGGGCATGCAGAGGCTATAGCACTAACTTATGACGATGAGCAAATAAATTTAAAAGAGTTGTTGCTTATTTTTTTTAATACTCATGATCCAACCACCTTAAATCGGCAAGGTCATGACGTAGGAACGCATTATCGCTCAGCTATTTTTTATACAGAAGAATCACAAAAAGAGGTCGCAAAGGAGTTAATGCAACAACTAGAAGACGAAGGGGTCTTTTCAAAACCCATTGTAACAGAATTAGTTGAAGCTACTCCATTTTATCCAGCAGAGGAGGAGCATTTGGATTTTTATAACAAAAACCCTGATCAGCCGTACTGTCATTATGTAATTAATCCAAAGCTTGAAAAACTTAAGCGATATTATTCGAACTATATAACTATCTAATACGATAAAAATGAACGAAAACTTCAATATAGATACTTTATCTATGACAAAAGAAATTATACAAAACTACAACTCTATTATTGATTTACTCGGTGAAAACACCTCTCGTGATGGTTTGCTTAAAACTCCGGAACGTGCAGCTAAAGCGATGAAATTTCTTACGGAGGGCTATGAAAAAGATCCAAAACAGATTTTACAAAGCGCCATGTTTGATGAAAATTATAATGAGATGGTGATTGTAAAAGACATCGAATTATATTCCCTTTGTGAGCACCATATGTTACCTTTTTTTGGTAAGGCCCATATTGCCTATATCCCTGACGGTCGTATAGTGGGGTTGAGTAAGATCCCTAGAGTTGTTGATGTTTTTTCAAGACGTTTACAGGTGCAGGAGCGCCTAACACAGCAAATTTTGGATTGTATTAATGATACTTTGAAACCTAAGGGGGTGGCGGTAGTATTGGAAGCATCACATATGTGCATGATGATGCGTGGTGTTCAAAAACAAAATTCCACCACGACAACTTCCGGTTTTAGAGGCGCCTTTAAAGAAACAGACACGCGTAATGAATTTTTAAAACTCATTACTGCTAAACTGGGCTAAGAGTCTTTAAACAAAAACTTAAAGCCGATGCGTTTAAGTATTTTTTTTTCAAAATTCCAAAAAAATCGAAATTGAAAAAAAAGAGTACCAACCACAATAAGAAGTACTTGGTAGAGCGGGAATATCACAACAAGACGTAAAATCCAGTAAACGGTTTTCCCAATTAAATCTTCCCCAAATGTTTCGGTGGAAATATGCAAATAGTCCAATAGGGGGGCACCAAGTTTTACACTCCCAGATCCTGTTATTGCAAAAACAATAAAAATGATCAGGAGCTGAAAGTTGGAGTTAATCCCCCATTTAGCTTTAAGTTTATTAAAATACAAAAACGTTTATTTAAGTAAGTTAGCAATTTGTGTTGCCAATTCTGTTCCAATTCGGTCTTGTGCTTCCAAGGTTGCTGCACCAATATGAGGTGTTAACGAAATTTTTGGATGCATTAATAAGCGTATCTCAGGTTTTGGTTCATTTTCAAAAGTGTCTAATGCAGCAAAAGAAAGCTTTCCATTTTCCAAAGCATCTACAAGCGCTACTTCATCAACGACTCCACCCCGTGCTGCATTTATAAGGACTGCTCCATCTTTCATAAGTGAAAACGCCTTTTTATCAATAACATACTCCTTTTGAGCAGGTACATGTAATGAAATAAAATCTGCTTTTTCCAAGACGGACTCCATAGACTCAATTTTGATAGTCACAGGAATAGACGCACCGTTAAACAGACGAACCTCTATCGTTGCAGACTCCATAAATTTATCAGCGGCAATAACATTCATACCAACCCCGAGAGCAATTTTTGCAACTTCTTGACCAATACGACCAAAACCAATAATTCCGATGGTTTTACCACGTAATTCTATTCCTTTGGCATACGCTTTTTTTAATCCCTTAAAATTCGTTTCTCCCTCTAAAGGCATGTTTCGATTAGAATCGTATAAAAAACGAACGCCACCATATAGGTGAGCAAAAACCAATTCAGCAACTGATGAGGAGGAAGCTGCTGGGGTATTGATAACATGTAGTCCCTTTGACTTGGCGTAATCAACATCAATATTATCCATACCAACACCACCACGACCAATTAATTGGAGGCCCGGGCAGGCGTCAATCAGTTCCTTTCTGGCAGTCGTTGCACTACGAACCAATAAGGCTTTTATGTCATTTTCATTGATAAAATTGACCAGTTGTTCTTGAGCTACATTGGTTGTAAGCACTTCAAACCCTGCATCTGTTAAGGCGTCAACTCCTGTTTTTGAGATTCCGTCGTTTGCTAAAATTTTCATATATATAAATCAACTAATTCTTTCTAATGCACCCATACAATCAACCAGTGCTTGAACACTCTCAAAGCTTAACGCATTGTAAATGGAAGCCCGGTAGCCTCCAACTGAACGATGTCCTTTAATACCACTAATTGCTGCGGCTTGACATAAACCTTCAAAAGAGGAAGCCAAAGATTCATCGACCAGATTAAAAGTCGCATTCATTTGACTTCGATCTCGCACTTCTGCGAATCCCTTAAAACAACTATTGCGTTCAATTTCCTTATAGATAATATTGGCTTTTACACGATTGTCTTCTTGAACAATTTTTAATCCTCCTTTTGCCTTTATCCAACGAAGGTTTAAGAGGGTTGTATAAATGGCAAATACTGGTGGTGTATTAAACATACTTTCTTTTTCAATGTGAACGCGGTAGTCCATCATAGAAGGTATTTTTCGACTAACTTTTCCAAGTAAATCTTCTTTGATCACGACCAATGTCGTTCCAGCAGGCCCCATATTCTTTTGGGCACCGGCATAAATCATACCAAAGCGAGTGTAGTCAATATCCCTTGAAAAAATATCGGAACTCATGTCAGCTACCAAAGGGTTGGAGGTTTTTGGAAGTCGATGATATTGAGTACCAAAAATAGTGTTATTGGTGGTTATATGAACGTAGTCTAAACCATCGGGTATTGTATATTCTTTTGGGATATAGTTGAAATTTTGATCTTTTGAAGAAGCAATTTCGATGACTTCACCAAATAACTTTGCTTCTTTAATGGCTTTAGTTGACCAAGTACCCGAATTGATATATCCTGCTTTATTTTCCAGTAGGTTGTAGGCAGTCATTAAAAACTGCATACTTGCACCCCCTTGGAGAAAAATAGCTTTATATCCTTTATTTTTAAGTCCCATTAGGGAGAGTGCTAACTCTGTGGCCTCCTCCATAATGGCTATAAATTCTTTACTTCGGTGGGAAATTTCAAGAACTGAAAGTCCAATATTGTCAAGTTCGATTACAGCTTTACTCGCGTGTTTAAGAACGGACTTTGGAAGTATTGCTGGTCCAGCACTGAAGTTATGCATTTTCATCTTTAATTGTTTACAGATTATTTTGGACGCATCGATTGATCAAAAAATATAATGGGACATAAAGGCAAAAAATCAATGCCAACATTTCTGTCTTGGACAAGTAGTGTTTTGAATAAAGCCAATATTAGGGATGTTTTTTTTTGAATCAATAGATGCTTGATATTATTAAAGGTGCAAATATCACTATTACAGTTGAGAAAATAAATGATTGTTTATAAAATAATATAACATTATTGATAAAAAATAATTTTTTATATGTTTTGATTTAATAATAGTAAACGTATAATCAAATGATCTTTAGTTGAGATTTATTAAAAATTGTACCGTGTCCACTTGATCTGCATAATCCCAAAGTTCTGGGGATTGTGCTTTTCCGAAAGGAAGAGCTCCATCGATATCTAAATGACTTACAACACATTGAATAGCGTCTTTGTTCTCGTTTAAAAATGCAATACAATCGGTCATGGATTCATAATATTCATAGAATGCACAGGCTATTGGAGCAGCAATGATGGGGTCCTCTTTTAAGAGGAAAAAACCATTTTCTAAAAAATCAAATTCACTCATCAAAAAGACTGCTTTATTGTAGTCGTAATTATTAGCGTATTTAGCATTGTTGATGACCGCTGACTTTGGATATAGACCTCCAAAAACTTTGTTTAAATCAAAACCTTGAGGTAATAGTAACTTTGATACGTTCCGGCACCCCAAACCAAAATAGCGTAAAATATCATCACCCAAACCTTCCAATTCATCCTTTGATTCCTTACCAGAAAGTACGGCAACACCATTTCTGTTTTTTCGTATAATATGAGGCACGTGTCCAAAATAATGGTCAAAGTAGCGCGCAGAGTTGTTGGAACCAGTGGCTATTACCGCATCATAATGGGAAAGTTTTTCTTTTGTAAAGTGAATACTGTTAGAAGGGCTACTTAACTGATTATCTATAAATTGAGCTACAAAAGGAAGTAAATACTGATCTTTGGAGGCACATTTTACGAGTGCTTTGTGTCCAGTTATCCAAATACAAACCAAATCATGTAAACCGACTAAAGGAATATTACCAGCCAAAATCAAAGCAATTGTTTTTGGCGCCTCGTTTTTGGAAATATTGTAGTCTTTGAGCCACTTTTCGAGATTTTCAAGTGTCAAACTAGCCCCCCAACCCGATAGCGCACTATTAATGACTTCAGGAGTAAACCAACCATTAGCGGCTTTGGTTTTACTTAGGCAAGACATAAATTCTGAGTCGGTGTTTGTACCTTCGACGTAGGTTCTAAAAAAATGACCTAAAGCGCTTAAAGCCTGAAGGCGTTCTTGAAGCTGATGCATGACTTGCTTAGTTGAATTTAAGGTGTTAATTTTGTGGCTAATTTAATGAAAGAAATTTGCTATGGCGATAATCATTACTGACGAATGTATAAATTGTGGTGCCTGCGAGGCAGAATGCCCAAACACTGCAATTTATGAAGGAGCTGAAGATTGGCGGTATCAAGACGGTACACGTTTAAACGGTGATGTTGTTTTGCCTAACGGTAATGCTGTTGACGCTTCCGTATTTCAAGAACCAGTTTCAGATGAATATTATTTTATAGTTCCGGATAAGTGTACTGAGTGCAAGGGGTTTCATGAGGAGCCACAATGTGCAGCGGTTTGTCCTGTGGACTGTTGTGTTCCCGATGAAGACCATGTTGAGTCAGAGGAGACCCTTCTTGGAAAGCAACGTTTTATGCACGGTGAGGATTAAAAGATAGCGACATCTTTCC
>CBFIJI010000113.1:0-6337 GCA_965662885.1 Flavobacteriaceae bacterium | reverse complement strand
CTTGCCATCCATTCCAACCTGTTTTTTTTGATTCGTTCGCATTCGTGATAAATAGAAATTTATCGTTTTTTATATTACTAAAATCAAGCTTTTCAAACCTGTTTACGAATTGTTCTTTGTCGTATGCAAAATTTGGCGATTGCATAATGTAAGCGTCAAACATTTCTGAATTTTCCAAAAAACAGTGACTTAGAAATGATGCACTATTTGAATGACCAATAGCAACTTTTAGCGGCAATGTTCTAAAATTGTTTTCAATCAGAGGGAAAACCTCTTCTTTAATATGTTGTTTAAACACTTCTGCATTTCCATTAGAATTTTCACCAAAAAATCTATTTTTAGTTTTTTCATCAATTGCTTTTGGAAGCATATCATCATTTCTTCCATAGGTATAATCGCCTATATTAATGTAAGGAGATTGAATACCAACTATTATAAAATTCATATAAGGGTCAATAAATTTTAATGATGCATGAACAAAATCAAACATTTCACGACTTTGTGCATCAAAAACATAAATTACTTCGAATCTTTTTTTCGGAGAGTATAACATTTCCTCTGGCTTATAGATTAAAAAATTCCTGTCTTGATTCAAGATTTCAGAAAAAAAGGTTATCTGTTCAATATTTTGGCTAAAAACATAAATGGGTAGAAACAAAAATAATTTTAGAACTATTTTTTTCATAATGATATATTCAATTACACATAACGAGAATGCTAAACGCAGAAGGCGACGAATGGAGTTTAATACCGTTTTAGCTATTGTGCCTGTAGCACAACTCTTATGTTAAAATTTGCAGATAACGTTCTGTAGTTCTTGAACTCTGCTGTCCAAGTAAGATTTGTTTCGCTAAGGTAATAAAAAAAGGGTATTAAAATTCCGAGGTCGAATGGAACTTTAAATCAGGATATTTATCTTGGGTCATCTGAAGAGAAAACGCAGAATCCGCAAGGAAGACCAATTGGCCACTTTTATCATAGGCCAAAAATTTTTGTTTGATTCTGGAAAAGTCTTTAAAGGCATCCGTTTTATCATCACCTTCCACCCAACAGGCTTTATGAACATTTAAATTTTCAAAGCTACATTTTGCGCTGTATTCGTGTAACAACCGATATTGGATGACTTCAAACTGTAAGGCTCCAACGGTACCAATGATTTTCCGTCCGTTTAAATTAAGCGTAAAAAGCTGGGCGACTCCTTCATCCATCAATTGTTCAATCCCTTTATTTAATTGTTTGGCTTTCATAGGATCGTTATTGTTGATATACCGAAAGTGTTCCGGAGAAAAACTAGGAATCCCTTTAAATTGAATTTTTTCCCCATTGGTCAGGGTATCGCCAATTTTAAAATTTCCAGTATCGTGTAGGCCGACAATGTCTCCCGGATAGGAAATGTCAACAATTTCCTTTTTCTCTGCAAAAAAGGCATTGGGAGAGGAGAACTTTAATTTTTTATTGAGGCGAACATGATGATAGGGAGTGTTGCGTTTAAAAGCACCTGACACCACTTTAATAAAGGCTAGTCGATCCCGATGGTTGGGGTCCATATTGGCATGGATTTTAAAAACAAAACCAGAAAAGTCATCTTCCTTAGGGTCAATCAAGCGGTTGTCGGCCATTTTAGAACGCGGTTCTGGCGCAATGTCGATAAAACAATTTAACAGCTCCTGCACCCCAAAATTATTTAAGGCCGAACCAAAGAAGACTGGGTGTAAATCCCCATTTAAATAAGCCTCCCGATCAAAGGGGGGATAGACCTCCTGAATGATTTCTAATTCTTCCTTTAGCGTATCGATTTTTTCAGCTCCAAGAATATTGAGTAACTCTGGATCTTCTATGCTTTCAAAACGCTTTTTAGCACCGATGATTTGTTTTTCATCCCCTTCAAAGAGTTGAATATTGTTTTCCCAAATATTATAAATCCCTTTAAAATCATACCCCATTCCGATAGGAAGCGAAAGGGGGGAAACGGT
This sequence comes from Flavobacteriaceae bacterium, assembly GCA_965662885.1. Classification (GTDB taxonomy): domain Bacteria; phylum Bacteroidota; class Bacteroidia; order Flavobacteriales; family Flavobacteriaceae; genus CBFIJI01. The sequence continues at coordinate 4,364 of CBFIJI010000113.1, read as the reverse complement.
CAACCCTAATTTTTGTTCCACTTCATCAAGGAGGTCAAAGGCATCTTTACCTTCTCGGTCCAATTTATTGATAAATACAATGATGGGAATATTCCGCATCCGACACACACTGACCAACTTTTCAGTTTGTTCCTCCACACCTTTGGCAACATCAATCACGACAATCACACTGTCCACAGCAGTAAGGGTTCGGAACGTGTCTTCTGCAAAGTCTTTATGCCCGGGAGTATCTAGGATATTTATTTTTTTATTCTTATAAATAAAAGCCAATACTGAAGTGGCCACAGAAATACCACGTTGGCGTTCAATTTCCATAAAATCACTGGTGGCGCCCTTTTTTATTTTGTTGGATTTTACGGCCCCAGCCTCTTGTATAGCACCTCCAAAAAGGAGTAATTTTTCTGTAAGGGTAGTCTTACCCGCATCTGGGTGAGAGATAATACCAAAGGTTCGTCTTCGTTGAATTTCTTCTAAAAATCCCATAGTAAAAATTTTGTCAAAAATATCACAAATAAATCCACTGTGGCCATGGAATGGGGTAGGTTTTTAGAAAAATAGTAGTAATTTTAACCCTTAATGAAGGAAGAAGAAGTTATTCTTGTTGATCGTAACGACCAACCATTGGGTACCATGCCCAAATTAGAAGCCCATGAAAAAGGGGTTTTGCACCGTGCCTTTTCCGTTTTTATTGTCAATAATAAGAACGAATTAATGTTGCAGCAACGGGCAATGATAAAATACCACTCACCAGGGTTGTGGACCAACACCTGTTGCAGTCATCAACGGGAGGGAGAAACGACTTTAGCTGCGGGAAAACGTCGCCTGAAGGAAGAAATGGGGATGGAAGTACCTTTAAAAGAATTGTTTACGTTTATTTATAAAGCCCCTTTTGACAACGGTTTAACAGAACATGAACTCGATCATGTGTTGTTGGGCTATTCAGAAGTGCCTCCAGTGATCAATCTAGAAGAAGTTGAAGCTTGGAAATGGGTGTCCATTCATACCGTTTCTGAGGATATTAAAAAACATCCAGAGGTCTATACCGCCTGGTTTAAAATTATATTTGAACGTTTTTATAACTATATAATTGCTAATTAAACTGCTATGAATGTAACCGTAAGTCGAAAAGCGCACTTTAATGCAGCACATCGTTTATATCGTAAAGATTGGACTGACGACCAAAATGAAGAAATTTTTGGGAAATGTGCCAATGCCCATTATCACGGACACAACTATGAATTGATCGTCAGTGTTACGGGACCTATTGATCCAGATACTGGTTATGTGATGGACATGAAAGTCTTAAAAGACCTGATCAAGGAACATGTGGAAGACGCAATGGATCATAAGAACTTAAACGAACAAGTTCCCGAATTTGCAACGTTGAACCCTACCGCTGAAAATATAGCGGTGGTGATTTACGATAAATTAAAACCCTTTTTAGCTTCTGTGATGACTTTGGAGATCACGTTGTATGAAACCCCACGAAACTTTGTAACCTATTCGGGATAACGATGCTTAAAGTAGGAGACCAACTACCCGATTTCTCATTGTACGATCAAAATAATAAGCTGTTTCATGTTCAGGATGTTTTAGGAAAACCCTTGGTGCTGTTTTTTTATCCCAAAGATAATTCTCCGGGCTGTACTGCTGAAGTTTGTGCCTTTCGCGATCAATATGAAGTGTTCCAAGAACATGGAGCAGAGGTCTTTGGTATTAATTTTGACAGTTCAAAAAGTCATAAAAGTTTTTCCCAAAGGCACCGCTTGCCCTTTAAACTTTTGTCCGACCCAAAACGCAATGTCCAAAAAATGTTTGGAATCACCCAAAAGTCCTTTGGGATTTCGTTTAGTCGAGTAACTTTTGTGGTGGATCAACAGGGCGTTATTGTAAATGTTTTTGATAATGCATTAATGGCCACTGCCCACATTCGTTCTAGCCTAAGAGCCCTAAAACTTCTTTAGTTGACCATTCCCTAAGTTAATTTCTTCGGAGAAGGATTGCTTTCATTTTTCTACTTACCTTTGCATAAAAATTAGTCATATGGCCAGTAGAAAGCAATTAAAAAAAGACATCAACAATGAAATTGGAAGTTTTATTGAGGATATTTACCACTGGGAACTTTCCCATCCGGGTGCAGATCTTAAGAAAAGTGAAGCTTTAATTGACGAGGCAATTAGTGCTTTTGACACCATCATTGCAAAAATCAATGGAGTAGATAAAAAAGCAGCCAAGCAACAATTTAAATCCCTTAACGAAGAAATTTCAACCACCCTCAACGGCTTGGAAACGCAACTTGCTGCGCTTTAATTTTATTCAGTATCTTCTTGTTTGTGGCGTCTTTCTAGCAATTCCATAAAGAGTTTTCCATACTTGGACGCTTTAACCTCTGGGGTCATTTTAGCTGCTACGGTATCCAAAAGTATCAGATTGGCATCATTGACTTCGGTGATGGCAATATAAGGTGCGATATTGAAGTCTGTGTGCTGTGAAGCAAAATTAAGCGCAAAGAGGTACCTACGGCGTAAGAGATTGTCCATAGCCGAGGAGATGGAGTCGATGAGGGATTGCTTATTTTTTTGGGTGGCTGCAAAATAGTCTTGGTAAAGAGAAAGATTTTTATCGTCAAACTTTCGCATAAACCCCTTATACTCTTGAAGGAGTTCTTGATTTTTTGATCCTTTTATCTTAGCGCTGCTTTCAAAGGTTTTTAAAAGCGTATTGATTTCGATGGTTCCAGGTTCTCCAAAGAAAAGAATTCGGTCATTTAAAGAATCCCCATCTTCTTTGTCGAGATACAAATAAAACACCTCTGGAGTTGTCAGGGCAGTTTTAAAGTTAAAATCAGCATTTCCAGTAATTTCTGTGGAGTCCACATTGACTAAAAGGGTGTCTTCAATCTTCTGAAGGTAGAGTTTTCCTTTTCGAAGTCCTTGAACAGTTCCGACAACGGTCATGCTGTCTGTCGCTTTTTTTTCTTTAGGACTTTGACAGCCAATGCTAAAAAGTAAGAAGATCCCTAGCAGCGATGTAGAACAGTAATTTTGCTTCATATTAAATATTTAACCAATACGTAAATTTGATGTTAAAACTACGATATCTTGGCGAAAAAGCATCACTGGTTAAATAATTATCATTGTAAACAAGGTATAAATCGGACAAAGGCGCAAAACGCCACTGTAATCGAGAATTAATCCCTAAGTTTTCAGATTGGGAAGAAAACTGGACATAAGTGGTCCAAAATGTTTTTTTGTTAAAAGAGACTTCTACTTTGGGACTCACCAACCACAAATCGGCAGAGGCATAGGGTTTAGGTAACATGATTTTATTGTAGTTGACTTTTAAACTGGCCGAAACAATGGGTTGTGATCGCCAGTTGATTTCGTTTTCTACAGAGAATTTGGTACCGGTATAAAAGCCCCCATAAGAAACTTCTGTATCAAAAGAAAAGAGCTTTCGACTGTCGGAACGATAGGAGACTTCGAAATCTGTAAAATTATAGGCCACGCCTTCTGGAAGGGGTTCTGCTCCGGAGCGGGTCGGATCAAATCCGTTAAGTAAAAATTCTCTTCGATTGGCGACACGAAGTGATAAGGAGGTTTGGTTGAGATAGCGGACGCTAAAGTTGCTTAAAAACCAACGATCGGTCAATAAAAAGTCATTACTCGGTTTATAGACCATAAAGACGTTCTGTCGGAACTCGTAATTGATAACCTTTTCATTTTTAGGATAGAGTCTATAGGAATAGGAAGGGCTGATTTTTAAAAATCCAGAACGTCGGTAAAACCCAAGATCGGATTTAAAGTCTTCTCCACCATAAACACCCCCTAGGCCAAAGCTGTGATTTCGGGTGTTTCTTCGTAGGCTTATCCCACTACTGGTATCGTCTTTTCCTGCCTCGGGAGTAAAGGATTTATGTAGGAAAGCTCTTCCAGTCCATATACCATCACTAGAGGCTAAGTTATATTCCAAGCCCACCAAGCGGTTTGATTTTTCGGTAGTGTCGATAAAATCGTAGTCTTTTACAGTACTTCGGTCGATCATCAAAAAGCTGATGTTGGAACGGTTAAAGACTTTTTGTCGTAAGGTAAATACGGTGTTGAGGTTGGAAGGAATTTCATTTTTGATGTCCTCATCGGTCAACATATTTAAAAAGCCAATCCGAAGATTGTTACTGATTTTCCCACTTAAACGCACCCCTGTGATGATTTTGTTTTCGATGGTATTTCCATCGAGGTCTTTGGCTACACCAATCTTTCTAGAAAAGAAGGGAATGGCATCGCGTTGTTCTCCAAAGTCAGAAAACAAATCACTGTTTTGAGTAAAGAACTGTCGCTTTTCTGGGAGTGAAATTTCAAAACGGG
>CBFIJI010000112.1:0-6460 GCA_965662885.1 Flavobacteriaceae bacterium | reverse complement strand
AAAAAAGCTTGAGAAAGTGAACCGTGCTGCCAGAACAGGGAATAAAGAGGCTGTCAAAGAACAAGAAATATTGACCCTTCTAAAAAAAGAGTTGGAAGCTAGCCACAACATTCGAAGTCTATCTTTTTCTGCAGACGAGCATGAGGTTTTTGTTAAACCTCTTCAACTAATTACGGATAAACCCGTTCTTTATATATGTAATGTTGAAGAAACCGCTGCAAAAGACGGTAATGCCTATGTGGAACAAGTGAAGGCATTGGTTGCCAACGAAAATGCTAGCGTTCTTGTTTTAGCGGTAAGCGTTGAAGCTGATATTAACGAGTTGGAAACCTATGAAGAACGTCAACTTTTTTTAGAAGATTTGGGTTTAAGTGAACCTGGAGCTGCAAAATTGATTCGTTCCGCTTATAATTTACTCCAACAACAAACTTATTTTACCGCTGGAGAAAAAGAAGTCCGTGCTTGGACTATCCCGATTGGTTCTTCAGCTCCACAAGCAGCTGGGGTGATTCATACTGACTTTGAAAAAGGTTTTATTCGTGCTGAAGTCATTAGTTATGACGACTATATTCATTTTGGAAGTGAAGTAAAAGTCAAAGAAGCTGGTAAAATGCGAGTAGAAGGAAAGGAATACATTGTCAAAGACGGTGATGTTATGCACTTCCGATTTAACGTTTAAAAACGTTCTAAACGATTTTTTATTTAAGGTACCGCATCATAGACCACCACTTTTTCCCATAAATGCGAGGCCGCATCAATAAAATCAAGATGTGTTTGATCGGTTTGATAAATATTTTGAGCTTCTAGGGAAGGGAACGTCATCATATAACAATACGTATAAGATTGGTCCACTACATCCCTTTTTTCAGTAGGAGCGGGTGTCCCCAAATACGTTGCTGTAGCTTGTTGATTATCCGCCATTAGTTTATTAATAGCAGTTTCGAAAGTGGCTCTATCCTCTTGGTTATCAGGATTTTTAAGCCAAAAAAAGACGATATGTTTCAATTTTCCGGGTATTTCAGGTTTGATGACTTCTTTGGTTGTGCCCTGACATGACATAAAGGCGATGATTAACCCAAAAGTAAGTACTGTTTTTTTCATTTGTTTTTTGTTGATCGCTGCTATGAAAGTAATAAGAATTTTTATTTATCGAAAGCGAAATTTGAATTTTGAAGGGAATCATATGATCTATAGCCTCTATAAAATACTTTAACAAATAGAATTGATCATGGCATAATAAAATATTTGATCTTTTAAAAAAAACAAGGAATTAAACAACATCTTGATATAACTAACTTCTCAACAGTTCCCCCAATGATTGTTAATTTCTTTTAAAACTAAAGCTTTTAAATTATCAGGTGATACCTTTATATTAGCAATCAAATCAGCCTATGGCCAAAAGAGAACAATATACCGAAGACAATATTCGATCCTTAGATTGGCGAGAACACATTCGTTTACGGCCAGGAATGTATATTGGGAAGCTAGGAGATGGTTCCTCCCCAGATGACGGTATTTACATTCTACTCAAAGAAGTTTTAGACAATTGTATTGACGAATTTGTCATGGGGGCTGGGAAAACAATTGAAATTAATATTGTAGATAATTCTGTGGCTGTTCGAGATTATGGTCGTGGAATTCCTTTGGGTAAATTGGTAGATGTTGTTTCTAAAATGAATACTGGAGGTAAATATGATACCAGAGCCTTTAAAAAATCAGTTGGACTTAATGGAGTGGGAACCAAAGCTGTTAATGCCTTGTCATCTCACTTTCGTGTAGAGTCAATCCGTGAACAACAAGCCAGACATGCTATTTTTGAATATGGAAATTTATTGGAAGATGCTCCCTTGGAAGTAAGTTCAAGTAAAAATGGAACCAATGTAGTTTTTACACCTGATAGCCAGATATTTAAAAATTATAAATATCGTTTAGAGTATGTTGAACGCATGCTTAAATACTATGTTTATCTTAATCCTGGATTAACCATTGTCCTTAACGGTGAAAAATTTTATTCGGAAAATGGATTAAAAGATCTTTTGGAAGAACACACCAATCCCAATGACTTACTTTATCCGATCATTCATCTTAAAGGTGAAGATATTGAAGTAGCACTCACCCATAGTAAAACGCAGTACAGTGAGGAATATCATTCCTTTGTAAACGGACAACATACAACGCAGGGGGGCTCACATCAGTCTGCTTTCCGTGAGGGAATTGTAAAGACAATTCGAGAACATTTTGGAAAAAATTATGAAGCCTCCGATATTCGGAAATCTATTATATCAGCCGTAAGTATTAAGGTGATGGAACCTGTTTTTGAATCACAAACCAAAACCAAGCTTGGATCTACGGATATGGGCGGAGATTTACCTACGGTTCGATCCTATGTGATAGACTTCTTAAATACTCAACTTGACAACTTCCTTCATAAAAATACTTCTGTAGCCGAGATTATTCAAAAAAAGATAATACAAGCAGAAAAAGAACGAAAAGAACTTTCTGGTATTCGTAAGTTGGCTCGGGAAAGAGCCAAAAAAGCGAACTTACACAACAAAAAACTTAGAGATTGCCGAGTTCATTTGAATGAAATTAAAAAAGAACGACGCTTGGAGTCCACCATTTTTATTACGGAAGGAGACTCTGCCAGTGGATCAATCACTAAATCTAGAGATGTCAATACTCAAGCTGTTTTTAGTTTACGGGGTAAGCCTCTAAACAGTTTTGGAATGTCAAAGAAGATTGTTTATGAAAATGAGGAATTTAACTTGCTCCAAGCCGCTTTAAATATTGAAGATGGAATGGAATTGCTTCGATATAACAATATTGTGATTGCCACAGATGCTGATGTTGATGGAATGCACATTCGTTTATTGTTGATTACCTTTTTCTTGCAATTCTTTCCAGAGTTAATTAAAGAAGGACATCTTTATATTCTTCAGACGCCCTTATTCCGTGTACGTGACAAAAGAAAAACATTTTATTGTTATAATGAAACGGAACGTAAGGAGGCTATTGAACAGTTATCAGGAAAACCAGAAATCACCCGATTTAAAGGGCTTGGTGAAATTTCGCCAGATGAATTCAAACATTTTATTGGAGAAGATATCCGATTGGATCCAGTAATGTTGGATAAAACAACAACGATTGATGAGTTGTTACAATTCTATATGGGTAAAAATACACAAGACCGTCAGAAATTTATTATCAATAACTTGAAGGTAGAACTTGATTTGATTTCTGAGGAAGTTTAAATTTTAGTTTAAAGAAAAATAATTATAAGCCTGTTTATGGCTTTATAAAGAATAGAAAAAAATGCTAAGTAGCTCATTTTCTTAATAAATAATTGGGGATTTTTTAAAAATAACCACAGGAAAAAATGGGGATGAAATAGTAAATTAGCCCTCGAAAAGATGGAAGAAAATCAAGGACAATTAGAACCGCATAATCAATCGTCAGATACCTTAACTAAGGTAACAGGGATGTATCAAGATTGGTTTTTAGACTATGCATCTTATGTTATTTTAGAACGTGCTGTACCTGCGATCGAAGACGGCCTTAAGCCAGTTCAACGTCGTATTCTTCACTCCATGAAGGATTTGGATGACGGTAGGTACAATAAAGTAGCTAACATCGTGGGACATACCATGCAGTACCACCCTCACGGGGATGCCAGTATTGCTGACGCTATGGTGCAATTGGGACAAAAAGAATTGTTGATTGACATGCAAGGGAACTGGGGAAACATTCTTACCGGTGATAGTGCTGCTGCATCTCGATATATTGAAGCACGTCTTTCAAAATTTGCAATGGATGTTGTCTTTAGTCCAAAAGTAACCAATTGGCAAATGTCCTATGACGGAAGAAAAAAAGAACCCATTCACCTTCCCGTAAAATTCCCGCTTTTGCTCGCTCAAGGAGCCGAAGGAATTGCTGTTGGACTCTCCACAAAGATTTTACCACATAACTTCAATGAACTAATACAAGCCAGTATCCAATACCTCAAAGGACGAAAATTTACCATTTATCCTGATTTTGAAACTGGAGGGGCAATTGATGTTCAAAATTATAATGATGGCTTACGCGGCGGAAAGGTCCGAGTACGTGCAAAAATTAGTCAATACGATAAATCCACCTTGGTCATTACCGAGATCCCTTTTAGTACCAATACTTCAAGTTTAATTGATAGTATCTTGAAAGCCAACGATAAAGGGAAGATCAAAGTCAAAAAAATTGAAGATAATACAGCTGCAAACGTTGAAATTCTAGTTCATCTCCCCCCAGGTATTTCACCCGATAAAACAATCGACGCACTTTACGCTTTTACCTCTTGTGAAACTTCTATATCTCCCTTGGGCTGTTTAATCATTGACAATAAACCTCACTTTATGGGGGTCAGTGAAATGTTGCAAATTTCAACCGATCATACCGTTCAAGTTTTAAAATTAGAATTGGAGGTTCAACTAAATGAATTGGAAAATCAATGGCATTTTGCTTCCTTAGAACGAATTTTTATTGATAACAGAATTTATCGAGATATTGAAAAGGAAGAAACCTGGGAAGGGGTGCTGTCTGCCATTGATCAAGGACTTAAGCCGCATGTGGGACATTTAAAACGACCAGTAGTCGAAGCAGATTTAATTCGTCTAACTGAAATTCGAATTAAACGTATTTCAAAATTTGATTTGGATAAGGCGCAACAGAAAATTGAAGCCCTTGAAGGAGAAATTGAAGAAGTAAAAAACCACCTTAATAATCTTGTTGCCTACGCTATTACCCATTTTACCCAACTGAAAAAAACCTATGGTAAGGATAAAAAACGGAAATCAGAAATAGCTATTTTTGATGATGTAGATGCAAAAAAGGTAGTGGTTCGCAACCAAAAGCTCTATGTTAATAAGGAGGAAGGGTTTATTGGAACCAGCCTAAAGAAAGAAACCTTTATTTGCGACTGTTCTGATATAGATGATGTCATTGTTTTTACAAGAGACGGAAAAATGACCGTAGTCAAAGTAGACAGTAAAGTATTTGTTGGAAAAGATATTATTCACGCCGCTATTTTTAAAAAGAAAGATAGTAGAACCATTTACAATTTGGTTTATCGTGACGGAAAAGGGGGGACCTCTTACATTAAAAGGTTTGCAGTTACTGGGGTAACCCGAGAGCGAGCTTATGACCTAACTCAAGGAAAAGCTGGTTCTCAGATCCTTTATTTTTCTGCCAACCCCAATGGAGAGGCTGAAATAGTCACTGTTTTATTACGCAATGTTAAAAACATTAAAAAATTAAAATGGGATTTAGATTTTGCTGACCTTCAAATAAAAGGTAGAGGAGTAAATGGAAATATTGTTTCAAAATACGGAGTCCGTAAAATTGAACTTAAAGAAAAAGGAATCTCTACTTTAAAACCTCGAAAGATTTGGTTTGATGAAGTGGTTAGAAGAATTAATGTAGATGAACGAGGCTCCCTACTTGGTGCCTTTAAAGGAGCAGATAAATTACTGATTATCAATCAATCAGGGAAATTAAAAGTAAGTACTCCAGAGCTTTCACTTCATTTTGATAAACAGGATACGGTTATTGAAAAGTGGATTCCCGAAAAACCGATTACCGCAGTCTATTTTGATCCCACAAAAAAACGTTACTTTATTAAGCGTTTTGTGGTGGAAAACGAATCAAAAGAAGAAGTTTTCATCAAAGAAAGTGGAGTTTTAATTGATGTTCAAACTGCTTGGCGTCCTGTATTAAAAATAGAATTTGAAAAATTAAGAGGAAAAGAAGCCTTTGCGCCACTATCCATTAATGCAGAAGAATTTATTGCCATCAAAGGTATTGGTGCTATGGGAAATCAATTGACTGAAAAGAAAATTAAATCTATTGCATTGGAAGAAGCCCTTCCGTATGACTTCCCTGAGGAGGAAGAAATTACAAATATTGAGGTAACTCCAGAGGACTCCCAAGAGGATAAAGACAATGATGGGGAAATCCAAACCAAAATGGATTTTTAAAATAACCGCATCAAAAATCATTCAACTTTCAAAAAGGATTGAGTACTTGTAAAATAAGGACTTCATCATAAAATTAAAGGCACTGGTTCTGAAGGAATCACAGAATGTGGACTGCTTAATTTCTTATATTTTTTTGACGAAGATAAAAAACTACGCTTTCGATTTAGCGCGAATTTTCATATTGACCATTTCAACACCTAAGGAAAAGGCAATAGCAAAATAAAGATACCCTTTAGGAATATTACCAATAGTTTTCCCCAATACAACGGTCTCTGAAAGATGGGCTGCTTCAGAAATCAATAAAAAGCCAATCAACAATAGAAAAGACAATCCTAAAATTTGAAGTGATAGATGCTTATTGATAAAATCACTAATGGGTGTAGCAAAGCCAATCATAATTACAATGGATATAACAATGGCACTGATCATAATATAAAGGGCATAATCCACACCAT
>CBFIJI010000111.1:0-6627 GCA_965662885.1 Flavobacteriaceae bacterium | reverse complement strand
ATAGTGGGTATAAAGTTGGGATTACAGGAAGACGAAAAACTGAATTGGAAAAATTAAAACAAAGTAACCTGAATAGTTATATCGTAAGTTCTTTTGACTGTACAACCGAATGTAATTCCGAAAAACTAAATGAATTGACCGATCAAATAGGCGGACTTGACCTTATGGTTTTGAGTTCAGGCACTGGAAACTTAAATGAAGATTTGAATTTTGAAAACGAGAATAAAACAAACCTATTGAATGTTAATGCGTTTACAGAAATTTCAATTTGGGCTTTTAATCATTTCGAAAAACAAGGAAAAGGACATTTGGTTGCAATAAGTTCTATTGCAGGAATTAGAGGGAGTAGAATAGCACCAGCATACAACGCTTCTAAAGCCTATCAAATCAACTATTTGGAAGGGTTGAGGCAAAAGGCAGCTAAGACAAAAAAATCGATTTATGTGACTGACATAAGACCAGGGTTTGTTGATACAGATATGGCTAAAGGAGAAGGGCAGTTTTGGGTTGCGACAAAAGAAAAAGCTGCTCGACAGATTTTTCGAATTATGAAAAAGAAAAAAGAGATTGGATACGTTACGAAAAGATGGTGGATTATTGCTAAATTATTGAGACTGATTCCAAATGGAATTTATAAAAGAATGTAAAATAACCAGTGACTAACAACGTATATAAAAAATAGCGATTTAGTCGCTTATATGATAGAAAATCAATTAAAGGTCAGTTATAAACCGAAAAGTTAGTACATAAAATCCACTACTATTTTTACACGCAACGTTAGCTATTATTTAAGAAAACGAACACAATGAACTATAACGACAAAATATTTAGAGCAACAAGTAATTCTGAAAATGGGGAAATTTCAAGCGAAACCATCTTCCATTACAAACAAGTTGATAATGTTTTAACTTCTACATACTCGGGTGGAAAAATTAGATATGGACATCTAATTGGTTTAGTTGGTAAAAATGGAAATATAGAAATGCGTTATCATCAAGTAAATGATAAAGACGAACTTATGACAGGAATTTGCAAATCAAAACCTGAAATCCTTGAAAATGGAAAAATTCGTCTTCACGAAAGTTGGGAATGGACGTCAGGTGACAAATCAAAAGGACAATCTATAATTGAAGAAATATGATCTTAGAAGTAGCGATATTAAATGTTAAACGTGGAAAAGAAAAACAATTTGAAATCGACTTTGCGACAGCGGGACAATACATCAGTTCTACAAAAGGTTATATGAAACACTCACTACAAAAATGTTTGGAACAGAATAATAAATACATTCTACTTGTGGAATGGGAAAATTTGGAAGACCATACAATTAGGTTTAGGCAATCAGAACAATATTTGGAATGGAAAAAGATTTTGCATCATTATTACGACCCATTTCCGACAGTTGAACATTACGAGACTATAATTGAAAACGAAAATAAAAACAACAGCTAAGAAAGGCTATAAGTAATAGCTTGTTCTTGCCTACTTCTGAAAATCCTTATTTCGACAAGCTCAATAACAATGGATTTTCCGTTTGGTATGTACTTGCAAAATTTTGTATTAAACCATGCTACGTTTTATTCACAAACCTTTAGAACCTTTTAAAAAAAACCAAACACCCCCCACCTCCCCCTTTTATGAGTAAAAAAAATTATTGATTATCTTTGAATAGCAAATCCCCAAATTGGCTCCCCAAGATGAATACCCCTAATGCTTCTTTAAAAACCCTTGTTCTTTTTGTCCGTTTTTTTATTCCACACCCACCTCCTTTACCGAGATGTTTAGGGTTTTTCTTCCTAGCAGACCACCCTTACAATAAGAAAATATAGCGCCATGTACTGCCTACTTAATTCCCCTGATCTTCTAAAAAGTAACGCCTATGGCTGTTAACGACCATTCGCCTTTAAACACTCGAGTGATGACTAATTTTAAGGCGGTTAAAGGCACCTACTATATACTGCCCATCACCGTCTTCATCGTTGCTTTTGCAATTCCTCTTTTTCTAAACAATGAAAGTAGCTTTATAGACCGCTATATCGACGTTCAAAAAGAACTGTTTTACACTTTAAATGCCGCTTTATCTTCCTTTCCCCGTTTACAACTCAATCTTACACAACTTGGCGATGTCGTTTTGCTTTTTCCTTTGGTAAGTATTTTTGTATTGTATGCCCCCAAATTATGGGAAGTGATCATCATCTCCACCCTAATTTCGTTAGTGGTTTCAGCAGGATTAAAAGACATCTTTAGTATACCCCGACCGGCAGCAGTTTTCGACAATGACAGTTTTGTCATTATTGGAAGAACATTAAACAGCAATTCTTCGCTCCCCTCCGGTCACTCCATCTCTATCTTTATTATCATTACCCTTGTGTTCCTAGCTTTTAGACCTAAAAAAAATAGCTATAAATGCTGCTGGTTTTTATTGATGTTAAGCCTAGGGCTACTCATCAGCTTTTCAAGAGTAGGTGTTGGGGCACATTATCCCCTTGATGTTATTAGTGGTAGTGCCATTGGCGCCCTATTAGCAATGATCAGTATTCCCATCAACAACTCTATGTCATGGGGAACCCCATTAAAACACAAAAAACAAACCCTGCTTATCATAGTCCTTGAACTGCTGTGGATGGGCTTAGTTATTCAAAGAATTATAACCAAAAATTTAGTGGTGACCTATCTTGCTTTGGTCGCCCTAATCATCACCTTACTTCTAACCCTCAAAAAACATGTTCAAAAGAAAAATTAAACTTCCCTATTATGTTTTAATAGTTAGCGTTGTTAATGTACTCTTGTACAACCTCCCCTTCTTTGCTTTTGTCCGCAACAACATTGAACTTAACACCTTTAATGGTGCCTTATTGCTTAGTAGCTTGGTGCTTACCGCTATCCTATTGAATCTCTTTTTATTTTATATCGGTTTATACCTCCTTAGAAAGGTTGGGAAATGGCTTTTAGTCCTATTCTTTAACCTCAACGCCATCTGTGTTTATTTCATCACGAATTTAGGAACCATGATGGATCGTTCCATGATGGGGAACGTCATGCAAACCAATTATGAAGAAGCCAGTAGTTTTTTATCTTTTTCACTAGTACTCTATCTGATTTTTTTGGGCATCCTACCGAGTATCTTAATCTACCATTTAAACTATGTAAGGGTTAAATTAAAAACGTTTTTATTACAGACGTTTATCCTTTTGATTGCCCTAATTACCGTCTCATATATCAACGCTCCCAATTGGTTATGGATTGATAAAAACTCTAAAAAGCTAGGGGCAATCATAATGCCCTGGTCCTATGTGATCAATACGATCAGGTTCTATCACAACAAACAGAGCCTAAACCAAAAACAGCAGTTACTTCCAACAGCACAAATAACCAACGATAAAAAGGCGGTGTTTGTCTTGGTCATTGGGGAATCTGCACGGAGTGCCAACTTTTCATTATACGGCTATACAAAAAAGACCAACCCACTTCTTGCAGAGGTCAACGACCTGCAAGTCTATCAAACAAACGCAGCAGCTACCTATACGACAGCCGGTGTTAAGGCTATTTTAGACTATAAAAAAAGTAGTGCGTTAAATGAAATTTTACCCAACTACTTAGAAAGAAATGGGGTGGACGTTATTTGGAGAACAACCAACTGGGGAGAACCGAAGGTAAACACTAAAAATTACCAGAACAAGGAAGCCTTACAACAAAGGTGTCAAGACACAGCCACCGTCTGTACTTATGATGAAGTCTTACTTCATGGATTAAACGATTTGATCCTTAAAAGTCAAAAAAATAAAGTATTGATTGTGTTACATACCAGTACAAGTCACGGGCCTACCTATTTTAAAAAATATCCTCCAGAATTTGAACAATTTACTCCAGTCTGTAAGAGTGTTGAATTATCCAATTGCACCGACCAAGAATTGATCAACGCCTATGATAATACAATTCTATACACCGATTATCTTATCGCCAAGTTGATTGAAAACTTAAAACACGTTACCCCCTATACCGCAGCCATGTTCTATGTTTCCGATCATGGGGAATCCTTAGGAGAAAACAACTTATACATGCATGGCATCCCCTTAAGTTTAGCTCCAAAAGAGCAAGTTGAAATTCCATTTATTGCTTGGACCTCTGACGATAGGGTACGATTTAAAAACCAAGAAACGGCCACCCAATATCATGTATTTCACAGTGTCTTGGATTTCTTAGGCGTCGAAAGTCCTATCTATGATAAAGAGTGGAGTCTTTTTGAAAAATAACTAGCGATTTACTTAATTCCTTGAAGTGGAATATCCAATAATAATACATTAAAAAACAATCGATTAAAACCATAAGGAGTAATCTGCCGAAGTACCTCTTCCCTTTTGCATCAATTGATTACTTTTGAATCATGGATAACGTCCACCGTATTTTACCCGATTGGGAACCGCAATTAGTAGATGCTCAAGTGAGGTACTACAAACACTTTTTTACCGCCGAAGAAGCCGACCACTATTTAAAAGTCTTTAGCGAACAAATTGCATGGCAACAAGATCCGATCACCGTGTTTGGAAAAACCTATATGCAACCCCGACTTACAGCCTTATACAGCAGTAATGCGGAGGCCTATTCCTATTCTGGAGTGACCATGCACCCCCACCCAATGATTCCAGAGCTGACTGCCATCCAAGAACGGGTCGAAAAGGTGTGTTCAACAGCGTTTACCAGTGTATTACTCAACTGCTATCGGGATGGTAAAGACAGTAACGGTTGGCATGCCGACAATGAAAAAGAATTGGGAACCAATCCCGTCATTGCCTCCCTAAGTTTTGGTGGGGAACGCTTTTTCCATTTTAAACACCGGCATCTTAAAACGGAAAAACATAAAATAGTGCTTCACCACGGAAGTTTACTTTTAATGGAAGGTCCAATGCAGCACCATTGGGTTCATCAGATTGCCAAAACAGCTAGAGCTGTTGATTCAAGGATCAACCTCACCTTTCGGAAAATTATCCAAAAATAGTCTCTAAAACGCCGGCTAATCGCAGTCCTCCTTTTAACATTTGCATCCGAATAGTATCCAAATAACGGTAACGGTAAGCATAACCTTGTCGGCTTTCAGCTGGAGTGTCCTCATAGATTTTTGCCGCTAAGGCTTGTGACTCTTCCACCCAAATGGCTAAGGATTGTTGCTGAATATATTTCTTTTGGGCTTTAGACAACTGGGGCATATTGATCGCCATTTCAGTATAACTCATCCCATGACTTTCAATGATATCACTGTCCCACAATCGGTGTAAATTGGTAGAACGACCAAACCATTTTAATTGGATATCATTTCCACCTCGATCCCCCGGCCTGCCCGCATGCATGGGTTGATGGAGATCACCGATGAAATGAACCAAAAGTTTAAGATGAAATTGCTTTTCTTCTTTGGTCTGCTCGGGATTCTTAAGAACCGCAATACACCGTTGAATGGCTTGAACAATATCCCCCTCTTTCTTAGTGGGAAGTGTTCTATGGTCTTGATCTGACTCCACATTGATATAATGCCAAGGACCATATGCGCGATATCGGGAATCCGACTTAATATCGTCCGCATAGTTCGAAACATAGTCCAGTGTTGCACCATCAAGCAATTTATCAATGTTTCGCTGTGCTTTTTTAGAAAGATGTTGAGCCGCAATTTTTCCGACCACACGATGTCCAGTTGCCCCCCAATCGTCTTCCTTTTCACTTCCAAAAACAAAAATTAAATGAATTAAAATTAAACCTATTGAAATTTTCATTGTCTCTCTATATTAACTTAAAGAATATACTATATTTAAAATCTTTTTTTAAATGCTTTTTAATCTTCCAAAGATGAACAAATTCCGTCATATTTTCAGTATAATTGCCTTTAGCTTTACATTAAGTTTTGCTTGGAGTCAAGACCTTTTTATTGACGTAAAACGGACGGACGAGACCATTATAATTGATGGAAAAGCTTCCGAATCCGCTTGGGGTGAATTTATGACAACCACTTCGCCATTTTGGCAATGGCGTCCCACCGATTCCATCCGTGGAAAAAAGCAAACAAGTTTTAAAGTACTGATCGACGACCGAAACCTTTATATTTTGGTTAAAGCTGAAACCAATGGCGATAATTTTACCGTCCCCACGCTAAAACGGGATTTTGAAACTTTTGGTGCAGATTATTTAACCTTTCTATTTGACACTTTTAATGATGCAACCAATGCGTTTTCCTTTGCTGTGAATCCTTATGGTGCCAAAGCCGATGGTCTTATTTCTAGTGGAAACGCCAACTACCGAACCGATCGAAATTATTCTTGGGACACCAAATGGGAAGCAGAAACAACTGTAAATGAAGGCTACTATTTGGCAGAATTAAAAATTCCCTTAAGCTCTTTATCCTATAAAACCAATGCCACCTCTTGGCGTTTTAATCTCTACCGAAGAAACAACCAACAAAACGAACATACCACCTGGGCAAAAATTCCTCAAAACCTAACCATCGGTAATTTAGCGTTTATGGGAGAGCTGCGTTTTCCAGAACCCCTTAAAGAATCTAAAACCCCTTTGTCTATTATTCCCTACATCAACGGAATTACTTCTAAAGATTTTGAAGAAAATACCTCTTTGAATAATGCCTTA
>CBFIJI010000110.1:0-6700 GCA_965662885.1 Flavobacteriaceae bacterium | reverse complement strand
ATATATCGTGTCAAAGGCTAAGGAAGATTTACCACTACCTGATAGTCCAGTAATGACGACAAGTTGGTCTCTTGGGATCTTAAGATGAATGTTCTTAAGATTGTGAACCCGTGCTCCCTCAATATCAATCGTATTCAACATCTTTTCCATAAAGCAAACAAAAATAGTGTTTTAGCTCGCACTAAATATTATTTGTTTGTTAAAGAATTCAATAAAATGGCAGTATCATCGCCTCGGGGGTCAGCACCAGTTGTTAAAACATTATTTTCATCAATATGGATAGCATCAACACGACCAATAATTCGCGAGTATTTCTCCATAATTTGGTAGCCTTTTTCGTTCAATTTTTGAATTAACAAGCTGTCAAATTTTTGGGGTTCTAAAATGACCATATCAGGCAACCATTGATGGTGAAACCTAGGAGCTTCAACCGCAGCCTGCATCTCCATATTAAAATCATAAACATTTAAAATGGTTTGTAAGACAGAAGTAATAATCGTTGAGCCACCAGGCGTTCCAACAACCATGGAGAGCTTCCCGTTTTTTTCAACAATTGTAGGAGTCATAGAACTCAACATTCGTTTTTGGGGAGCAATAGCATTGGCTTCACTACCAACGAGACCAAACATATTGGGAACACCAGGCTTACTGCTAAAATCATCCATTTCATTGTTGAGAAAAAAGCCCCCTTCTTCAACAAAAACTTTAGAACCATAACTAGCATTTAAGGTAGTGGTGACCGCAACAGCATTGCCCATTGGATCAACAATAGAATAATGGGTCGTTTCTTCACTTTCTTCCCACGTTAAACTACCCGATCCAACTTCGGAAGATGGTGTTGCAGCATCAAAACTAAAAGTTTCCATACGTGATCGTAAATAAGCATCATCAAGAAGGTCATCCACTGGTACAGCAACAAAATCGGGATCACCGAGATATTGACTTCTATCTGCATAGGAACGGCGCTCAGCTTCTACAACAACTTGCATTGTTTTAAGGGAATTATGTCCGTATTCATCGATAGGATAGGGAGCAATCATTTTTAAAATTTGACCTAAACAAACCCCTCCACTTGATGGAGGTGCCATGGAATAAAGGGTAATATCTTTATAGTCAAATTTAATGGCATCACGCCAAACTGGAGTGTAGGCCTTTAAATCATCATGAGAAATAATTCCACCGGTAGCGGTAACACGCTCAACCAATGCATCTGCAACAGATCCCGTATAAAAACCATCCTTTCCCTTTGCAGCAATTTGTTCCAAGGAATTGGCTAAAGCAGTATTGACAACACGATCACCTTCTTTAAAATCACTTCCATAAAGGGTGCCTTTCCCATTAACTTTTATAAAATTCTCTCGATGCGTATTAAAACTTTTTTCCTGCTTCGCTGTTACTACATATCCTTTTTTGGCAAGATCAATAGCCGGTTGCACTAATTCTTTCCATGGGAGTGTTCCAAAGCGTTGATGAATTTCATAAAGTCCAGCGACTGTCCCTGGCACTCCTACCGCTAAACCTCCTAAGGTACTTTTCCCAGGAATCACATTATTTTGTTCATCTAAATATAAATCTCGATTGGCCAACATGGGGGCTTTTTCCCGATAATCTAAAGTTCCTACAGTTCCATCAGCTTTACGAAAAACCAAAAAGCCTCCTCCAGCAATATTTCCTGCATTGGGATAACAAACCGCCAAAGCTAAATCTGTAGCAATCATGGCATCAAAAGCGTTCCCACCTTTTTTCATTACAGCCACACCTATTTTAGAGGCTTCTGAACGTGCCGAAACAACCGCAGCTTGTGAGATTTCCTTGGTAGAACATGAGAGTGTAGCTACGAGAATGAAAATAAAAATAACAGTTTTAACCAAAGAGAATAAAGGAACTTTTGTGTTATTGAGGATTGGTTTTTTCATGTGTAAACGATATTAAGTCAGGCATAAATATAGAGAAGTTCTCTTTCAATTCTGCATAGTGTGTTTCTAAATCTTTTGAGGCTTCCTCCATTTTCGATTCAAAGCTAGTTCGGTTGGCCATCTTTTTAAGAATATTGTCCAATCCTTCAATTGATTCATAGGCTACAAACCAATTATCTCGGATCAAATAATTAAGCATGCGTTGAATTTCCGGAGGAAATATTTGTGAATACGATTCAAGTTGTAGGTAAAAGTTTTCAGAAAAATCTTGTAAAGGCTCTGGGTGAAAATTATTCCAGTTTGCTGCTAAAAAATGATCGTAATACATATCGATAATTACGCGACTGTAGTGTCTATATTTTGGAAATAAAAGAGAAACACTTTTTTTGAAATAAGGATGGCTATCTGTAAAATCATCAATATTGCGATGCAATAGAACACCTTTCTGAATCTCTGAAGAATAGGATTTGTATGCGGTGCCTTTGATTCGATCTGCAATAAGGTTTCCAACTGCTAAGGAGGTGTTGGTTCCCGATAAATATACGTGTGCCAAAAAGTTCATTTGCGAATTTAAAACTCTTTAATCAATTAATACAATGAATTAAATTGAAGTTCTCTAAAGCATTTATTTTAGATGATGCAAGTGACTCAAAATGGATGAGTTATATTTGCAGCGATGACGTTAATAAAATCAATTTCAGGAATTCGTGGAACCATTGGAGGTCACCCAGAAGAAAATTTAACCCCGCTAGATATTGTTCGATTTACCGCTGCTTTTGGTATGTGGATTAAAGAAGGTAAGCCAACAACACGACTAACAGTAGTGACAGGACGTGATGCACGCCCTTCTGGAGAAATGGTCCATACCTTAGTCAATCAAACCCTAATAGCTATGGGGATTAATGTGATTGATTTAGGATTGTCCACAACACCTACAGTCGCCATGGCAGTTCCGATGGAAAAAGCACAAGCAGGAATAATTCTTACAGCAAGCCATAATCCTAAAGAATGGAATGCCCTAAAGTTATTGAATGAAAATGGTGAATTTATTAATGCCCAAGCTGGGGAGGACGTTTTAAAAATTGCAGAACAAAATGACTTTAAATTTGCTGCTGTTGATGACCTTGGAATACATACCTATGACAACGATTATATAGAAAAACACATTGCAGCCATACTTGCACTCCCTAATATTCAACAATCAGCCATTCAAAATTGTCGATTTAAAGTCGTAGTGGATGGTGTGAATTCTACAGGGGGTCTTGCAATTCCAGCGCTACTCCAATATTTTGATGTGGAAATCATTCCCTTGTATTGTGAACCAACAGGAGAATTTCCGCATAATCCTGAACCACTAGCAGAACACCTTGAGGACTTGTGTAATGCAGTCATTGCAAATAAAGCTGACTTTGGTATTGCCGTTGATCCCGATGTAGATCGTTTGGTTTTTGTGGATGAAAAAGGGGTATTGTTTGGCGAAGAATATACATTAGTAGCGTGTGCAGATTATATATTAAGTAAAACGCCTGGTACTACAGTTTCTAACCTGTCTTCAACCCGTGCCTTGGCAGACCTTAGTAAAACATATGGTCAAAAATGCTTTTATAGTGCCGTAGGTGAAGTCAATGTAGTGACATTAATGAAAGAAAAAAATGCAGTAATTGGTGGAGAAGGGAATGGGGGAGTTATCTATCCTGATTTACATTACGGAAGAGATGCCTTGGTTGGAACCGCTTTTTTTCTTTCCCTTTTAGCAGAAAAAAAGTGTACAGTTTCACAATTAAAACAACAGTATTCTAATTATGCGATGAGTAAAAATAAGATTACTCTTCAAAAAGGAATGGATGTCGATAAAATTCTTTTACAACTAAAAGAAAAATTTAGTGATGAAAAAATCACAACAGTCGACGGAGTTAAAATCGATTTTAGTTCGTCATGGGTTCATCTTCGTAAATCCAATACTGAACCCATAATACGTATTTATACAGAAGCAGCAACCCAAGAAAAAGCATCCAAACTCGCCAGTGACTTTTCAGGAATAATTAAGGGAATGTTATAATTTATTGTGTTGTTCTACTAACTACTATTTTTATCTTTTAACCTTTGTTTATCCATATAAAAGGGTAATATCTTGGATAAATATTTATTGCTATTGCATAAAATATTTTACTTGCATATTAAAACTTATTATTTCCAATAAACCAATCTTCTTTTAATAAAGTTTAATATATTTAACTATTATAGATTTTATGGTAGTACCTTCAATAGTAGTTTTAATTATTATTGCTGCAAATGTTGCTTTTAGCTGTTGTGGCTTTTCTGATCCTGCATTTTTTGACAGATACAAGTTCCATATTGCTGAAATCAAAAAAAATCAACAAATTCGTTTATTGACTTCCGCCTTTTTACATGTAGATGTCACCCATTTATTCTTCAACATGTTCACACTCTATTTTTTTTCTACGCCAGTAATCAATATTTTGGGTGTTGGTCTTTTCTTGTTGGTTTATTTGGGTAGTCTGTTTATCGGTAATTTATTCGCTTACATCTATTATAGAAATGTTCCCTATTACAGTGCCGTTGGTGCTAGTGGTGCGGTTTCTGGAGTGTTATTTAGTGCAATTATCCTTAATCCAGGAATGAAACTAATGGCTTTTCTTGTTCCTATTGCTATTCCAGCCTATATGTTTGCCATCGTATATCTAGTCTATACGATATATGGAATGAAAAAACAAAATGATAATATTGGACATACAACACATTTAGGAGGGGCAATCGGAGGGATTATAGTAACCTTTATCGCTGCTCCATATCTTACAATGCAATCATTTCAAATGATTGGAATTATTGGAGCTACTGTTCTTGTTGCTTCTTATTTTGTATTTAAAAACTAAAAATTATCGCTTTTTAGTTTAATAATTCTTCAATTTTATTTTCCAATTCTCTTCCTCTTAAATCGCGCGCAACAATAGTTCCACTTTCATCCAAAATAAACGTGGCAGGAATGGCACTAACGTTGTACAATTCCGCAATAGGATCACGCCAAAATTTTAAATTGGAGACATGTTGCCATATTAAACCGTCATCCTCAATGGCTTTTAACCATTTTCCCTTTTCCTTATCTAAGGAAACAGCCACAATTTCGAGTCCCTTGGGTTGTAAACGATTATACATACGAACAAATCCGGGGTTTTCAACACGGCATGGGCGACACCAACTTGCCCAAAATTCAACAACTGTCACCTTACCTAAGTTTTCCTTTAACCCAACCAATTCACCAAGAGGATTTGGTCCTTCAAACATCGGAGCTACTTGTCCAATTTCAGCAGCAGGGATAGGGGCGTTAATTTTTTCTTCAATGGCTTCAGCTGATCGACTCTTTCTAATTCGTTCGCTAAATTGTTCGTAAATTTCCTTTATTGCTTGAACTCCTAAAGTATTGTTTGCGAGATAACGTTCAAGAATTAAAACCGAGATAAAAGAATCACTATTATTACGCACAAAATCCATTTCATAGGTTTCAATTTGTTCTTGAATGCCTTGATATTGATCACGAAGATCAATAATTAACAAGGAGTCCTTGAGTATTACCGCCTTTTGCATTTCACTTCCGATAGCATTTAATGAGTTAATAAACCCTTTTGTTTGGTTTTTATAATCCATAAAACCATTATTTGAAATGGTTCCTGTGGCTTTAGAAAGTGATAAACTATCTTTAAATAAGGTAGTTTTGATTGCACCACCTTCAATGATGATTGGAAAAGTTCCTTGAATACCTTCAATTTGTAAAAAATTTATTTCAGGACGCATGGCGTTTCCTTCGAATCCAAATTTTCCAGAAATAATTTGTGTAGAGTCAATAATAGAAGGCTGATTATTTTGATCTGCTTCTATTCGATAAATTGTTTTTCCATCTTCAACATTCACAGTACCTTCGATGGAATAGGTGTTCGGATTGCTTTGACATCCCGTTAGGGTAATAAATATTAAAACAAGTAATTTTATAACCTTCATACAAATTTTTATTAAGTTCATAAAAGTAATCATTTATCGAGAACCAAGGAAAAGATATTTATAAATTAGCCTTGCGTAAATTCGTATTCGTATTACTGATTTTTTTAAAAAAAATTAAGGAGTCATGAAAGAGGAGTTATTACTATTGGATAAAGAATTGGAGGGAAATCTTCAATATGACACCTTACATCAAAAATTATATGCCACAGATGCTTCTGTATATCGGAAATATCCTTTGGCTGTTGCTTTTCCTAAAACCAGTGCTGATTTAAGAAAAATCATTTTGTTTTGTCAAAAAAATCAAATTGGTATCATTCCCCGCACTGCTGGAACTTCTCTTGCGGGTCAATGTGTTGGACCGGGAATGATCGTTGATGTATCCAAATACTTTACTAAAATTCTTTCTGTCGATACCAAAAAGAAGCGCGTAACGGTTCAGCCTGGTGTCATTCGAGATGATCTGAATCGATATCTTTCTTCTTATGGCCTTTTTTTTGGACCAAATACGTCTACCTCCAGCAGGTGTATGATTGGTGGAATGGTAGGAAATAATTCGTCTGGAACCACTTCCATACAATATGGGGTAACACGTGATAAAATTCATCAATTGGAAACCCTATTGTCGGACGGATCAACAGCGATTTTTAAACCCTTATCAGCAACAGCACTCAAACAAAAATGTCAAGAAAATACCCTAGAAGGTAAGCTCTATAAAAAGCTTGTTGAGGTCTTGGAAAACCCTGAAAACCAAAAAGAAATTGTGGATCATT
>CBFIJI010000109.1:0-6761 GCA_965662885.1 Flavobacteriaceae bacterium | reverse complement strand
GTAACGCTAGTCTTGTTCCTTTTATTCTTAATTGTTCCTATGATTTTACTTGAAAAAATAGGGTATTTCTAGGAAATGATTAATAAGGGTGATTATGTTGGTGCCAAACGGCTTCTAGTAAACACTCAAATTAAGGATACTGATTCTCTTTATGTTTATCGCAAAATATTATTATCAAGGATGCCCTCCTTAGCTCTCGATTCCAAAAAGAAAAAAGGGAAGGTTATGTTTATTAAAATCTTTGAACAAAATGATGTCCCTCAGGACATATCAAACCTTAAAAAATTAAAAACAGTATACATAAATAGAGTATATGTTAAGAAATAGGGAATTCTACTGAGAGAACATTAATAAAAATTTAAAAATTCATTCTACGCTGTATTTTGAATACATTTTTCATAAGTTTAGCCTCATGAAAAATCTTATAATTATTGGACATCCCGATCAGAGTTCTTTTTGTTATGACGGTATATTTAAAACCGTTTTAAATGGATTACAAAAACATTCTGATGAAATTGAAGTTATTGATTTATACCGGTGTAGTTTTACACGACCAAGAAATGAATTAATGCAATCTTTTAAGGATCTGGTTACATGGTCTGAAAATATTTATATTATATCTCCCGTGTGGTGGTTCAGACTTACCCCGAGAACCGAGATATTTTTTGATGAGGTTTTCACACCAGGTTTTGCTTACGAATTTGTCAATATTACGAAACTATATGCCTATCCAAGACCCTTCTTAAAAGACAAGAAAATCAGAACCTACGTCACTCACGGAGCACCCTCTCTTCCTGTGATCACCTTGTATCTAAACTCTGTGAAACTAAGGTTAGTGATGGGCGTTTATACCTTTGTATTTGGTTGGAGATTATCTCTTTTTACCAAGACTAGGCAATTTTGGTCCGTACCATTTGTTTCCCAAAAGAAAAGAGAAAAATACCTGAAATCTGTTGAAAAGGACATCAAAGGAGATATAAAAGCATATAAAGCACGCCAACCTTTGTCCAATGATTAATTAAATATAAAACCGCCAAATTAGTACGAATGTTTTATTTTGTTTGGGTTTATAAAATAAGGGAAGAGCTACTCTTTAAAACATCTTTTTAAAAAAAACAGATCAATCTAATTTCCTTATTCCCCTAAATAATAGTTGTTTTAATTCGTTATGAGTCTAATTTTCACTTTATTTTTCAATTAGTATATGAATAGTCTACCTACGATCAAGGAGTTATTCATTCCATTCGTATATCGTTACCATTTTATCGAGCAGGTCAAATAAATTAATTAAGGTCTCTAACGTAGGGTTATTTGATTCCGTTTGTTGGTTTTTTCTCCGAAATAAAATGGTAACTAAAGGATTTACAATATTTTAATTTTAAGGAAGCTCTAACAAAACTACCCCCCTTAAACCTCAATTAAATAAGGTCTAAAGGGGGTAATAATGACTGTTAAATAGTCTTTTCTAGTTGACACCCATTTCAACAGTATTCCTTGATAAGCTTTTTTGCTCAATAGGGATTTTGAAGAAGGATGTCCAATGCAGGCAATAAATAATGATTAGGGGAATCATAATCGATCCCTAAAAAAAGAGTATCGCTTGCCGTAATGACCTCCAGTGATGCCATAATTTTAGCATCTACATGAATTTTGGGAGAGTCATAGTCCTTTATGGCGTCAAAATCTGTTTCCTTTACCCATTGATTTAAGAAGTTGACCTGCTCTGGAAGGAGTTTGTACACTACTTCATCAGAATCGAGAGTAACAATACTCACATGCTCGTTTTTATACGTCACTTTTTTATAAAAACCTCTGGTCTGCGCTTCATAAACGATAGATAAAGGTGTTTCTTGCAATTGGTCTGCTCCTCTAGAGCTGTTGTTACACGATTGTACAAAAACGACTGCTGTTAAAAAGGAAACAAACCAACTGAGATACATTGTCATAAAATAAACACCATTAAGGCTTACAAGATAAAGCTACTTCGTGCACCATTGGCATAAAAAAGTCCTCGCATACGTTCTTTTTGACCTTGAGTAAACATTTGCATACAAGCATCATTAGTATAGTCCATAAAATTCATGGTCATATCAGTGCTTCTACAATGAACTGTCGGAAAGGAAGGACATCCGTAGTTTGGACGATCAGATCGAGGGGTATCGCTAACAAAATCATCACGATTACAGCGACCGTCTCCCCAAATGTGTCGAAGGTTAAGCCAGTGCCCTACTTCGTGAGAGGCTGTTCTTCCCAAGTCAAAGGGTGCCTGAGCAGTTCCGGTACTTCCAAAATAATTGGGTGCGACCACCACACCATCGGTAGCTAAAGCTCCTCCGGGGAATTGTGCATAACCAAGAATCCCTCCACCAATATTTCCAACCCACATATTGAGGTATCTGGATGGGTCTACGGCATTGGATCCTCCATTGGCATCAAATTTAATAGCATCGTTGGTTCCAAAAGAAGTCCGGGTGGTTGATTTTCTAACAACTTGAGCTAGGGTAAATTGAAAGTTAGCATCAGCAGTTACTCCAGAGAAAGCAGCGGGTACAAGGCCTAAGTCAGCATTGGTAGCACTAAAATCTGCATTCAAAATATCAATTTGTGAATTGATTTGAGCATCGGAGATATTTTGTGCTGAGGTGTTGTAAAGAACATGAACCACAACAGGAATTTGTATGGTTCCTAAGTTGTCTCCAACTGGCTCTTCACCGGTGGTATCACCACCACCTCCGCCACCATTTCCATTCCCATTCCCATTACCATTGGTATTGGGTTTTTTGGAAGCAATAGCTCTTCTTAAATTTTCTTCAACCTTGTACATACGCTTGGCTAGGTCCTTGTCTTCAAGAAGTTTTTTGTTTAAAACCTGCATGCTAACACATTTTTTTACAGGCGTGGCTCTTGAAGCAAATTCCAAATCATCGGTATCTTCGGTGAATAAATAAAAATCACTCATATCAACTTCGATCTGTTGAACGGGTGAAGGTTGTTCTGAAATGAGGCTTTCCGATTCACAAGAGATTAGAAAAGCCATTGCGGCTAATAGTAATAAATAGTTATTTTTCATTTTAATAAAATTTGTTACTTCAATTTATTTACTTTAAAACAAAAAGATTATTTATTGGTATTAACAATACATTTTTATCGATAAAAGGTTAAAAAAAAATAATTAACGGTGATTCGTTATTTTTAAAATATACAATTCATACCTAAATTAGTCTATCTTTATTTATGCTCAAAGACGAACTTTACAAGCATTGTCATTCTTATCTCCAAAAAAAATTAAAGGAGTTTAAAACCCGAAATAATGCCCTTGTCGAGGCACTTCACTCAGAAAGTAAAAGCAGTGCAGGCGACAAACATGAAACGGGGCGTGCCATGATTCAGCTGGAAAGAGAAAAGTTAGGGGTTCAACTGGCAAAAGCTGAAGCTGATTTCACCAAATTAGTTCGCCTGAAAAAAAAAAGTAGTTCTAAACAAATTACTACAGGCACCTTAGTCATCACAAATAAAAACCACTATTATATTGCCATAGCAGCAGAAAAATGCACCATCGATAACAACGATTATTATTGTATTTCTCCACAAAGTCCATTGGGAATAGCATTATTAGGAAAAAAAGTAGGGGATTGTATTGCTGTTAATCACAATCAATTTACCATCACTGCCATCTTATAATGCATTATGGTTGGTATGCTCTAAACTTCAACTGTTTATGCTTATTTAAAGGAATCACATCTATTGGAATCCATATCTTTGAGGAACATCAATCATAAAAAATGATACGCCAACAAAAATTTCTTTCCTTCCAAAAACTCCTTTTTTTAGGAGTATTTCTAGAATTATTGATTTTTGTTTTTTTCATAACAACTAAAGAAGATTGGGGAACTATTTTTCGATATGCGGCACGTTATTCTGGAAGACTATCCTTTGTTGTTTATCTCTATTGCTTTTGGCTGTTTGTTTCTTCATATAAAAAGAATAATATACACTTGAGTGTTAAAAGTGTTGCAATGATCTTCGCTGTTTTACATTTAATACATTTTATTTTCCTTGCATTGTCCGTCTATCTCAACCAACTCCCAATAATTCCTGTTAAGATAATAGGTGGATTTTTGGCTTACGTACTTATTATTGGCTACCCTTTTGTGATTGAACGAATTCAAAAGCTTGTTTTTCATTTGTGCTATTTTTATTACGTAGGTTTTGTCATGGGAATGACTTTTTTGGCGCGTATAAAAGGAGAATTTGTCGGAGCTTCAGCCGAAGCATTTCATTTTATCGGTTTAGGATTAATTCTTTTTGCTTTTATTGTCTTTAGCTACCAAATTTCAAAAAAAGCATAAGTTTCTTTTTCAATTTTATCAAAACTTTTAAACCCATTTATTTTTTTAATCCTATAAAGATGCTTTCCATTTTCATTATTAAAAAAGCGATTTTCAAACAGTATATCCAATGAATTCCTATATGATTTCATTTAATGAAATCGTTTAAGTAAAAAATAAATGCATCTCTCCATTTTTTTGTCTCAATGCGCAAATATTTTTATTAGATTTCTTCATATTATCCAAGTTATGGAGAAACAACATTTATCATTTTGGAGCATTTGGAACATGAGTTTCGGCTTTTTAGGAATCCAATTTGGCTTTGCATTGCAAGGTGGGTTTATGTCCCGAATATTTCAAACGTTAGGGGCATCCAAAGAGGAAATTCCTCTTTTATGGATTGCAGCACCTTTAACCGGATTAATTATCCAGCCAATTATTGGTTACTTAAGTGACCGCACTTGGCATCCCCGCTTAGGGAGAAGAAAGCCCTATTTTTTAATTGGTGCTATTTTAAGTTCCATCGCATTATTTTTTGTACCCCATTCCCCCACCCTATGGATCGCTGTTGGACTCCTCTGGGTTTTAGACGCCTCCATAAACATTAGCATGGAGCCGTTTAGAGCCTTAGTCGCCGACAAACTTCCAGAATCACAACGCTCTTACGGTTTTGTAACCCAAACCTTAATTATTGGAATTGGCACCTGGGTAGCCAGTAACCTCCCATGGTTGGTTTCCCAAATGGGCGTAAGCAATGACGCCCTTCCTGGAGTTGTTCCTCAATCGGTGAAAATTGCCTTTTCTATTGGTGCTGTCGTGTTTTTACTTTCTATTTTATACACTATTTTGACCACCACCGAATATGCCCCAAAAGATATAGACGCATTTAATGCAGCTAACAAAAAAAACAAAGGCGTTGGAAAGGAAATTTTTAAAGCCATCATTTCAATGCCAAAAACCATGCTTAAATTGGGTGTAATTCAATTTTTCAGTTGGTTTGCGTTTTTTACAATGTGGAGTATGGCCAACCCCGCATTGACCGAGCATGTTTATCAAGCCCCTGCTCCAGTGGAAAGTCAATTTAACTTTGATAATACTTCGGAAGCTACTGCTTTTCAAACACAAAATACGGCTTTTCAAAAAGCCTCTAATCTGGTTGGGTCTAAAATGGGGATTTATGGGCTCTCTTCAATGGGCTTTGCTTTATTATTGACCTTTTACACCTCCCGACGCATTATCAATAGAAAACGGATTCATATGGGATCATTATTTCTTGGAGGACTTGGTTTTTTAATGATGTATGTGGTGCCCAATCCAAATTTTTTAGGCATTTGGTTTGCGTTGGTCGGTATTTCATGGGGAAGCATTCTTTCCATGCCATACGCCATGCTATCCAGCTCTGTTGATCCAGATAAAATGGGGATTAGCATGGGTGTTTTTAATATGTTTATTGTAATTCCTCAAATTGTTGCCGCTGCAGGTGGAGTCAATTTTGCCTATAAACTTTTGGGATCAGAAGCCATATTTGCATTGGTTCTTGCTGGAATTTCATTGTTTATTGCCGCTTTATTTAATCTTTTAATTACTGATAAAAATGTCATCTCCTACCGGCAAGACCGATAAGCTTATCACAAGGAATAGAGTACACGACTACCTTTCTACAATGACCTAAATTTATGATCCACTATTTTTGTTTTTACCTATTTGAATAACCAAAAGCTAACTCGTATCTATGAATCAAACATATATAGTTACAAATCCTTGGAAAATTATAGAGCAAGGATTTAATCCCGAACATATCACCGCTTCTGAAAGCATCTTCAGCTTAGGGAATGGAGCCATGGGACAACGAGCTAATTTCGAAGAACACTATTCTGGCGATAGCTTTCAAGGCAGTTATATTGGAGGGGTTTATTATCCCGATAAAACTCGAGTAGGATGGTGGAAAAATGGATATCCAGACTATTTTGCCAAAGTACTCAATGCCCCAAACTGGATTGGAATTGATGTCCAAATAGATGGAGAGACTTTGGATCTTTTTAGTTGTAAGAGCGTTCATTCCTTTTATCGTGAACTGGATATGCAAACTGGAGTTTACACTAGAACAGCAGAAATAGAACTCCATAACGGCGCGATCATAAGGCTTGTATCAAAACGTTTTTTATCCATGGATGACAATGAATTGGGAGCTATTGAATATCAGATCACTCCAATAAATAAAGAAGCCAGGGTAGATGTTCAACCTTATCTGGATGGAAAAATAAAAAACAATGATTCCAATTGGGAAGATCCCTTTTGGAAAACCCTAGACTGTAGCTTTGAAAATGGAACTGGGTTTTTAATGTCAAAAACCCATAAAAGCCATTTTAACGTTTGTACCTATATGAAAGCCCAATTTCATATTGATGGAGTTGTACAAAAGGAAACAGCAAC
>CBFIJI010000108.1:0-6827 GCA_965662885.1 Flavobacteriaceae bacterium | reverse complement strand
CGATTTCAGGAACTATAGTGATATAACGTTCAGCAGCATAGGCTACCAAATCTTGATAATCCTCTTGAGTATAGAAGCCTCCAGAAGCACCACCTACTTCTGTACTCCCCCCAATTTCAGTAAGTTTTGGCCATGATTTAATTTCAATACGCCAGCCTTGATCATCCGATAAGTGCAGGTGTAAATAGTTGATCTTGTAAAGGGCCAATTGATCAATATAACGTTTGACTTCTTCAACACTAAAAAAATGACGTGCTACATCAAGCATCGCTGAACGATAGTGGTAATCTGGTGAATCGGTAATCATACCTGTTGGCAAATACGCTTGATTATTTACATTTGCGAGCATTAAAAGTTGCTCCAATGTTTTCCAAGCACGATATATACTTTCTGGTGTTGATCCACGTAAATAGATTTTTTTTGGTGTAATTTCCAATTGATAGGCTTCGGGATGGTAAAATTGTTCCTCTTCGGAAAATTGTAAATGAATACTCCCTTGATAACTGGTCGCTACAGGGAAAGACGTAAGTGTTTCCCAAGAAGATGAAAGTGCCTCCCCTATTGCAGTTAAAGTTGCTTCATTGTTGACTAATTGATGGTTTTGATTTAAAGGAAATACCTGATTTGTTGCAGAAATTTCCTGAGGTAATGGAATCAAAGCCGAAGTGGTTAAATCAGTTTCTATTGGAGTATCACACGAAACGAAGAACAAGGCTCCTAGAATAGGAAAAAAAGATAATTTTAAATTCATTGAAATAGGTTTTGTTGGGTTTTATAGATTCGTCTTATTTTACAAATGGTTTTATAGTTTGGTTAACATTAAATTTTTCCAACGCACTTTAATACCTCCACCATCATGTATTTGCAATGCAACAGAACCTTTACCTTCTCCAATTTTTTGGTCTTTTAAGGAAATCATTTCAGTTCCATTTAGCCAAGTGGTAACTTGGTCACCGACCAAGCGGATTTTCATGGTATTCCACTGCCCCATCTTGAGAGCTTTATCCTTTGCTGGGTCGGGTTTAATTAGCCAACCACGTCCATAGGATTCATAAACACCTCCTGAATCCCGACCAGGGGGAGCTACTTCAACCTGCCAGCCACTAATTTTTGTTCCTTCCAAGGTGGATCGAAAAAAAATACCGCTGTTACCATCAGCTTCTTGCTTAAAGTCAACAGTTAACTCATAATCATCGTAGAAATTATTCGTTGATAAGTAACCATAAGCAGCGTCGGGTCCACTTTCACATACCAATTCCCCCGCCTCTACATACCATAGTTCCGTTCCATGTATGGTCCAACCTTCAAGGTCTTTTCCATTAAATAAAGAAATCGTTTGTGCATTTGTCCATGTAAGTAGTAAAACAAACAACGTGAATAAAAGTGCTTTTAATTGGGTCATTTTATATAAAATTAAGTTCAAATTAGTCATTTATAGTTTAAGAAAAATCTTTTTTCGATATAGGATATAGGTTGGGATTAAAATAATACCCACATAGAGCAGTGCATATAATAGAGAAACGAATTTATCGGAAAGTCCTATGGCCGTTAAGCCATCCATAAAAAGTCCGTTTAAACGTACCCCTAAAAAGCGATCGCTATAAAATACACTGACAAGAATACTGGATAAGGCATAAGCAAAGATGGAATTCATTCCAAAGTAATGTGCAATACTTAAGAAACGTTCCTTTTTTAAGACATCAATCACATAAATGGCTAGTGCCAACAAAAGTGTTGAAAGCCCTGCTGTCAAACAAGTAAATGAGCTACTCCAAAGGTTTTTATTGATCGGAAAAGACCAACTGATAATTACTCCTGCAAAAAATAAAAGAGTCCCATAGACAAATAAAGTAACCAATTTTTGTTCCATGGTCCGTTTTTTCAGTAATTCTTGTCCAGCAACCATCCCAAAAATTCCAGTTGCAATGGCGGGAAGGGTACTAAAAAAACCTTCAGGGTCCCAAGTAGTTTGGTATAAATGTCCTGGAACAATAAAAGAGTCAATTAAATGTGCCCAATTCATCTCAGGAGCTGAGAGATCAGAAAAACCAATACCTGGCATAGGGATTGCTACCATAATTACCCAATAAAAAAGAACCAAGCCTGAGGCCACCCATAAAAAACGAAGTTGCCTAAAGTAAATAAAGAGTAAAGCACAAACAAAATAAACCAAAGCAATACGCTGTAAAACCCCTACCCAACGAATACGTGAAAAATCAAATTCTGGGAAAACCCAAAGAAAAACACCCAAAGCGTATATTTTAAGTGTTCTTATAAATGTTTTTTTAACTAATTGAGAAGAGGGTGCCCCATATTGCATCGTCTTGTTAAAGGCGAGAACAATGGAAACACCAACTATAAAAACAAAGTTGGGAAAAACAAAGTCAGTTGGGGTAAATCCATTCCAGCTCGCATGTAATAAAGGGGAATAAACGGAATCCCATGAACCAGGATCATTAACAATGATCATTAAAATAATCGTTAATCCTCTTAATATATCTAACGCTTTTATACGTTCGTTTTGATGTTCCATTTTAAAATTGTTAAAAAGCCAAATGAAAATAAGACAAAATTTTTATAATCCGCTAAAACTTGAGGCATATCTTAGGAGATTAGTAAAAATCTTCTACATTCGTATAGTAACTATATATATATGAAAAAGATATTTTTCCTCCTTTTGGTTATCAAGGGAATTTTCATGGTAGCGCAAATAAACCCTGAAAAAATTGACATCATCCGTGATGCTTACGGAGTCCCACATATTTTTGCAGCCACCGATGCTGAAGTTGCTTATGGTTTAGCTTGGGCACATGCGCAAGATGACTTTGAAACTATCCAATTAAGTTATTTAGCTGGAAATAACTTACTAGCAAATCATATTGGAAATAAAGGAGTTCCAGCTGACTTTCTCGCACAATTTATTGGTTCAAAAACACTGGTGAACGAAAAATATGAACAAGATATAAGTGATGCCTATAAACGTGTTGTAGAAGGCTATGCTGCTGGTCTTAACAGTTTTGCTGAAAAACATCCCAATCAAGTTTTAGTTCCTGAATTATTTCCCATAGGACCAAAAGAAATGCTCCGCTATGCACAACTTCAGCTGTTTATCTCTTCTAAAGGAGATACTGCAGTAGGTCTAATCAATGATAATAAAGTTACCTATCAACCCGAAAACTCCTCACCCATTGGCTCGAATACCTTTGGATTTAATAGCGCTAAAACTACAGATGGCGCCACCTATTTGGCTATCAATACTCACCAACCGCTAGATGGACCAGTATCTTGGTATGAAGCGCATCTATGTAGCGAAGAAGGAACTAATATACTTGGAGCTCTTTTTGCAGGAAGCCCTAACATCCTTACGGGGGCCAATGAAAATTTAGCTTGGACTCATACCGTTAATGTTCCTGATAAAACAGATATCTATGCCTTAGAAATGCATCCCACTAAAAAATTAAAATATCGAGTGGATGATGACTATTTGGATCTTGAAGTACACAAAGCAAAGTTGAGAGTCAAGATTTTAGGGATTCCCTTTAAAATCAATAAAAAGTTTTATACCAGTATTTATGGTCCTACCCTAAAGAACAAGAATGGTTATTATTCGGTCAGAACCCCTGCGTTGTACGAAATTCGTGCTCTTGAACAATGGTGGCGAATGAATAAAGCCACAAATTTTACAGAATTCTATAAAGCCCTAGAAATGAAAGCTCTTCCAGGCTATAATATTGGCTATGCAGATAAAAACGATACCCTCTTTTACATCTCCAATGGCTTAATTCCAAAAAGAGCTCCTGGCTATGATTGGGCAAATGTGGTTCCGGGAAATACAAAAAAAACCTTGTGGACATCCACTTATGAGATTGCAGAGTTACCTCAAGTCATTCAACCCAAATCAGGCTATTTTTACAATGCTAACCATACACCTTTCCGTTCAAGTGCTAAAGAAGATAACCCCATAGAAAAGAATTTCCCTGTTGCTATGGGTTTTGAAACCTATGACAATAATCGCTCCATACGTTTAAAAACGTTGATTGATCAAAACAAGCGTTTGGACTATTCAACCTTTAAAAAAATTAAATACGACAATCAGTACCCTACCCCCTATCACTTTAGTTGGATGGATATCAATTATTTAGATAAAATTGATGCCCAAAAATATCCAGATATTAAAGAGTTAATCGAACAACTTCAGGGCTGGGATCGAAAGGCTGATGCTTCTTCCTACGGAGCTGGGACTTTTGCTATTTTCTACCAACAACTACGCTCCTATTGGGGAGCTTTAAAAGCTCCTAAAATTTTTCCTCCTTCCCTATTAATTCGTGCAATTCGAGATACAAAAGACTATATGATGAAGCACTTTCAGACGGTAGAAGTTCGACTAGGTGATTATCAAAAGCTTGTTCGAGGTGAAAAAGAAATACCTATTTTTGGGTTGCCCGATGTAATCACCGCCATGGCTTCTGCCCCCCATAAAGAAGGAAAAGTAAAAGTGGTTAGTGGTGAATCCTATATCGAATTAGTTAAATACAGTTCTAAAGGGGTAGAGATTGAATCTGTGATTTCTTACGGGAGTTCTGATCATCCCGAATCAAAACATTACGGTGACCAAATGGAACTTTATTCCACATTTAAAACTAAAAAAATGACCTTAGACAAGGCTACGATTTACAAACAAGCTAAAAAAATACTGCACCCTTATTGATTGGATTGACTTGAAACTGCATTTCGATAGACATCTTCGTAGGAAATCACTATTTTTTTAAGATCAAATTGAATTGCATTTTCAAACGCTTGTTGTTTAAAGCGTTTCAACTTTTCAGGATTTTTCAGAAGTCCAAGAGCTGATTGTGTCATACCATCAATGTCCCCTAAATCGTGTAAAAAACCTGAAAAACCATCTTTGTTAACTTCAGGGAGTCCCCCTATATTCGTGGAAATCACAGGAACACGGTTAACCATGGCTTCCAATGCAGAAAGTCCAAAACTCTCTTTTTCCGATGGAAGGATAAAAAGATCAGAATGACAAAGAATTTTATCAATTTCATTACTTTTTCCTAAAAACATTACTTTATCAGATAAGCCTTTTTTCTTTATATAGCTCTGCGCCTTCTTTTTCTCAGGACCTTCCCCTACCATCATCAGTTTTGCTGGAATTTCCTTGGCCACCCGTTCAAAAACATAGAGAATATCCATAATACGCTTTAAGGGTCTGAAGTTACTGATATGCGTAATTATTTTTTCGTTCTTTTCAACCAACAAACTAGCTTCACAGGGAATAGGTTTGTCAATATATTTATCGATATCAATAAAGTTGGGAATTACTTTAATGTCTTTTTTAATTTCAAAAAGAGAACGTGTATCGCTTTTTAGATTCTCGGAAACAGCGGTTACACAATCCGAGTGGTTAATACTAAAAGTAACTGCCGATTTATAAAAAGGGTGACTCCCTACTAATGTAATATCGGTTCCGTGAAGTGTAGTAACAATGGGAACAAAAATCCCTTGGTCAGCTAACATCTTTTTAGCCATATAGGCTGCATAAGCATGGGGAATAGCATAGTGAACATGTAATACATCAATATTATGGGTCTTTACAACATCTACCAATCGACTAGACAAGGCCAATTCATAGGGTTGGTAACGAAAAAGAGGATACTGTGGAACATGAACTTCATGAAAATGAAGCTTGGCACTCAGTGCTTCCAATCGAACGGGCTGTTCATAAGTAACAAAATGAACCTTATGCCCCTTATTAGAGAGCGCAATTCCTAATTCGGTTGCGACAACGCCACTCCCTCCAAAGGTTGGATAACAAACGATGGCTATATTCAATTTTATCTATTTAATTAATTAACGCATTATAAACTAACTGTTGCATTCGTGTTCTAACATTATTAACTCCCAATAGGTTATTTTCCATATTGGGGTAAGTACGATTGGATAAAAACACAAAAACAATTTCTTTTTCAGGATCTGCCCATGCATAGGTTCCTGTAAATCCCGAATGACCAAAACTTTTTTTGGAAACACAACCACAGGTTGATCCATTACCTTCTAATTGAGGTTTGTCAAAACCAACACCGCGTCGATTTCCTGCTGCACAAAAATAACACTGATTGAAAGCATCCACTGTTTCTTTACTAATAAGCTGCTTCCCGTTATAGTAACCCTGTTGTAAATACATCTGCATAACGACTGCGACGTCGAACGCATTAGAGAAAATGCCTGCATGTCCCCCGACACCTCCTTGCATTGCTGCTCCCATATCATGAACATATCCCTTGAGCTGTCTATGGCGAAAATACTTGTCTATTTCACTTGGAACAACAGTCACGTTCTTTTTTTCAAAAGGGTTGTACGTCATTTTATTTACTCCTAAGGGTTTTAAAACGTCTTGGTCAACCAAGCGATCAAAGGAACGGTTGTTCACCCTTTCAAAGTAACGTTTTAATAAGTAATATGGTAAATCTGAATAACGATATTCTAAGGTGTCTAAAAGAGGACTTTCAGCAATTTCCTGATACATCTTTTCTTCATAATTAGACTTTAGGTATAACTTTTTAGCAACAGGTACAGAAAAATACATGGAGGCATGTCTTCGATAAAATTTTGTTTTGGGAAAGGTTTTTTTATCTAAGGTTTCTCTGAAAAAGGGTATCCAAGGGGTTAAACGTGCATAATGAGATAACATCTCTTTTAAAGTTATAGCAGCTTTATTCGTGTTTTTCCATCTGGGTAAAAAATGGCCTACTTGACGAAAAGGACATCAAAGGAGATATAAAAGCATATAAAGCACGCCAACCTTTGTCCAAAGAGGAATA
>CBFIJI010000107.1:0-6853 GCA_965662885.1 Flavobacteriaceae bacterium | reverse complement strand
TACTTGGGCCATAATTTCAGCAACTTTAGGAGCAATTTTAATGGTTTCTTGAGCATTTAAAAAGAGACAACGGGTTCTTCGTGCTAGAATATCTTCCAAACAGAGCGCCATTTCTTGTTCTATCCCCCAGACAATTAAATTTTTAGTAATAAAAAATTTATCGGATAAAGACTCAAAAGCGGTTTCAGGAGATAACGCAATGATTTTAGCCTCATCAGTACCGTAAACATGCATCGGACTATCCCAATTGGAATTGTATTCATACCCATGAATTTGAAGGCTTTCCGTTTCACTTTTGCGCTCGGGAAGTCCTCCAATTGCCTTTGCGGTATTAACTGCGTCTTCTGCAATTTTTCGATAGGTTGTCCATTTCCCCCCCAGAATACTAATTAATCCACTAGTACTCACGCGAATCTTGTGATGTCTAGAAACTTCTTTAGTACTCTCTTTGTTATCTTCTGAAGCAGCTAAAGGACGTAAGCCAGCAAAAATACTTTTAATGTCTTTTCGCTTGGGTTTTTTAGTCATGTACTTTCCAGCATTCGAAAGGATAAAATCAATTTCCTCTTCCTGGGCAATGGGTTCTTCTAAGGTTTCGTTTATGGGGGTATCTGTAGTTCCCACCACTACATAGTCATGCCACGGTACTGCAAACAATACTCTTCCATCAGAGGTATGCGGAACCATGATTGCATGATTGGCTTCTAAAAAATCTTTACTCAATACAATATGAACTCCTTGACTTGGGCGAATCATATTTTTTGATTGTTGATCATCCATCTTTATAACTGAATCGGAAAATACACCCGTAGCATTGATGACAACCTTTGCATTGATTTCAAAGGTCTCATCATTGTACGTATTACGGACAAATAGACCATTTGTCATTTCTTCCTCCTTTTTTAAGCCAGTAACTTCAAAATAATTGAGTAATGTAGCTCCAAGTTCCGAAGCGGTATGGGCTAAACTTATGGCCATACGTGCATCGTCAAACTGTCCATCGTGATAAATAACACCTCCTTTTAGCCCTTTGGTGTTGACATTTGGAATATATTCAATGGTTTCTTCCCGATTTAGTAATGTAGAAGGGCCAAGACCTAATTTTCCTGCCATCATATCATAAACCTTTAATCCGATACCATAAAAAGGACTATTCCACCAATCATAAGAAGGAATCACAAAACTCATATCCTTTACAAGATGTGGTGCATTTTTTCGCATCATTCCACGTTCTCGTAATGCTTCAATGACCAAAGAAATATCTCCATTTTGTAAATAGCGTACACCACCATGAACCAGTTTTGTACTCCTAGAAGAAGTTCCTTTCGCAAAATCATTTTTTTCAACCAAGAGCGTTGAATACCCTCGGCTGGCTGCATCAACAGCCGTACCTAATCCAGAGGCACCCCCACCAATAATGACCACATCCCACAATTTTTGGGGATTATCTTTTAGTTTTAAAATATTTTTTATGCGATCCACTTCTAACGATTTATTTAGGAAAGTATTTGTTTTACTTTTTGCTCCCAGTTACTGATAATGGTTGCTGACATTGCATTGGGTTGTGGACTGAATTCAGCGTCAATCTCCCAACTTTGTTTTAAACTATCAATGGATTCCCAATATCCAGTTGCCAGTCCTGCAAAAAATGCAGCCCCTAAGGCGGTGGTTTCTGTTGTTTTTGGCCGAACAACGATAGCATCGAGGAGGTCTGCTTGAATTTGCATCAATAAATTATTATTACTTGCACCTCCATCAACTTTAAGGGTTTTAAATGTGGTGTTGGCATCTTTTTGCATCTCTACAATAATTTCACGTGTTCGAAGGGCAATGGCTTCCAATGCAGCTCGTGCAATATGTCCTTTTTGGGTACCTCGTGTGATACCCATTATGGCTCCAGTAGCATGTGGATCCCAATACGGTGCACCAAGACCAGACAAGGCTGGAATAAAAGTAACCCCACCATTATTTTCAACAGTTTGTGCCAATTGTTCTACTTCAGCGGCATCTCCGATAATTTCCAATTGATCACGAAGCCATTGTATCAATGCTCCGGCTACAAAAATACTCCCTTCAAGGGCATAGGTCACTTCTCCATTAATTTTCCAACCGATGGTGGTTAACATTTTATTTTTGGATACTACAGGGTTTTTTCCGGTATTCATAATACAAAAGCAGCCAGTTCCATAAGTGTTTTTAATGTCACCTGGTTGAACACACAATTGACCAAAAAGAGCTGCTTGCTGGTCGCCAGCAATTCCGCTTATAGGAATCGGAACTCCTAAGATATCATTGGCAAGAATAGCCGCTTTTTCAGAAGAGGCAACCACTTCGGGAAGAATGTTTCTGGGAATGTTTAATACTTCCAACAATTCGTCATCCCATGTTAGTGTATGGATATTAAACAAAAGGGTTCTACTGGCATTGGTAACATCAGTAATATGTGATTTTCCATGGGTAAGTTTCCAAATCAACCAACTGTCTATTGTTCCAAAAGCTAAATCTCCAGCAGCTGCTTTTTTTCGATATTGGGGATCTTGATCAAGTATCCACTGAATTTTAGTTCCCGAAAAATAAGCATCTAATAGTAGGCCTGTTTTATCGTAAAACAATTGTGATTTACCAGCTTTTTGAAGGTCTTCACAGACATCGGCGGTTCTTCGATCTTGCCAAACAATAGCATTGTGTATGGGTAAACCTGTGGTTTTATCCCAAATAACAGTGGTTTCTCGTTGATTGGTAATTCCGATGGCATTGATGGATTCTGGATTGATTCCTGTAGTTACGAGGACTTCTTTGATGGCTTTTAGTTGGGTATTCCAAATTTCAATGGCATCGTGTTCTACCCAACTTTCTTTGGGAAAGTGTTGGGTGAACTCATGTTGAGCAATTCCAACAGCTTTTCCACTATGGTCAAATATGATGGCTCTTGAACTTGTTGTTCCAGCATCAATGGCTAAGATATATTGTTTCATTTTTTTATAAGAAAATAACACTAATGTGTTCTATTGCTTCTAAATTTAGAAATTTTAATGTTCACTTTAAATTTAAATAGAACTATTTATAACAAATTAGGGTTTATGCCTTTTGATTGTATAAATTAAACGTTAATTTTAAATTGTATGCTAGTAGAAATTTGTGCCACCAATATTGCTTCCATAAAGAATGCTGAAATTTCTGGTGCTGATCGTATTGAATTATGTAGTGAACTGGCAACGGGTGGGATAACACCTTCTTTCGGTCTGATGCGTTCTGCAGTTGCTTGTAGTGCTTTACCCATTCATAGTTTAATACGGCCAAGGAGTGGTCATTTTTGTTTTTCTGATGCAGAAATCGACATAATGAAAGCTGATATTCTGGCTGCTAAAGAGGCGGGCTGTAGTGGTGTGGTAATTGGTGCTTTAACTTCTGAATTTAAACTTCCCCATCAATTGTTAATGTCCTTGATTACCTTAGCACAACCAATGGAGGTGACGTTTCATCGAGCGTTTGATGTTGTTTTGAATCCTGAAAGCAGTTTGGAAGAATTGATAGATTTAGGGTTTCAACGGATATTGACTTCTGGTCAACAAGAAAATGCAGTTTTAGGCTTACCACTGCTCAAGAAATTACTAGGATTAAGTAAGAAAAGAATTACAATAATGCCTGGTGGGGGAATACGCCCTGAAAATTGTGAATTATTTAAAAATGCTGGCTTTGAAGCACTTCACTTTTCTGCATTTAAAGCACATCCTCCATTGACCATTCCTTCAGGAATCAATGCAAATTTTTCTTTTTTGCAACAGCCGATAGGTTCTTCGGATAAAAAGGCGATTAGTGCTATTGTAGCACAGGTAAAATCTTAAATTTCTTTTTTATTTGATGCTATGGTGTTTTTTTTGAAGATGATTTTTAAACTTTAGGATAATTCCTTTTTTTAATGGCAGATCAAATTACCTTACTGATGAATCTTACTTATTTTAAGGTGTTTATTTTTTTAATACTTATAATACTTGAGAAATAAATTAAGCGTTGAATTTTGAGCTTGGAACTATATTTTCATTGACATTGTTTTCGTATTTCATATAACTAAACCCAGCATGGATGCTAGAAGCACCAACAGCACCACTTTTATTCATGGCGATATAAGCGACTTGAAAAGAGGGCTTTCCTTTTTGTTTTGTGACAATTCTGTCGATAGCTTCTTCGCAGGCTTCTTGAGGACTTTTTCCTTGCCGCATTAACTCTACAATTAAAAAGCTACCTACCGTTTTAATGACTTCTTCTCCCATTCCAGTTGCCACTGCACCTCCAACTTCATTATCAATGAACAATCCTGATCCAATGATGGGAGAATCACCCACACGCCCCATCATTTTATAAGCAAGACCACTTGTGGTACATGCACCAGATAGATTACCCCATTGATCACGACAAAGTATCCCAATAGTATCGTGGTTTTCAACATTGATTTCTGGGGCGTAATTCCCTTTTTTAAGCCATTCTTGCCAGGCTTTTTTGGAATCTTCTGTCAGTAGATTTTCTGTTTTATACCCTTGAGCTAGGGCAAATTTTCTTGCCCCTTCACCTGCAAGAATTACATGAGGTGTTTTCTCCATTACATCGCGGGCAAGTGCTGCAACATGAACGACATCGCGAACAGCAAGAACTGCTCCACAATTTCCTTTATCATCCATAACACAAGCATCCAAACTAACATTTCCATCACGATCTGGAGCACCACCCCATCCCACGGTAGTATTTGACTTGTTCATTTCTTCAAAGGCTACACCTTCAATAGCTGCATCTAAGGCAGTTTTTCCTTTCATTAAGGCGTTTCCTGCCAGAGAATTGGCACTAGAGGTGTTCCATGTGCTGATCGAAATTGGTGAAATAGTATTGGGTCCCATATCCTTTTGATTATTATTACAAGAAGCTAA
The DNA here is from genome assembly GCA_965662885.1 of Flavobacteriaceae bacterium. Taxonomy (GTDB): domain Bacteria; phylum Bacteroidota; class Bacteroidia; order Flavobacteriales; family Flavobacteriaceae; genus CBFIJI01. The sequence goes on along the minus strand of CBFIJI010000107.1, from coordinate 1,934 downwards.
GAAGGGAGGAGCAATGAGCATTCCAAACCCACTGTTTACGGAGTGGTTAATAAACGTACGTCTTTTCAAATTTGTTGTTTTAGAGGGCTATTATTCAATTTTAAGAACGATGCGGCGAGTCTTAATTTATTGTTTAAAAACAATGACAAACCTAAACAAGTTAAAAATTATTTTACTACTAAGACATTAAAGCTGCTATTATCGGAATAAAATCAGTAATCCACCTATGGCTGTTAAAATTAAAATCAGCTTTCTATAGGTGGTGTTATTTATTTTATTGACCAATTGCACTCCAGAGATAAGACCGAGAAGTAAGAAGGGAATTAAGCTTAAACTGATTTTAAAAGCAGTAGTATCCATTGTTTCCCATACCCAAATATGAAAAGGAACTTTAAAGAGGTTGATAATAAAAAATAACCATGCTGCTGTTCCAATAAATTCGTTTTTAGGAAGTCGCATGGCCAAAAAATAAATGTTGGCAAAAGCTCCTGCCAAATTTCCGACCATGGTTGTAAAGCCGGCCATGATCCCCATCACTCCTCCAAAACTCCAATGGGTTGGAATTTGTTTGTTTTTTCTAGTTTCAAAATAATACATCATAAGAACACTAATCAGAATGATAATGGCCATCCAAAATTTAAAGTTCCGTTCATCTATAGATTCGCCTCCAACAACACCAATCAAAACCCCAGCAATCATCCAAGGCAGTAATTTTTTAATGTAATACCATTTTACATGGCGTTTGTAGTAGATTACCGCAAATACATCGCCACAAATTAATAAAGGCATCAAAATCCCCGTAGATTCTCTAGCGCCATAAACAAGCGCTAATCCTGTGACAATTAATGCAGCCAGACCTTTAACCCCTGACTTTGCAATTCCAAGAAAAAAGCTACAACTAGCAGCAATCAAAAAAGAAAGACTTAAAAAAGGAATGGTTTCGCTCATTGAATATATTTTAAACGAATATACTATTTAATGATTCAGACCTTATTCAAATTATTGGCAGTTTTATGAATTAGTTTATTTGGTGTTATTTGGTCATATTTGTAAAAAAAAAGTGCAATCTCTTTACCCCGCTATCCGCTATATGCTTTTAAGCACTTTTTCATTTGCATTAATGAATGCATTGATCAAGTATTTGGTTCATTACGATACGTTTCAATTGGTTTTTTTTAGAGCGCTTGGTTCTTTGTTTTTGACCTTTACTTATTTGAAATACAAAAAAATTAACGTTTGGGGAAATCAAAAAAAGCTTTTGGTATTTCGCGGTTTGTTTGGAGTGACCTCGATGTCGCTTTTTTTTGGTGCTATTCATTATATTTCCATTGGTAGCGCTGTTACATTACGTTACTTAGCACCCATTTTTGCAGCAATATTGGCGGTCTTTTTTCTCAAGGAAAAAATTAAAAATATCCAATGGGTATTTTTTTTAGTTGCCTTTTTAGGGGTAGCACTAATCAAAGGGTTCGATACTAGTTTAAATTCTTTTGGATTATTACTTGTTCTTTTAGCAGCTTTTTTTTCTGCGGTGGTTTATATTTTAATTTCCATGATTGGTAAAGAAGATCATCCCGTGGTTGTGGTTCATTATTTTATGATAATTGCGACCCTTGTAGGGGGAGTAGGGAGTATTTTTACTTGGAAAACGCCCTCATCTTCTGACCTCTTACTTTTATTGTCACTAGGAATATTTGGCTATTTTGGTCAACTTTTTATGACTAAAGCTTTTCAAAACGCACAGGCTTACATGGTGGCACCTTTTAAATATGTTGAGGTTATCGTCACCCTTTCATTTGGGGTCTTTCTCTTTAAAGAAACCTATACCTTTTTGCATCTTTTGGGTACTTTTTTAGTCATTTTTGGCTTGGCACTTAATGTCATTTACAAAGCAAAAAAATCGGATATCTAGGTAACTGTATTTTATCAAGACC
>CBFIJI010000106.1:0-7020 GCA_965662885.1 Flavobacteriaceae bacterium | reverse complement strand
AGAAGAACGACTTTTTCCAGCAATTCGAAAAACAGAAATTAACCACATTATTGCAGCCAATGGAACCAGTTGTCGACATCAAATAGCCGAAGGTACACAACGAAACGCAATGCATCCGGTATCCATTCTTAAACAGGCACTCGTTTAAAAAACAAATGGAAGACCAACAATTAAAACTTTCACGTTATATTTGATATTCAGTTATAAAGCATGTCAGGAAACACATTTGGTAAAATTTTTCAGTTAACTTCTTTTGGAGAATCACATGGACCCGCCTTAGGGGGAGTAATTGACGGTTGCCCTGCAGGAATCACCCTAGACTTAGAGGCCATTCAAAAAGAGTTAAATCGAAGAAAACCTGGACAGTCGAAAATTGTTACGCAACGAAAAGAACCTGATGAAGTTGTTTTTTATTCGGGAATTTTTGAAGGTAAGACCACAGGAACACCTATTGGTTTTGCAATTCATAACACCAACCAAAAATCAAAAGATTACTCGCATATCAAAGATAGCTATCGACCTTCCCATGCCGATTATGTCTATGATCAAAAATACGGTATCCGTGACTATCGTGGCGGTGGTAGAAGTTCTGCTCGAGAAACAGCAAGTAGGGTAGTAGCTGGCGCCATTGCAAAACAGTTTTTAGCCTCGATTAAAATTAATGCCTACGTATCTGCAGTAGGACCCCTTAAATTGGAAAAAAATTACCGTGACTTTGATTTTGGAGTCATCGAAAAGAATCCCGTTCGTTGTCCTGATCACGAAATGGCAACCACTATGGAAAATTATATAAAAGATATCCGTAAAGCTGGAGATACCGTTGGAGGGGTTATCAGTTGTGTCATTCAAAATGTTCCAGTTGGACTTGGAGAACCTGTTTTTGATAAATTACACGCTGCTCTTGGGAAGGCCATGCTTTCTATCAATGCTGTAAAAGGTTTTGAATATGGGAGTGGGTTTGCAGGCGCTGAAATGAAAGGTAGCCAACACAACGATCTTTATAACGAAGATGGCACCACACAAACCAACCTTTCTGGGGGTGTACAAGGAGGGATTTCCAATGGGATGGACATTTATTTTAAAGTGGCTTTTAAACCCGTTGCCACCATTATGCAAGCACAAGAAACTATTAATAATAAAGGGGAAAAAGTAGAAATGCAAGGAAAAGGAAGGCATGACCCCTGTGTTGTTCCTAGAGCTGTACCTATTGTTGAAGCAATGGCTGCACTGGTCTTAGCTGACTTTTCATTATTAAACCGTACCATTAAAAAATAATCACATGAAAAAAATAGCACTACATTGGCAAATTCTATTGGGAATGCTTGCTGGAGTACTTCTTGGCGTTGGCCTTTCTTTTACCTCTTTTGGAGCCGATTTAATCTCCGATTGGATTAAGCCTTTTGGAACCATTTTTATCAACGCACTTAAACTCATTGCGATGCCCTTAATTTTGGGATCGTTGATTAAAGGTGTTTCTGATCTTAAAGACATTTCCAAACTCTCTACCATTGGGTCTCGTACTATTGGAATTTATTTGTGTACAACCATTTTAGCCGTTATCCTTGGTTTGGTTTTGGTAAATACTATTAAGCCTGGAAAGAGCATTAAAGAAGAAACAAGAGAAGAATTGCTTATAGCCTATCAAGAGGATGCCTCGGAAAAACAAGCAGCTGCACAAAAGCAGTTACAAACGGGTCCTCTACAACCTGTCATTGACTTGGTTCCTGACAATATTTTTCAAGCGACAACCAACAACAGAAATATGCTTCAAGTCATCTTTTTTGCAGTATTTTTTGGTATTGGATTGATCTTACTTCCGGAAGCAAAAGCAAAACCTGTCAAGGATTTCTTCGATTCCTTTAATGAAGTCATATTAAAACTCATTGATTTAATCATGTTAACAGCACCGTATGGTGTTTTTGCTCTCTTAGCAGCCTTGGTCGTTGAATCACCTAGTTTGGATTTATTTCAAGCGTTGGGCATTTATGCAATAACACTACTCATAGGTTTGGGATTAATGATCGTTGTTTATGTCATCCTCGTTAAAGTATTTACCAAAACAAGTCCTAGCTTTTTCCTTAAAGGAATTTCTCCAGCACAATTATTGGCGTTTTCAACCAGTTCAAGCGCAGCAACACTTCCAGTAACGATGGAACGTGTGGAGGAACATTTAGGGGTAGATGAAGAAGTGGCCAGTTTTGTCTTACCCATTGGTGCAACAATTAATATGGACGGAACCAGTGTGTATCAAGCTGTAGCTGCTGTATTTATTGCACAAGCGTTTGGTTTAGATCTTAGCTTAGGAACCCAGTTGGGGATTATTTTAACCGCAACTTTAGCCTCTATTGGCGCAGCTGCAGTCCCAGGTGCTGGAATGGTTATGTTGGTCATTGTCCTTGGACAAGCTGGAATTCCAGAAGCAGGTTTGGCGTTGATTTTTGCAATCGATCGTCCGTTAGATATGTGTCGTACCATCACCAATGTAACTGGAGATGCTGCGGTTTCTATGTTGGTAGCAAAATCGGTTGGAAAATTAAATGATCCACCAATAGAGAAAAAATGGGATGATAATTATCCCAAAGAAAAGAAATAAGACCTCAATTTCAACGATGTTTTTTTATTCTACAAAACGATCTCTAACAGCAGGGTCGGGTAGGGGACAGCTTTCGTAGCGTTTTTGAAATCTAAAGCGATTTTTTGCTACAAAGGAATATACAGCATCAGTAAAGGCAGTAGGGAGAACAGAAAAAATACGAAAGAGATGATAGCCCCCTCCAAGCATACGAGTTATCTCAAAAACAGCTTGAGACTTCGTATAATACGCTTTGTTGGGTTGCCATAGCACCAAGCTATCTTCTCCGTTTAGATTTCGTTGGGCCAAGAAATTTTTCCCAGTAGGCCCTTCCAATGGAGCAAAATGAATTTTTTTTGAAGTGTCATTTTTTAAAAGAAAACGTACCCAAAAATGACAAAATGGGCAATGACCGTCAAAAAACAAAAGAGTGTCTGGTAGCTGTTTCATTGAACAAATTCTAATTGATCTAAACCAACTCGGGTAGTAAACATCCCATAATTAACAACCGCTTTATTTTTTTCAATCAAGTCGATACTCCCAACCGATTTTCCATCGAGCAAACGGACACGATCACCAACCTTAAGTTTAACCTTTGGTTTTGGTGGAGTAGGAGGAGGTGTTTTTTTCTTTTTCTTTTCCTTTCGGATAGAAACAATTTCTTTTTCAGCTTCTTGTGCCACTTGTTTTTTTACCGCTTTTTCTTTTTTAGCCACTACTGCTGATTTTCTTTTCCGCTTTGAATTTTCTGATTCTACGACACTTAAGAGTTCACCAATGAGGGGTCTTTTTTTGTTATTATGGAAAAAGCGTTCCGCTATATCATTGACTTTATTTCCTAAAACAATCATACGTTGATTATGATCATATAATTCCTGATAGCGAATCAGCTTTGTTTTTAATTTGGCATTCAATTCCACCAAACGTTCTGATTCTTTTTCAACGATACCCTCTTTATCTTTTAATGAATTATTGGTTTTTGTCATTTCACTGCGTTCCTTTTGCAGTTTAGCGATGGTAGCATCAAAACGAACTTTCCCCCGTTCAATTTTTTTCTTAGCCCTATTGATCAGACGAAATGGTAAGCCATTTTTTTGTGCCACTTCAAATGTAAATGAACTTCCAGCTTCTCCCATAATCAATTTAAATACAGGCTCTAAAGTCTTGCGATCAAATTGCATATTAGCATTGCACATCGAAGATTTTTCATCTGCCAAAGCTTTTAAGTTGGAATAGTGGGTGGTGATTAAACCAAAAGCACCATGATTATAAAACTCTTCCAAAATGGCTTCTGCTAGGGCACCTCCTAATTCGGGATCTGATCCTGTTCCAAACTCGTCAATTAAAAAAAGAGTATGCTCATTGCAATGCTTTAAAAATCGCTTCATGTTTTTTAAGCGATAGGAATATGTACTAAGATGGTTTTCAATGGATTGATTGTCACCAATATCCGTTAAAATTCGATCGAAAAAGCAAATGGAACTTCGTTCATGTACAGGAATTAATATACCTGTTTGAATCATTAATTGCAATAAACCAACCGTTTTAAGGGTAATACTTTTCCCACCTGCATTTGGTCCAGAAATAACAATGATTCTTTTGTCCAAATGAAGATCAATGTCTTGCGGGTATGTCGTTTTATTTTCCAAACGATGGGACCACAGTAGCAGTGGATGAAATGCTTTTTTTAAATGAATGGTCTTTTCTTCATTATTGATCTTCGGTAGAACACCATTAATTTCTTGAGCATAACGAGCTCGGGCATATATGGTATCTAATTGTAAAAGATAACCCTGATGTTGTTGAATCAACGGTAAAAGAGGACGCATATAGTCCGTAAGTTGTGCCAGTATTTTTTTAATCTCTTCTGTTTCTTCAAAGATTAAATTTTGCAGTTCTCGAGAATAAATATGAGTTTGTTCCGGTTCAATAAAAACAATACTTCCAGTTTTGGAACTCCCCATAATTCCTCCTTTGACTTTTCGACGGTGCATGGCTTTGACCGCAAGAACACGTCGATTTTCAAGCACTGATTCCCGAATTTCATCCAAGAAGTTCAAATTGTTGTAATGGGTTAATGCTTTGTTGAAACTACTGCTAATTTTACCACGTAATTGCTGAATTTCTTTTCGGATTTTGTAAAGTGGTTCAGAGGCATTATTGCGTACTTCTCCAAAACGATCAATGATGCTATCAACCTCTTTTTTAATCTCTTTATTGACCTCGATATCTTCGCCCATTTCAAAGATATTGGGGTAATAGGTCTTAAACTTTTTAAAGAAAAGAAGTAGTGTATTGATGGTTTCAGTGGTAGTGGCAATTGAGCGGAAGGCTTCAATTTCCAGTACACTATTTTCTACCTTCAGTAAAGGGTAGATATCAGAAAGATCATCAAAACCATGATTGGGAATTCGATTGTCATTGTCAAAAGAAGCTTGAAACTCCGAAACAAGAAACAATTGTTTTTCAATCATCGAATTTTCGTACATCGGCTCAAGCGCTAAACAAGCATTTTTACCTAATGGAGTCACAGCAAAACCTGAAAGTTGCTTGAGCACTTCGAGTAATTCTAAATCTTCAAGTGTTTTCTTCGGGATATAACCCATTGCAATTTTTTATCTTCGCCTACAAAAGTAATAAATTCATGCAGGTGCAAATACATCCGAGTTGGGAAAAGGTCTTGCACTCCCAATTTAAACGTCCCTATTTTCATGCATTGACTCAATTTGTCAAATCCGCTTACAAAATACAACGTTGTTATCCACAGGGGAAAGATATTTTTAACGCATTTAATCAATGTCCTTTAGAAAACGTTAAGGTGGTCCTTATTGGTCAAGATCCTTATCATGGACCAGGACAGGCGCATGGTCTTTGTTTTTCTGTCCCTAATGGTGTCGCACATCCTCCGTCATTAATCAATATTTTTAAAGAGATTGAAACTGATTTAGGTATTTCTTATCCTAAAAACGGAAATTTAACCTCATGGGCAAAACAAGGAGTATTATTGCTCAATGCTACCCTTACTGTACAAGCACATCAAGCGGGGAGTCACCAAAAAAAAGGCTGGGAAGAATTTACCAATGCGGTGATTCAAACGGTTTCTGAAGAAACTGAAGGGGTTGTGTTTTTACTTTGGGGTGGATTTGCTAAAAAAAAGGCGGCACTTATCGATGCTCAAAAGCATCATATTCTCACCTCTGGCCATCCTTCCCCTTTAAGTGCTAATCGTGGGTATTGGTTTGGAAATAAGCACTTTAGTCAATGTAACCGCTTTTTAGTCGAGCAGGGGAAACTTCCTATTGAATGGAAATTAGAGGAGTGATATTCGTTCTAAAGCACTTGCGATCATTCGTTCAGTATCTTTTTCCGGTTGGGGACTAAAGGTACCTGTCCAACGATTGGCTAAAATCACATTGATTGATAATGCACGATGCCCCATCAATGACGAGAGTGCAAGTATTCCTGCCGTTTCCATATCAAAATTGGTCAGTTGTTGTCCCTCAAAGGCAAACCCTTTTAAGACTTCCACCCATGATGGGTAACGAAGCTCTAAACGGGACTCCCGTCCCTGAGGGCCATAAAAACCCGGATGAGTAACCGTTATTCCCTTTTTAAAATCAACGGTATTAAAATGCTGCATGAGTTCTGGGTCGGCCTTTGCGATATAGGGCGTAACCTCTGGAAAGTATTTTTTAAAATAGCGGTAGAGGCTGTTTGAAAACGGCGTCCTAATAGACTCTTTTTGGTCATAAAAAGTCATCAGATTATCTACACCAACAGCGTATTCACTGAGTAGTATTTCCCCAAGGACACTTTCGGGTTGGATGGCGCCAGAAGTTCCTAAACGGATTATGGTTAAGGGGGTAAGTCGTGTTTTAGGTTCTCCAGTGGTTAAGTTGATATTGACCAAGGCATCCAATTCATTTAAAACGATATCAATATTATCGGTTCCCATTCCGGTGGAGATAACGCTCAGCCGTTTCCCTCGATAATGTCCGGTATGGGTGCAAATTTCTCTTTTTTGTTTACGAAATTCAATATGATCAAAAAAGCGAGATATCTTGGGTACACGATCTGGATCACCAACCGTTAAAATAGTAGAACTAATCTCCTGGGGCAAAAGACCCAAGTGATAAACACTCCCATCTTTATTCAATATCAATTTAGCTTTATCCACCTACGCGTTTTACATCATGCCCCATTGCTATAAGTCGCTTCATCAGGACATCACGATAATTCCCTTGTATTATGATTTCCTCATTTTTGACTGTTCCACCCACACCAATTTCCTGCTTTAAGGTTTTGGCAAGTGATTTTAGATCGGATAAAGGGCCCTCAAAACCCTTAATGATAGTAACCGTTTTTCCGCCACGTCCTTTGTTGCTGAAGTGAGCTTCTAAATATTGCTTTTTAAAATCAGGTTGTGTTTCAGGAAGGGTTGCTGGATC
>CBFIJI010000105.1:0-7237 GCA_965662885.1 Flavobacteriaceae bacterium | reverse complement strand
TATACATCAAAGAACAAATTATTATAAACTTGGAAAAACATTTTGGATTACTATTCTTTTATGCGAGTTTTTTTAAAGCAAAACTTTTTAAAAAAGGACCTAATTATAAGCGAAGTCATTTTTCCCCATTAAATACTTTCTTTTCCAGCTTTTTCAAACGTTTTAAAGTTGCTCTAAATACTTTATTTTGTTCTGTTATGAAAGACTCTAAGCTTTTTATTTGTAATTCTTGCTGTTCAAGCAGTTCCTTTTGAGCGTTAATTTTTTTCTCTTGTAAAATAGTATATAGATATAGCTCTTCTACTTTTTCTAGGTTTGTCCGTACGTTTTCTGAAATGTTCCATACCTGTTTCTTTTTAATATCTGCACGACTTTGAACTCCTGGGAGATGTTTATTTTTTCTAATAAAAGCTTCTATTTCATCCAATGAAAGCATTCGATAGCTGGGGTTGTATTTTGACCGTTTATCAAAGTAGGATTCAAAAACATAATCGGGTTGTAATGTTCCCTGTGCCACTGCAACAATATTCCCATTAACAGTTAACATATTTTCAGAGATGATATTTGACGAAGATACGCCAATCCCCACAGCACCACTTTTTAAGATAGTGACCGCATTATTGCGTTCACCGCTATTTTTTCCATTACCAATAACAAACAACCGATCATCTGCATTCCATCCGTTAATGCTATTAGGAACATAGCTTTCACTATAGAGTCCCCCAACCCATTCACCATAGGAATAGGCACTATTACTGCGTCCACCACTAACTGTTGAATATTCTCCAGAAGTTGTATTATCACTTCCGCCAAGGATTGTTGAATACCTTCCTGTGGCACTATTATTTCTTCCACCTGTAATTGAGGTATAATCTCCTGTAGCAGAATTTGTAGCTCCAAAGACAACAGAAAAACTACCTCCTGTTACCCCATTATTTAAATTGTTTCCACCCAAAATAATTGGCCCCGAATGATTGGATGGAACTCCAACTTCAAAAGCTGACTTAGGGGTTTCTGTTCCAATGCCAAATTTTCCTTCTCCTGTAATTACCGCTGCAGTGAGTTGATTATTTCCATTACTATTGGTTAAAAATTCAATGGCTGTAGAGCTCTGAGAAGCACTTTTACCGGCCATAAGACTTATCACGCCAGCTTTTTCAGTAGTTGAATTTCCATTCAAATCGATACTAGCTCCTTGTTCGTCATCACGACTGTCCTCTTTTCCAGCAGAAATTCGAAAACGTGAAATTGAATTTCCAAGATTATCGGGTTCAATGCCTAAAAATGCTGAAGTATTGCTTGCTTGACCTGAGAATAAGCCTGGATTACTAAATAGGACTACACTGTTGTTTGTTGCTGTTGCAGGAACAATCAACCGTTTGATATTATTTGATTTTATAACGACTGATTGAAGATCTGTCGTTCCAAGATAATTATTTGAACTGTTGGTCCCGCTATTTCCATTAACTTTCCAAACGTTCTGTGTGATGTCTTTCCAGACGGTTCCATCATATACCCTTGTGATGACGTTGTCTGAGTTATTGGTGTCAAACCATAAATCGTCCATTACGGCATCTGTTGGTGTTGCTGTTGTTGTTGTTACTCGGTTTGAGCTGATAACTTTTTTATTTCCCTTATGATCTATAACTGTTGATTGCTGTGCAGCAGTCGTATGTATTACAGCAAATATTATGAGTGGGACTCTCCAATAATTTTGTATTCTTTTTTGTTTAACCACCTTTTCGGTTTTTTACGACTTAGATAAATCCCTTTTTTAACTGTAACCGAATAAGAAGAACATATCATCACTTGAAATGGGCTTAAAGGGGAGTGTTTAAGACCCATTTCCAATTGATGACGCTTATGAAAAGTTTCCTAAGATTCTTTTGAGGTTATTTAATCCAATGCACTTCAAAAAAATCATCATTATAGGCTTCAGTTAAACTGCTAATCAATACAGTAACTTGGTTTTCTGATACTGTATAATCCGTATTGGCGATTAGTTTGGCACCATTTCGATAGACCCAAACTTGCTTAAAGCTTGGAGAGACCCCTGTGGCTGGAATTATAATGTCTGTACTAGCGTCTGCATCAAGTTCTTTAGTGGTATGTCCGCTTTGGATAAGGTCTGTTGCCTTTAATTTTTGAATGGCTCCCGTAGCTTCATCACGAACTAAAAGTGTCCACCCAGTTCCAGTTCCACGTGAACTTCCATCTATTGCATCCACAGATGCTGTATTGGAAGCTGCTAGACTGATTCCGTCTAACCCAAAAACTTGACCATTAACATCAATATAAGTATCGTCTGTTAATGACCCACCCAACTGCCAAGTTGTGGTGGTTTTGTCCAAAGTTGTGTTGGTTAAAGATGTTAAACCGTTGGCAACTTGCAAGTACTTTATAGTACCCTTATTGTCAATTAATTTTACAGATCCACTTACGGTTCCTGAGTTTTGTTTGCTAATGTCGCCAGTTAATTGTTGGGCGCTAATCGTTGTTCCAAAAAGAAGGAGTAAACCTACCAGAACAAAATGTAAATAATTGTTTTTCATTATAAAAAAATTTGGGGGGGGGTTGTTGTTATATATAAAAAGAGTAATTAAGGTTCATTTTAAAATTTAGTAAAATTGTACAATGCGGATTTCATCATTTTGATAACAGATCGCTTCGGCTTCTATTTCAATCATACTATTGCTTATAACTGTAAAATCTATTCTGACACCATTCCGATATACATTGACTTTGTTTCTACTTTCGATGGGTAAGGGGGTGTCAAATAATAATTGGCCTTCTTGTGCATGGGTTAAGGATGTAATTTCTTCATTGAGATAGCTTGATGCTGGAATTTTTTTGATGACATTTGTCGTATTGTCTTGAACTACAATACTAAGATCTGTCTCATTTACGCTATTTTGTAACCCGACAAAAGCAAGTGTATTCGAGGCGGTTGTAACGATTTCAGTAGGACGTATCAATGTGCCCCCTAATCCGACTTGATTGCTTAAATTTATTTCTATCCCATTGTTGAAAGTGTAGGGATATACATTGCTGCCATTTCCATCATTGGTATTAGTGTTACCACTACCACCATTATTTCCATAATCAGTATAGGTAGGAGTAATCCATTCATTATTATTGAAAACATAGAGTTTACCCGTGTTAATATCTACATAAACATCATTGTTTTCAGCATTTTGTATAGTAGGATTACCATATCCTTTTATGAGATCTTGAAGACTGTTAAGGTTGACTTCATTCCCCCCATTTATGCTTAATAGTTTTTTTGTAGGTTCCCAGTTTAGTTGCTGGTTATCTGAATCATTTGCGCTCGGAAGTGTCACTGTATTCCCTCCTGAAATGGACAATTTATAGCCTGAAAGCTCTAATTTTTGATTGTTACCGTTTGTTGGTTCGCTTTTAACGGTTTGCCATTCTGAACCATCCCAAATGTAAAGGGTTTTATCACTTAAGTTAAAATAAACACTTCCAACTTCTTTAATTTGAGGAGCATTATATCGTGTAGGTATTTTATTGTTGGTAGTATTTTCCCAAAATTTGCCAACTGAGGCCTCATTGTTAGTCCCTTTTTTTCTGTAAAATTGTAAACTATTTAAGTCCGTATTGTAGATAATTAATCCAACGGGTGCTTCTGCATTAAATGCGGCATCACGCTGAGCCGTCGTCATTCTTGGGATTAATAAAGTTTTGTCCGTGCTTTCTAATTCTAAAAGAGCAAATGGAGAAACCTCACGTACATTTTTACCAATTTTTATTTGTGAATAAACATGGCTACATAAAATCAAACTAAGGAATAGTAAACCTTGCGTTATTAGGGGCTTCATAACTTAATAATAGTTGTATTTGAGGCTGTTTATTAAAAATTATTATAATAAACATAATTTGATACACAAACAAAATTACACTTTTTTATTAATAAGTAGTATTAAAATAAAAAATTAACATTTAATGAGCTTGCAGCCAGTTGTTTCCTGTGCCGATATCTACAACAAGAGGAACCTCAAGAGAAAAGGCCTTTTCCATTTCATTTTTCACCATCATTTGAAAGCTTTCTAATTCGTTTTTAGGGACATCAAAGACCAATTCATCGTGGACTTGAAGAAGCATTTTAGATTGCCATCCTTCCACATGAATTTTTTGATGAATATGAATCATGGCTAACTTGATGATGTCTGCTGCACTTCCTTGAATTGGGGCATTAACGGCATTTCGTTCAGCTCCTCCACGTACAATGGCATTTTGAGAATTGATGTTTTTTAGATAGCGACGTCGTCCTAAAACAGTTTCTACATAACCGTGTTCCCGGGCAAAGTCAATTTGATCTTGAATATAGGCCCTTAGTTTAGGATAGGTAGCATAATAAGTTTCAATCAATTCTTTGGCTTCGTTTCTATTGAGGTCGGTTTGTTGACTCAAACCAAAGGCAGACACTCCATAAATGATTCCAAAGTTGACCGTTTTGGCGTTGCTACGTTGTTGGCGAGTAACCTCCTCAGGAGGAACCCCAAATACTTTTGCAGCAGTAGCGCGGTGAATGTCTTCTTTATTTTGAAACGCTTCGATCATCCCCTCATCTTTGCTCAAAGCAGCGATGATGCGTAATTCAATTTGTGAGTAATCTGCAGCCATAAGAATATGATTCTCATCTCTGGGAATAAACGCTTTCCGAACTTCTTGCCCCCGTTCTGTTCTAATGGGGATGTTTTGGAGGTTGGGATTATTACTGCTTAAACGCCCAGTAGCTGCAACCGCTTGATTGTATATTGTATGAACACGCCCTGTGGTTGGATTTACTTCTTTGGGAAGACTTTCCACATAAGTGGTTTGTAATTTTTGAAGGGATCGCCATTCAAGTACTTCAGCAATAATAGGGTGCTCTTTTGCAAGATACGATAGTACATCTTCCGCAGTTGAGTACTGTCCTGTTTTGGTTTTTTTTGGTTTGGCCACCAATTTCAGTTTTTCAAAAAGAATTTCTCCCAACTGTTTTGGAGAAGCCAAATTAAACGTTTCTCCAGCCTGTTCAAAAATAGCCGTTTCCAAACGTTGAATGTCCTCGGCAAGTTTTATAGATAAGTTATTTAAAAAGGGAGTATTTAAGTTAATTCCTTCGCACTCCATAGCTGTTAGCACTTCCACTAAGGGTAGCTCGACCTCTTTGTAGAGTTTTAATGTATTGGCAGATGTCAATTCCGTTTCAAAATGATTTTTAAGTTGAAGGGTGATATCTGCATCTTCAACAGCATATTCTGTTTGAGCTTCCACAGGAACATCGCGCATACTTCCCTGATTTTTTCCTTTCTTTCCAATCAACTCAGTGATTGATTGTGGTGTGTAATTCAAATAGGTTTCTGCAAGAATATCCATACTGTGTCGCATATCTGGATTAATCAAGTAATGAGCGACCATGGTGTCAAATAATGGCCCAACCACCTCAATATTGTAATTACGAAGGACTTTTAAATCATACTTTAAGTTGTGCCCAACTTTTTCGATAGAAGTATGCTCAAAAAACACTTTAAATGGTTCAAGAAGGGAAGCTACCTCTTCATGATTGTTTGGCAGGGCAAGATAATAACCTTTCCCCTTTGTCCATGAGAAGGCAATACCAACCAATTCGGCTTCTAAGGCGTTTAGTGAGGTTGTTTCCGTATCGAAGCAAACGGTCTTTTGATTTAATAAATGCTTTAACAACAACTCACGACTTTTGGGCGTATTAACCAGTTGATACCAGTGTTGGTTTGACTTTAGATCCTTCCGATCGGTGATGCTTTCTATTGGATTACTTCCACTTCCAGGCGTTGAAAACAAGTCAAACTGCGTGGTGTTTGTTGGAGCTTTGCTTACTTTTTCGGGTATAGTAGGAGAATTGGGTGTTTCTGCAGAAAACAGTTTATGGATACTCTCACTTAAACGTCTGAATTCAAGTTCTTCAAACACTTTTTGAACCTCTGCTAAGTTGGGTGTGCTCAGCGCATAGTCTTCGGCCATAAAACTTACAGGAACATCTAAAATGATTGTTGCTAAAGTTTTGGAAAGTATCCCAAGGTCCTTGTTGGCTTCAATCTTTTCCTTCATTTTCCCTTTAAGAGTATGGGTGTTTTCCAAAAGCTTTTCCATACTGCCAAATTCTTTCAGGAATTTTTTAGCGGTTTTATCTCCCACACCCGGAAGTCCAGGAATATTATCAGCAGAATCGCCCATCATTCCCAAATAATCAATCACCTGAAGTGGATCTTCCACTTCAAATTTTTGTTGGACTTCTGGAATACCCCAAATTTCAATACCATTTCCCATACGTGCCGGGCGATACATAAAGATATTTTCTGACACCAATTGTGCAAAGTCTTTATCTGGGGTGACCATAAAGGTTTTAAAACCTTCTTTTTCAGCTTGCTTTGCCAAAGTTCCAATAACATCATCAGCCTCAAAACCTTCTTTTTCGATCACTGGGATATGCATCGCCTTAAGGATGTTTTGAATATAAGGAACGGCAATTCGAATGGCTTCTGGAGTTTCGTCACGATTGGCTTTGTATTCCTCAAACATTTCTGTTCTCAAGGCAGAACCGCCTTTGTCAAAGGCAACTGCTAAATGATCTGGTTTTTCGCGTTTAATGACATCTATTAGGGAATTCATAAAGCCCAAAATGGCTGAGGTGTCCATGCCTTTGGAGTTGATCCGTGGATTTTTGATAAAAGCATAGTAGCCTCTAAAAATTAGCGCATAGGCATCAAGTAGAAAAAGCCTTTTTTGGTCATTCATGGAAATGTTTTGTTAAATTTAAAAAATCAGTACGGTTATTAAACGAGAATTAGGCTTTAATTTTTATGAGTTGCTGGATATTTTCAGTTATTTTTTGAATACTTAAATTATTTTTATCATAGAGTTCGGCCATCGCTCCGTGGTTAATAAAGTCATCTTCAATACCACATATTTTTACAGGACTCGTGTAGTTGTTTTGTGCTGCAAACTCCAAAACAGCACTTCCTGATCCTCCCATAATCACACCCTCTTCAACAAGCATAATTTTTGGGTATTTATTAAAAATTTCGTGTAATAAGAGCTGGTCCAAGGGTTTGACAAAACCCAAATCATAATGAGCGACAGAATCGGGATCCCCCATATTTTTAATTGCTGATGCTACTGTTGTAGCAAGGGTTCCCACACTAATTACAGCCAATTCACCTCCTTTTTTTAAACAACTTCCCTTGCCAAA
>CBFIJI010000104.1:0-7284 GCA_965662885.1 Flavobacteriaceae bacterium | reverse complement strand
ATTATTGCACCTTGGAACAAGGTCTATGTCTATAATGTTAAACAACAAGAAGTTTTTGAAGGGAATATGCAGGTATTATCTTCCAACGGATTGGAAATTTCTTTAGATGTATCGGTTCTTTATCAACCACATTACCCAGATTTAGCAAAGTTACACCAAACCAAAGGGGAAAATTATGTCAATATTGTATTGATTCCACAAATTAGAGCTGTAGCACGA
This sequence comes from Flavobacteriaceae bacterium, assembly GCA_965662885.1. Classification (GTDB taxonomy): domain Bacteria; phylum Bacteroidota; class Bacteroidia; order Flavobacteriales; family Flavobacteriaceae; genus CBFIJI01. Next base: position 7,065 of record CBFIJI010000104.1, on the reverse strand, counting down.
AGCGTTGTTGGACGTTATACTCCTGAACAATTGTACTCGAGTAAACGAGATGCGATCCAAAATGAAATCTTTGAAGAAACCGAAAAAAATGTCAAAGATCAATTTATCCAATTGAATGCGGTTTTGGTTCGTGATGTAACACTTCCTATTGCAATTAAGGAAGCTATTGAACGTAAATTGGGCCAAGAGCAAGAAGCTCTTGAATATGAGTTTAGAATCGAAAAAGCAAAACAAGAGGCAGAAAAGCAACGTATTGATGCAGAAGGTAAAGCTGCTGCCAACCGAATTCTTAACGCTTCTCTTTCCGATAAAATTCTTCAAGAAAAAGGAATTGAAGCTACCCTTAAACTATCCGAATCTCCCAATGCAAAAGTGGTGATTATTGGCGGTGGTGAAAGTGGAATGCCCATTATTCTTGGGAATAACTAGACCGCTTAAAGGTTTTTACTTTTAAGAATAATTAATATATTTGCAGCATGTTTGTAAAACACGTACATAGCCATCATTTAAACTTCGCTCAATCGCGGTGATATTGGTATATGTACTAACAATATAACCCGTTTGAGCTGCTCAAACGGGTTTTTTTATTCGATAAAAATGAAATTAAAGATTGCCATTCAGAAATCAGGTCGCCTAAATGAAGACTCTCTTCGTTTGTTAAAGAACTGTGGAATCTCCATTGAAAATGGAAAAGATCAATTAAAAGCAACCGCCCGAAATTTCCCTTTAGAAGTATTATACCTTCGTAATGGAGACATTCCGCAATACCTTCGTGATGGAGTAGTGGATATTGCTATTATTGGAGAAAATCTTGTTGTTGAAAAAGGGGAACAGTTAAAAATTATTCAACCTCTAGGTTTTTCAAAATGTCGGGTTTCCATTGCTGTTCCAAAAGGTGTTCCGTTTAAAGGAATTGCTGACTTACAAGGAAAACGTATTGCCACTTCTTACCCAGCAACTGTTGAGCAATATTTAAAAAAGGAAGGCATTACTGCGGACTTGCATATTATTAACGGATCTGTTGAAATCGCTCCTAATATTGGTTTAGCAGATGCCATTTGTGATATTGTTTCCAGTGGAAGTACCCTTTTTAAAAATAATTTAAAAGAGGTCATTCAAATTGCCACATCGGAAGCAGTATTGGTACAAGCCCCGAATATAACTTCAGAAAAACAGGCCATTATTGATACGATACTGTTCCGGATTTCTGCAGTTACTCGTGCAAAGTCCTCGAAATATATTTTACTCAATACACCTAATGATAAAATTACAGCCATTAGCGCTATTCTCCCAGTTTTAAATAGTCCTACAGTACTTCCATTGGCTCGTGAGGGTTGGAGTTCCATTCATTCCGTAATCAATGAACAAGCTTTTTGGGATGTTATTGATCAATTAAAAGCTGCTGGAGCTGAAGATATTTTGGTTTGTCCAATTGAAAAAATGGTACTCTAATGACAGTATATTCATATCCTAAACTTGAGGAATGGGCCTCATTAACACAACGTCCAACCGCTTCCTATGCCGATTTAGAACCGCTGGTTCAAAAGATATTTAAAGCAGTCAAAACCGAAGGCGATCGAGCTATATTTAATTATACCGAACAGTTTGATCAATTGCGTTTATCCGATATGCGGGTATCCGAATCAGAAATTAAAGCAGCTGACAACAAGGTTCCTAAAGCCTTAAAAGAAGCCATTAAAATGGCCAAGGAAAATATAGAAACGTTTCATAAAGCACAACGAACATCAACTGTCCGTGTTACTACCCAAGAAGGAGTTGATTGCTGGCAAGAAAAGCGACCTATTGAACGGGTTGGACTTTATATCCCGGGAGGAACAGCACCATTATTTTCTACCCTACTAATGTTAGCTGTTCCAGCAGTATTGGCGGGTTGTCAAGAAATTGTCTTATGCACGCCTCCCAACAAAGAAGGCAAAGTACCAGAGGTAATCCTCTACACGGCCTTGCTCTGTGGGGTCTCAAAAATATTTAAAGTGGGAGGCATTCAAGCCATTGCTGGAATGACTTTTGGAACGGAGACTCTTCCTAAGGTCTTTAAAATTTTTGGCCCTGGAAATCAATATGTTAATGTGGCAAAACAAATGGCCACACGTCATCATGTTGCTATCGACCTTCCGGCTGGACCTAGTGAACTTTTGGTAGTTGCTGACGCTTCGGCGAATGCAAATTTTGTTGCTGCTGATTTGCTGTCACAGGCAGAACACGGTACCGACAGTCAAGTCCTTTTGGTTACTACTCATCCACCACTAATTTTAGCTGTTCAAGAAGCTATTCAAAGACAAATAGAACGTTTACCTAGAAAAGCCATTGCTGAAAAGGCTCTTAAAAACTCTAAAATAATACTCGTTAATACAGATGCGGAAGCGATTGCTTTTATCAATCTTTATGCTCCAGAACACTATATTATCTGTATGGAAAACGAATCCCAATATGTGGAGGGTGTTACTAGTGCAGGTTCGGTATTTATCGGAAATTACACCCCTGAAAGTGCTGGAGATTATGCCTCTGGAACCAATCACACCCTTCCCACCAACGGGTATGCACAACAATATAGTGGGGTGAATTTAGATAGTTTCACCAAAGCGATTACCTTTCAAAAAATCACGGCCAAAGGCATTCAAAACATTGGTCCAGCCATTGAATTAATGGCCGCTGCAGAAGGTTTAGAAGCTCATAAAAATGCAATAACGTACCGATTAAATGATTTAAAATAATGCAGCTATCCAAAGTAGAAAAACTCATTAGAAAAGTGATCCAAGACTTACAACCCTACCAGTCGGCTCGGGAGGAGTTTGTGAATGACGGTCGAAAATTGATATTGTTGGATGCCAATGAAAATCCATATCCGACCAGTGTCAATCGCTATCCAGACCCCATGCAAACCGAACTTAAAAAACAGTTAGCCGTTTTTAAGGAAATACTCCCAGAAAATATTCATCTTTCTAACGGTAGTGACGAACTCATTTCACAACTTGTGTTGGCCTTTTGTGAACCCGGAAAGGATCATATTCTGATTGTTCCACCCACTTTTGGAATGTATGCAGTTGCTGCAAAAATATTCGGGGTAGCTGTAGTGGAAGTTCCCTTAACCGCTGAATTTCAGTTAAATGTCCCAAATATTTTAGCGCAAGCCAATAAACATTCAAAAATACTCTTTATCCCGACGCCCAATAATCCTAGTGGTAATCATTTTTCTAAAAAAGATTTAGAGCAACTTGCTAAATCGTTTAATGGGATTTTGGTAATTGATGAAGCTTACTTTGAGTTTTCACAACAACCCAGCTACCTAAGTTGGTTAGAAAAATATCCAAACCTCGTGGTGTGTCAGACCTTTTCAAAGGCACAAGGAATGGCGGGAATTCGTTTTGGGATGACCTTTGCTCACCCCATGATTATAGCAGTTATGAATAAAATCAAAGCCCCCTACAACCTCAATGTCCTTACCCAAAAAGCCGTGATGAATCGTTTAGGCAATCAAACCGTGGTGGCTGATCAAGTCAAAAAAATACTTCAACAAAAGGAACGTCTAATCACTGCTTTAAAAACGATCTCATTTATAAAAAAAATATTTCCATCGGACGCCAATTTTATTTTGGTTCGGGTGGACAATAGCAGTCAACGCTATGCCGAATTGGTAGAACATGGATTTATTGTTCGCAATCCTTCCAAACAAGTATTGTGTGAAAATACATTAAGAATAACAATAGGAACGGTAGAGGAAACTTCCCTCTTGATTCGTGCTCTTGAACAAATGGATAAAAAATGAAAAAAATCCTCTTTATTGATCGTGACGGAACTTTGGCCTTAGAGCCGGACGATTATCAGTTAGACGCCTTAGAAAAATTAGTGTTTTACCCCAAAGTATTCACTTATTTAGGAAAAATTCAAAAGGAATTGGATTATGAATTGGTGATGGTTACCAATCAAGATGGGTTGGGGACCTCCTCATTTCCAGAGGATGATTTTTGGCCGACCCACCAAAAGTTAATTACTGCATTTAAACAGGAAGATATTCATTTTAAAGCAGTTCATATTGATCGTAGTTTTCCTAAAGATAACGCCCCTACACGGAAACCCAGAACCGGTTTATTGCTAGAATACCTCAATAATGTTGCTTACGATATTCCGCATTCTTTTGTTATTGGGGATCGACTTACCGATATGGAGTTGGCTACTAATTTGGGTTGTAAAGGTATTTTTATAAATAATGACAGTGGCTTAGGTGCGGAAGAATTGAGAAGCTCTCAAACGAATGAGGATATCGCCTGCACCACTACAGATTGGGAACAGATTTATAATTATTTAAAATTACAAGAACGTGTGGTCATTGAAAAACGAACCACTAAGGAGACCGATATTCACCTAGAATTAAACCTTGATGGTACAGGAAAAAGTACTATCAGTACTGGTCTTTCATTCTTTGATCATATGTTGGATCAAATTGCACGACATGGAGCTATGGACATCAAACTACAGGTTAAAGGTGATCTCGAGGTGGATGAACATCATACCATTGAAGATACGGCCATTGTTTTGGGGGAAGCTTTTGCCAAAGCCTTGGGGAATAAGTTAGGTATTGAACGCTATGGTTTTTGTTTACCCATGGATGATTGTTTGGCACAGGTTGCCTTAGACTTTGGGGGGCGTAACTGGTTGGTTTGGGAGGCTGAATTTAAACGAGAAATGATTGGTCAAATGCCGACAGAAATGTTTTTTCATTTTTTTAAATCCTTTTCCGATGGAGCAAAGGCCAATCTAAATATTAAAGCGGAAGGCACCAACGAGCATCATAAAATTGAAGCCATCTTTAAAGCCTTTGCAAAAGCTCTTAAAGTAGCTGTAAAACGCGATCCTGAAAAAATGATTTTACCCTCCACCAAAGGCACCTTATAAACAAATGAAAGTAGCGATTATTGATTATGGCGCTGGTAATGTACGCAGCTTGCAGTTTGCATTAGAACGGCTAGGGGTGAAGGGGCACTTAACTGCTGATATTGAAGTCATTCAAGCAGCTGAAAAGGTAATCTTTCCGGGACAAGGGGAAGCAAAAAGTGCAATGAAGAAACTAAAAAATGCAGGCCTTGACCGTTTGATTCCCCAGTTAAAACAACCTGTTTTAGGAATTTGCTTAGGGATGCAATTACTTTTAGAATATACCGAAGAAGGGGCTACGGATGGTCTAGGAATCCTTCCCGGAAAGGTGCTTCGCTTTCCAGATACTTTAAAAGTTCCACAAATGGGGTGGAACAACATCCATACGTTACAATCGCCCTTGTTTTCAGGAATTGAAGAAAACAGCTATATGTATTTGGTTCATAGTTATTATGTTCCGCTAATGGAGGCGACCATTGCCCAAGCGACCTATGGACATCCTTTTAGTGTTGCTATTCAGAAAGATAACTTTTACGGGGTTCAATTTCACCCTGAAAAAAGCAGTTCTGACGGCAGCCGTCTGTTGGCTAATTTTTTGAATTTTTAGTTTTCTGTTGAAAAGAATGAATTTTTTAATTTCCGCTTCTGATAAAAATATTCCTCAATATTTCAGTTTTGAGGGGTGCAAAACCTAATTGAGTTTGACCATGCATAAAAAGGATATTTACCATTTTAACTTCCAAAATTAAAGAAGAGGGATCTTCCGGTTTGAAATCTGTCAACTCGTATTTTTCCAAGACCTTTGCTTTTGTTTCACGACCAAGGAAGTATTTGAGTCTTTAGTGCAGACAGTACAAGTTAAAATTAGAGATCGTTAAAGAATCAGTTTTTCCATAAGAGGTTGATTTAATTGTTCTTAATGGTTAGATTTGTAATGCCGATATACTATTTAATAAAAACGCTTTTAAATCTTTATAATTTTTGAAAATAATTCCCGCTATTGACATTATAGACGGCAAATGTGTTCGCTTATCAAAAGGGGATTACAGTACGCAAAAAACCTATAATGAAAACCCCTTAGAAGTTGCAAAAGCATTTGAATACCACGGGATTAAACACCTGCATTTGGTTGACTTAGATGGTGCCAAGTCCCAACATATTGTCAATCACGCTGTTTTAGAACGTATCGCCAATAAAACCTCTTTAAAAATTGATTTTGGTGGGGGACTTAAATCAGAGGATGACCTTCGAATAGCCTTTGAATGTGGGGCCAACCAAATAACAGGGGGGAGTATTGCCGTAAAAGATCCCGAACAATTTAAACAATGGATCAATACCTATGGCTCCAATAAAATTATTTTGGGCGCGGATGTTCATGAGGGGAAAATCGCCACCAACGGTTGGTTAGAAACTTCTGAGGCCAAACTTTCCGATTTTGTTCGGGACTATCAACAACATGGGATTGTGTCAGTCATTTGTACAGACATCAGTAAAGACGGGATGCTTCAAGGTCCAGCCTTCGATCTATACAAAGACCTTTTGGCGGCCACTAAGAATCTTCAATTGATTGCCTCTGGGGGAATTTCGAAGATGGAAGAATTGCCTAAGTTGGCTGATTTGGGATGTGAAGGCACCATTATTGGTAAAGCGATCTATGAAAATTATATTAGCCTAAAAGAATTGGAACAGTATATATTAAATCACAACGGATGAAAACCAGTGTAACAGAATCATTTATTGAAAATGCGCTGTTTAGAATTGATGAAAATACGCGTATGCTTAGTCTTGCTTTTTCTAAAGTGACAGAAGCACAACTTTGGGAGTCTCCCAATGCAGTTTCTAATAGTTTAGGCAATCAAATACTTCACTTAAAAGGGAACTTAACACAGTACATAATTTCTGGTCTGGGGGGGCAACCGGATTTTAGACAACGTGATTTGGAGTTTTCTACCCAAAAGGGACTTAAAATAGTCCCTCTTTTAAACGATTTTAAGACCACTGTTAAAGCGGTCAAACAAATTATCCAAAACTCAAACTCGGATCAATTGATTAAAGAACATCAAGTGCAAGGGTTTACCCTTACTGGATTAGGACTTGTTTTGCATGCGGTAGAACATTATTCTTACCATACTGGGCAAATTGCTTTTTGGGTCAAACAATTAACAGCTGCGC
>CBFIJI010000103.1:0-7289 GCA_965662885.1 Flavobacteriaceae bacterium | reverse complement strand
TGATAAAATATATGGGTCAGTATGGAGGAGGTGGTCGTTTTACCATGCGTTCCTGCTACTGCTAAAGTTGTACTGTGTTTACATAATTCTCCTAAAAAGACCGCTCTTTTCATGACTTGATTGCCCTGCGATTTAAAATAAATCAACTGTGGGTGATCTTCTGAAATTGCTGCGGTGTAAACAACGGTAACATTGCTAGATAGTGCATTCTCAGGTACAGCAGAAAGTTGAGCATCAAAAATAATTTCAGCGCCCTTTTGAGTTAATTGATCTGTAATAGTTGAAGAGACTTTGTCATAACCATAAATGCGATGCCCTTGAAGTAAAAGATAATTTACCAAGGAAGACATTCCAATGCCTCCAATACCAATAAAATAAAATGTCTTTTTCTTGATATCCATTTTATAATAATTCTTCAATTTGATCAACAATTACTTTTGCTGCATCAGGTTTTGCCAAGTGCTTTAATTGTCGATGCATTTCTAACAATAAAGAAGGCGAATTGCTTAATTTTTTAAATGCTGTTTTAAAATTTTGGTTTAAATTGATTTCTTCTATAACAACTGCTGCATCGTTTGCAGATAAGGCTTTCGCATTATGGTATTGATGGTTCTCAGCAACATTCGGTGAGGGAATCAGAATAACCGGTTTTGCGACACTACATAATTCGGCTAAGGTTCCCGCCCCAGACCTTGAAATAATAAAATCAGCGGCAGCAAATGCATGGTCCATTTTTGCAACAAAGGGGACTACTCTAACACCTTCTTGTGATAAGTCTTTATATTTTTCATAGTAGAGCGAGCCACATTGCCAAAGGACTTGATACCCTTCCGCTTTAAAAAACGACACATGATCAGCCACCAATTCGTTTATTCTACGAGCACCTAAACTGCCCCCTAATATCAAGAGTGTTTTTTGCGTTGCTTTTAGACCAAAAAATAATTTTGCTGCCTGACTCTGTACCATTATATTTTGAATTTCAGGGCGAATTGGATTTCCAGTGAGTTGTATTTTTTCCTTTGGGAAATAACGTTCTAATCCTGAAAAAGCTACGCATATCTTATCCACCCTTCGTGCCAAAATCTTATTGGTAATTCCCGGGTAGGAGTTTTGTTCTTGGATTAAGGTTGGAATTTTCAACCATTGAGCAACGATCAATAAAGAACCGCTTGCAAAACCTCCGGTTCCAATGGCTATGTCAGGGTTAAAGCGTTTTAGAATAAAATAAGCTTGGAACAAACTCACAAGTAACTTAATCGGGAACATTAGATTCCTAAGGGATAAGGAACGTTGAAAGCCATCGATCCATACGCCCTTGATGGAAAAACCATGTGCAGGGACTTTTTCCATTTCCATTTTTCCAAGGGCACCAACAAATAAAAAGGAAGCATCGTCAAATCGTTTCTTTAATTCAGACGCAATGGCTAATGCAGGGAAAATATGTCCCCCTGTTCCGCCTCCTGATATGATAAACTTATAGGGTTTCACTTAAAATGGATAAGGGGTTATCGTCTTTTATATCGAGCTGTGACGCTCCATCCTCTTTTTTACCAAAAGAAGTACTAACACTTAAAATAATTCCAAAAGCGACGCAGGTCATCCAAGCAGAGGTTCCACCACTACTGATCATGGGTAACGTCTGCCCAGTAACTGGAAAAACCTGAAGGGCTACTCCCATATTTACAAAAGCTTGAAAAATAATTAAGAGTCCCAAACCAATGACCAACAATTTGCCAAAAATATTTTCTGTTCGATTGGCAATGACCAAAACTCTAAAAAGTAATAATACATAGAGCATGACCAACCCAATTCCGCCAAGCATACCAAATTCTTCCACGATAATGGCATAAATAAAATCGGAAGAACTTTGAGGAAGAAAATTTTTCATTAAACTTTGTCCTGCTCCCATACCCACAACTCCCCCAGATGCAATGGCTGTCTTTGCCTTTTCAATTTGATAATTATTGGCTGGATCGTCATTAAAAAAACTTTCAACACGACTCATCCACGTATCAATTCGATTGGGCATCAAGTCTGGAAAACTCTTAGAGACAAGAAAAAACAATAGGAGAATCAGTAGGGCTGTACCCATCATTCCCAGTAAATATCGCAGAGGATAGCCCCCTAAAAAACTCAATATAAATACCATCATTAAAAGTAATCCTGCGGTGGACAAATTGGCCGGAAGAATTAAAAAAACAACGACAAAAACGGGGAACCACAATGGAAGAAAAGAAGTCTTAAAAAAGGGCCGATGGGTCTCGGTTTTTGATAAATAATGTGCTACATAAATCATCAATACCACAGACGCTAAGGTGGAGGTTTGAAAGCTTAAACCAATGATTGGAATTTGAATCCATCGACTTGCATTTGCTCCTTCAATTACGGTTCCTTGTGATGCGGTGTAAACAAGAAGAAGAACTACTATCGGAAGCATTAAAATAGAAATACCTTTAAAATAGTTATAGGGAATTTTATGAACCAAGAACATCAATACAAACCCAATAACTAGAATGACTAAGTGTTTGGTCAAATACCCCCAAGGAGTTCCTTTACCGATGACGTAAGTCAAATTGGAACTGGCACTAAAAACCGGTAAAAAGGAGAAAATAGCAAGTAGGGCCAAGATGACCCACAATACTTTATCTCCTTTTATAACATTCAACATGGTTTATAAATTTCTAATTGCTTTTTTAAACTGATTTCCTCTGTCTTCATAATTTTCAAATAGGTCAAAACTGGCACATGCTGGAGAAAGAAGAACTGCTTCTTTCGGTTGTGTAATCTTATGAGCTACTTTAACGGCTTCCGTGATGGATTGTGTTTCGAACATAAAATCAATGACACCTCCGAAGACTTCCTTTATTTTTTCATTGTCCTGACCCAAACAAATGATGCCTTTGACTTTCTCTCGGACTAAAGGTAAAAGGCAGCTGTAATCATTTCCTTTATCAACACCACCCACGATCCAAACTAAAGGGCGCTTAACACTTTCTAGAGCAAAATAAGTTGCATTGACATTGGTTGCTTTAGAGTCGTTGATATACTGAACTTTTTGGATCTCCAGCACATTTTCCATCCGATGCGGAGCACCTTTAAAATGCAATAAACTTTCACGAATAGCGTCCTTGCTGACTTCTAATAAGCTAGCGATCGTACTGGCAGCCAATGCATTAAGTAAATTATGACGGCCAGAAAATGAAATGGAATCAGTGTTTATCATATCAGTAGTTTGATGATTATTAATAATTATGTGGTTATCCTCGAAATGGGTAGTGGCTGGTTGACGTGTCCCAAAAGAAAATTGTTGCGCCTTAGAATTGGAGGTGTTAATCGCCTCTTGTAATACATTATCATCTGCATTAAACAACAAAAACTCCTTGTTTGTTTGATTTTCTGTTATCCGCATTTTTGATTGGATGTATTGCTCAAATTTATTGTTGTAACGGTCTAAATGATCTGGTATAATGTTGGTGACAACTGCAAAGTGTGGGTTAAAATCAATAATGTCATCCAACTGAAAGCTACTTATTTCTAAAACATAGAAATCATGTTTTTTAGTGGCAACTTGTCGTGCAAAGCTCGATCCAATATTTCCTGCCAAACCCACATTAAATCCTGCATTTTTTAGGATATCGTAGGTCATTAATGAGGTAGTTGTTTTTCCGTTACTTCCTGTGATCCCAACTAGGGTAGCTTCTGTAAAACGTGAAGCAAATTCGATTTCAGATATTATTTTTAATCCTTTTTCAATCAAACTTTTTATGATTGTTGAGTGATTTGGAATTCCTGGACTTTTAACCACCCAAGCTGCATCCAACATTTTTGCAAGTGTATGTTGGTTTTCCTCCCAAGGAACATCCAATTCTCTTAAGGTCTTTTTTACTTCATCATCAATTTTATTGATATCAGACAAGAAAACTGCAAAGTCATTTTTTTTAGCCAATAAAACAGCACCTAAACCACTTTCTCCAGAACCCAAAATGACAATTTTTTCTTTCATTATCTTATCTTGAGTGTTACAATCGTTAAAACAGCAAGGAGGATACCTAAAATCCAAAAGCGAGCAACTATTTTACTTTCGTGAAAACCTAACTTTTGATAATGATGATGAAGGGGTGCCATTTTAAACACGCGTTTCCCAATTCCAGTTTTTCGCTTGGTGTATTTAAAATAGCCTACTTGAATAAGTACTGATACCGTTTCTATAAAAAAGATTCCACATAGTAAAGGAATCAATAGTTCTTTCCGAACAATAATAGCGATGACTGAAATTAATGCTCCGATAGTAAGGCTTCCCGTATCGCCCATAAAGATGGTTGCTGGAAAAGTGTTGTACCACAAAAATCCAATCAATGCCCCTAGAAATGCAGCAATAAAAATGGAGATTTCCCCGACATTTGGGATATACATGATGTTTAAGTAGTTAGAAAAAATGATATTTCCAGAAACCCAAGCAAAAACACCCAATGCAAAAACAATTATTGCGGAACTTCCAGCGGCAAGACCATCTATACCATCTGTTAGGTTAGCGCCATTAGAAACAGCGGTAATAATAAAGAGTACAATCGGGATAAAAACCAACCACGTATACTTTTTTGCGTCCTCAGAAATCCAACGAACCAATGAACTGTAGTCAAATTCATTATTTTTAAACATCGGAATGGTGGTGAGTGTCGCCTTTTTATCAGACATTTTTATTTTGGTTGGGGAAATTGATATTACAGGGGTAGTCGTACTGTTTTCTGCTCGAACAGTAACCTCAGGATGGAAATAAAGAACACTTCCAACAAAAACACCTAAAATAATTTGTCCAATGATTTTAAATTTTCCCTTCAGTCCTTTTTTATCTTTTTTAAATACTTTGATATAATCATCCGTTAAGCCAATGGCCCCAATCCACAACATGGTGACTAAAAGTAAGATGATGTAAATATTATCCAGACGGGCTAAAAGAAGAACAGGTATTAAGGTGCTTAAAATAATAATGATCCCTCCCATTGTTGGAGTACCTTCTTTTTCTTTTTGCCCTTCAAGCCCTAGATCACGAACAGATTCTCCAATTTGCAGCTTTTTTAAAAACCGGATGATTCGCTTTCCAACAACCATGGAAAACAACAAAGAGAGCAAAACGGCAAAAGCACTTCTAAATGATAAAAATTGAAATAATGTTGCCCCAGTAAATTGGTATTCTTTTTCTAAGTATTCAAATAAGTAATACAACATAATATTAATTTCTTTTAGAAATATTTTTGTGCTATTTGATAATCATCAAATGGCATTTTTTTTCCATTGATCTCTTGATAATCTTCATGCCCCTTTCCAGCAATTAAAACAATATCTCCTTTTTGACTCAATTGACTTGCAACCGCAATAGCTTCTTCCCGTTGTGTAATCTTGACTACTTTTTTATAGTCCTCAGCAGCAACACCACCAATGATTTCATTGATAATTGCCGTAGGGTCTTCATCTCTTGGATTATCAGAAGTAAAAATCACCTTATCACTTCCTATAGCTGCTTCATGGCCAATCATTGGACGTTTGTCACGATCACGATTTCCTCCACAACCAACAACTGTAATTAAGGATTCATTTTTGGTACGCATCTCATTAATCGTATTTAAAGTATTCTTTAAAGCATCTGGGGTATGGGCATAATCCACGACTACAGTGACATTGTTTTTTGCGTGTAAAAGTTGAAAACGACCTGGTACACTTTGTAATTGGCTGATTTGTCTTAAAATATCAAGTGTTTCCAGTCCTAAAAGCTTAGACGTTGCAAAAACAGCCATTAAATTAAGGGCATTAAATTTCCCTACTAAAGAAGTCCATACTTCGTGCTGATCAATCTTTAACAACATACCCGAGAGATGATTTTCCAAAATCTTGACATTAAAATCTCCAAATTGGGTCAGGGCATAACTGTAGTGTTTTGCCTTTGTGTTTTGAAGCATAAAACGACCATTTTTGTCATCAATATTGGTCAATGCAAATGCTTCTTTTGGTAGTTCATCAAAAAACACCTTTTTAATGTTCCGATAATCTTCAAACGTCTTGTGATAGTCTAGATGATCATGGGTTAGGTTAGTAAATATCCCTCCAGAGAAATGAAGTCCTGAGATTCTATTTTGCGCAATACCATGGGAGGAGACCTCCATAAAGCAATGGGTAACACCAGCTGCTAACATTTTTTGTAAATGGGTATTTATCTCTATAGGGTCAGGTGTTGTATGAGTGGCTTGGACAGTAAATTCCGAATAGCGTATGGCTACGGTTGACAGTAAGCCAGACTCATAACCTTGTTGTTTAAAAAGGGTGTAGAGTAAGGTAGCTATTGTTGTTTTTCCGTTTGTTCCTGTTACGCCTACCAAGCTTAATTTTCGTGATGGATGGTCAAAAAAGTGATCGGCCATAATCCCTAAGGCACGATGTGCATTGGTCACTTGTACATAAGTCACCTCCTTTACCATTGACTCTGGAAAATGTTCACAAACAATTGTTGAAGCTCCTTTTTCAATGGCTGTATTAATAAAATGATGACCATCAACAACACTCCCCTTTAAAGCAACAAAAGCACTATTCTTAGTCACCTTTCTGGAATCAAAACACAAGGCAGTAACAGGAATTTCCATGCCTCCTGAAACCCCTTCTATGGGAACCTTGTAAAGTAATTCTTTTAAATTCTTCATGACAGGGTTAGCGTTATGGATTGCCCTGCTTTAATTGGCGTTCCTGGTTTTATGGATTGCTGTTTTACTCTTCCAAGTCCTTTTACAGCAACATTAAGTCCTAATCTTTCCAAAACAACAACTGCTTCTCGAACTGTATAGCCACTCAAATCAGGGATGAGCTGAAAATCCTCATAGGGTTTTGCTAATTCAGGTTTTAAGTCATTTAAATAAGCTGACTTAAGGGGAATTTGTTCAGGAATTGAGTTGTATATGTTTTCTGCAATTTTTTTGAATACAGGTGCCGCCACTGTTGCACCATAATATCCTTTTGATTTATTGGGACGATGGATTACCACGATACAGGAATACTTCGGCGCCTCCGAGGGAAAATACCCCACAAAACTGGAAATATACTCTACATTATCAGTTGTATAATCTACCTGACAAGTCCCTGTTTTACCTGATATTTGCAAACCTTCATCTTTAATTCGATGGGCGGTTCCCCATTTTTTATCCACAACATTAAAAAGCATGGCTTGTACTTTTTTCAACGTTTCTTCAGAACATATGGATGGATTTAATACTTCTTTATGAAAAACCTTCTTAGGAGTATCCCCA
>CBFIJI010000102.1:0-7427 GCA_965662885.1 Flavobacteriaceae bacterium | reverse complement strand
TGATACTACTTTTACTCCAAATAATAGTCTATGAAATATAAATTGGGTAGTATATCAAAAAAAAATCTGATTTCCCTATATAAGGCGTTATTGTTACCTCGAATGATTGAAGAGAAAATGCTTCTCTTATTACGTCAAGGGCAAATTTCAAAATGGTTTAGTGGTATTGGGCAAGAGGCCATTTCAGTTGGTGTTACAGCGGCACTTAGCCCTGAAGATCATCTGCTCACTTTACACCGTAATTTGGGGGTCTTTACCACACGTAATGTTCCCCTTTACCGTTTGTTTTCTCAATGGCAAGGAAAGCAAGATGGATTTACACAAGGGCGTGATCGTAGTTTCCACTTTGGAACTAAGGAGTCCAATATTGTAGGAATGATCTCCCATCTTGGACCGCAAATGGGGGTGGCTTGTGGAATTGCATTAGGCTATAAACTACTGAATGAAAATAATGTTTGTGCGGTTTTTACTGGAGAAGGAGGAACCAGTCAGGGGGATTTTCACGAAGCATTGAATGTTGCTTCTGTATGGGATCTTCCTGTTCTTTTTTGTATTGAAAACAATGGCTACGGACTTTCTACACCAAGCACAGAACAGTTTAAAATAAAAAATTTAGCCGATAGGGGGAAAGCCTATATCATTGAATCCCATGTTGTGGAAGGGAATAATGTTTTGGAAGTTTTTGATATCGTTCGAAAATGTGTTCGGAAATTGAGGCAAAATCCACGACCCATAATTCTTGAATTTAAAACATTTCGTTTACGAGGTCATGAAGAGGCAAGCGGACAGGCTTATGTGCCGCAAGACTTAATTGCTACTTGGAAAGAAAAAGACCCATTAACCAATTACACCTCTTTCTTGAAGAGTGAAAAAATTATTCTACCGAATTATGAAAATAAAGTAATTACCGATTTTAAAAGCCAGATTGATGAGGCTTGGGGAAAAACGAAAGGAAGTCCACAGCTGAGCTTTGATCGAGAAAAGGAGTTAAAAGATGTTTTTAAAGAGCATAAAGTGCGTTCTTCTTACAAAGTAGAAGGTAAGCGAGAAGAAACACGTTTTATAGATGCCATTTCAAAAGCCTTGCATCATGGAATGAAAACTGATGATAAATTGGTGCTTATGGGCCAAGATATCGCAACTTATGGAGGAGTCTTTAAAATTACAGCAGGAATGTTTGAGGAGTTTGGAGCAGAACGTGTTCGCAATACACCCTTATGTGAATCGGTAATTTTATCGGCAGGATATGGATTGACTGTTAAAGGATTCCGGGTAATGGTGGAAATGCAATTTGCAGATTTTGTGTCTTCTGGGTTTACAGCTGTTGTAAATTTAATTGCAAAATCGCATTATCGATGGGGCCATGCTGTTCCTATGGTTATTCGTATGCCTTGTGGAGGTGGAGTTGCAGCTGGACCGTTTCATTCACAATCTAATGAGGCTTGGTTTACAGGAGTCCCTGGTTTAAAAGTCGTATATCCCGCCTTTCCTTTTGAAGCCAAAGGACTGTTAGCGAGTGCCTTAGAAGATCCTAATCCGGTTCTCTTTTTTGAACATAAAAAGCTTTATCGAACCAGTAAAGAAATGATCCCCAACCAACATTACGCGCTTGAATTTGGGAAAGCCACCCAAAGAAGTAAAGGAAACCGTCTGACCATTGTTTCTTATGGCTTGGGTGTTCACTGGGCTTTGGAGGCTTTGGATAGTTTTGCTGAAGAGACCCTTGAAATCATTGATTTAAACACTCTTGTGCCTTGGGATAGTGCCACTGTATTTTCTTCTGTCAAAAAAACCAATCGGGTGCTGCTGCTTCAAGAAGACAGTAGTTTTGGAGGTTATATGGGAGAAATAGCAGCACAAATAGCAGAACATTGCTTTGAATATTTGGACGCTCCTGTTAAACGCTTGGGGTCACTAGATACACCAGTACCTTTTACAACTCCTTTAGAAACGGGCTATTTAGCCAATAATAATTTGCATCAAGTTATTCAAGAACTACTGGAATATTAATAGTCTCTCTTTTCAAAATTTTCTTTTTTCTCCGCTTCGATACGTTTGAAAATTAAATATATAAGCAAGAAGAAAACGGGGATTAAAAAAAGCATATTAGTGAACTATTCTAAGGTTACGGCAGTGCCATAGGCCAATATTTCTGAAGCGGCTTGTGTGATGACTGAGGTGGTAAAGCGGACATTAACAATCGCATTTGCACCCATTTTTTCTGCATCATCAATCATGCGTTGTAGTGCTTGTTCTCTTGAATCTGCTTGTAATTCGGTGTATTCACTGATTTCACCCCCTATGATGTTTTTTAAGCCGGCAAAAATATCACGCCCGATATTTCGTGATCGTACAGTACTTCCACGGGCAATTCCATGGACGTCTTTAATAGTTTTGTTCGGAAATGTTGGTGTGTTGATTATAAGCATCGTTATTCATTATAAATATTAGTGGGAACGGTCTTTAAAATTTTTAAAGCATTTTTGTAGTAAACTTTTTTTAAAATAGAATCGGGGAGTCCCAATCCATAAATTTTCCAGTGGGCGTGTCGTTTTCGATAATACTGAATGTATTCGTCATTGGTTTCCAGTACCCTAAAGTAGGTGTTATATTCCTTTACTTTATAGCTGTCTTTACCAAAAAGAATACGGTCTTGATAGTCCACAAAAAAACGACGTGCCCTTCGTGGTTGTCGCCCTAATTCAGCTAAAACAGCACCAATTTCGGTCATTACATTGGGATATTCATCCAAATGGGCACTTAAGCGGTCTAAATCATTTCCCATCCACCCTAAGTGGGCATTGATAAATTGGGTGTTGGGGTGTTTTTTAAATACCCGATGTTGTTCTGAAAGCACAGCTTCAAAGGAAGGGTTGGTCTTGGGGTCACGATAACGTCCTGGTTTTTGTCGTAATTCAAGCCAACGTTCATTGTGTTCGTCTTTTGGCATCCAAAAGGAGGCGGGTTCTCCCGAATGGATTAAAACAGGAATTCCATTATCCCCACAGGCTTTCCAAATGGGATCTAAACGGGGATCATCGATGGCAATACGGTTTCCTTGACTGTCTTTACTGGTCAATCCAAGAGATTTATAGACTTTAAGACCCATCACACCATCCGAAACAGCTTGGTTAATCAAGGCTACATTGTCAGCAGCAAAACTTGGCGTATCAATGGCTTCAAAATCAATATTTAGAAATAATCCAAAGCGGGTAGGGGCGTTGTTCTTAATATTTTTAAGCGATTCTTTAAGATAAAGCCCTCGATAGCCACTAAGATTGATCATAAATGCCATGTTCATAGCATCCATCTCTGCAACGAGCTTTTCTAAATTTTTGACAGGCATGTCAAATTGATGGTTATGAACATCAATAAAAGGAAATTTTGCCCGTTCTATAAGGGTTTCTTTGACTACTAAAGTGGATTTAGGCGTATAGGTCTCAATATCCATCAGGTTTTGTTTTTCCTGAATTTTATCAATTATATAGTACGACATTCCCCCTAAAAAAGCAAGCATTATTACCACCTTTATAAAGGTTTTAATAGAAATCCAAGCGAAGCGCATTAGTTGATAGGAATATTGATTAGGGTTGTATCCCAATGAATTCTAAGGAGTAATGTATTCGCTTTTTCAATAAAATTGATGGTAAGTTGTTCACTAACCTCTTCAGAAGACATCACAGGAACTTGGACTCGCATAATGTCTTCTTTTGGATCTGGAGTTGAGGCACCACTTCCAATTGGATCAGAATGAACGGCTATAATCCAATGGTCTGCATAGGGGATAACATATAGACGATAGTCTCCAGCCGGCAATGGACGTCCAGCAAAACCAATTGGTTGATTGTTTTTTAAACGTGTGGCCATGTTGGCACCAAAACGCCAATAGTTACCATAAGGAACTAAAGCATTGTCTTTTTGTTTACCAAAAATTAAACGATCTCTTTTAAAGGGACTTGAGTAATCCACAGAAAGCGATAATTCATCTTGAGTAAAAGTGGTTTGCTCTCTTGGGCTTTTTGGATTGATAAAGGTCGTGTAAACAAATAGTATAGCCACAAGGACAATTAATCCACCAAGGGTAAAACCAATTATTTTTAAAAATTTCATTTTTGTTTTAAAATTACAAAACTTATGCTATTAATTCATATCGTATTAAAAACGCTTTTTAATGTATAAAGAGGTGAGTATAAAACTCTATTTAACATAATATTAATTATCATTCAAAATATTGTGCAAAAAAGCTTAAATAAAACAATTAATTAAAATCGGTAAGATAATCCAACTTTAATAATGGGATCATCCATATACGCAGCTTCTACTAATGCACCAAAGGATTCAGAAAATAAATAACGGAATCCTAGATGACCACCATAGATAAATTCTTGACCTTTATATTTAACAATTACTTTTTGGTCGGTTCCTGTATATTTTACTTTTTCCATTCCTAAATCAGCTCCAACAAACAAATTAAATTTATCTGTATTGATAAAATGCGCACTTATACGAACACCATAGGAATTTGCAGAGTATTTTTCAGTTCCTAAAACTTGGTTTAGTTTTTGGTGAGTTATTGATTTTTTGTGTAGCGAGTAAAAAGCACCAGCAGTAATTTTATTCGATATTGAATATTCTGCCATGACATGAAAGTCATTGTTTAATAAACCAGCACTAAGGGTGGCATAAACATTAGATTTTTCTATAAATTGCCCATAAGATAGGCTAATAAAAAGGAAGGATACTACTATTAATAGATTTTTCATTAGGTTAAGTTTTGAGATTTGTGATTTATAAAAGTAACTATTTAATGGTAAACAAAAAAATATTCAACTATTTTTTAGAACCGAACGCTTGCTCCTAGTTTTAAGTTATAGACACTTATATAACCAGTTTCGGCAAAAAGTGCCAGATTATCAGTAAGTGCAAAGCGAATTCCTATATGTCCCCCATAAAGAAATCGATTTTCTTTTATTTGCCCTTTTTCAGATTCAGTTTCTCCTTTTATTGATAGAAACCCAACTCCAGTATCGAGTCCAGTATAGAAATTAAAAAAATCATCATTTACAATGTGGTAACTTCCACGAATTCCAAATGCATTCACTTCTTCTTTAAGCACTGCTATGTTTACTCCATGTTGGGTGGCAACGTCTCTGTCCTTAAAAACACCTAAAAAAATACCAGCGGTGATATTATCTCCTATTGCATATTCGCCCTGAACGTGATAGTTAAAATTAATCAAACCTGCACTTCCGCTGAGTAATAAATCACCCGGTTCTACAAATTGTGCTGATGTGATTGCTGTAATAAAAAAACTAAAAAGTATTACTGTTTTTTTCATTGGTATAGGTTTTTGGGGTTTAAGATGTATTCAATCGTTTTTGGTCAGCAATAGGCCATAAATCAGTATCATTAAAGTAATTTTTTCGGTTTTTCTAGCGATTGACCATTTTATAATTATTCTTCTTCATGTGGATAACCTACTTCTTTAAAATCGATATCCAACACCAACAGTTGCTGAAAGTAAAAGCTTGGCTTTCTCCATATACATCCACGGATAGTCCACAGCTAATTTTTGTGTTAAGACAACATTGGACAAGGTGATTTGTTTGGGTAAATCGATAAAACTGACACCTAATTCTCCCTTTAAATAAATTCTTTTGGCCGACTTATAGCCTATTTTTAATTGTGTAAATTCAAAGTTGTTTTCTGAATCATTATTGAATGTTATCGACGGTAACCCCAAGTCCTCCAAGTTTATTTTTTGCCAATCAAATCGGTAATCCATGGATATACTTCCCCAGCTTAATCCCATGAAGAAGCCATTCCCCAAGGGATTTAAATAATATTGAAACCCGTATTCCCAATACCGGAGACCTATTTTGGTATTCGGATCATTGATGACTTGATCGATGCTCGTTTGAATAAGCTGATCTATTCCCGGAATACCAATTAAACTAGTAGCTAATGCTGTTTGTTGCGCTGTAATTTTAAGGCCAGTATTCGTAAGTTTTAAGTTGTTTTTTCCATAGGCAAAAAAAACAGCTAAACGTTTGTTGAATAAAGGTGTTATTCCTTCAATACGACCTCCAAGAAGAATAGGAACGCCTGTATTGATTTCAAAAGAAAAACGCTTACTCAACTTTTGAGTAGTCGTATCTTGTGTATATCCGTTAACGGTACTTAAAAGGAGTACGACAAGACAGCAGCTCGTTTTTAAAAAAAAATTAAAAGGTTTTTTTAGGTAGGTATTCATTGGATTTAGGTTTGTATAAAGATACGGCAATTTAAAAATTGAAAGTCTGTTTTCCCCTTTTTACGGGCATCCTTATTTACTCCTTTTATAATGATCCAAATCCATCAAAGTTGAGTTGTAGCCTTATGAAATCGACCTAAAGAAGTCCTAGCTTGATCGAAAAAAAGGCTACCTATTTTTAGGGCTTAGTAGTGAACGAAAATACTTACTTCTTAGGCTCCCCTCCCCTTTTGCTATAGCCTTGACCAAAGAGTACGCGTCCTGGGGTGTTCCCTTGATGCACCCCATCCTTCACTACCACTTCACCATTAACGATTACATGGGATACTCCTGTTGCGTATTGGTGGGGATTTTCAAAGGTAGCATGATCGGTTATGGTTTCTGGATCAAAAATCACGACATCCGCAAAATAGCCTTTTACTAAGAGTCCCCGTTCTTTGATTCGTAGGGCTTTTGCTGGTAAACTGGTCATTTTTCGAATGGCTTCTTGCAAGGGAATAATGGCGTCCTCCCGAACATATTTTCCAAGAACCCGGGCAAATGTTCCATAGGAACGAGGGTGAGGCTTACCCACATTAAATTCCATTAAGGGACCGTCGGAAGCGATCATGGCCAAAGGGTGTTGCATGATGTTTTGAATGTCTTGCTCACTGATGGCGTGATATACCGCTCGTGCTCCACCTCCCTTGATAATTGCAAATACCGTTTCAGCAGCATTTTCGGGTGTGGGATCTTTCCCACGTTCTTGGGTTAATTCTGCTAAATTTTTACCTTCATAATCCCGCATCCATTTACATTCCGAGATAAAGACATTTTTAGGGTCTCCCCCTCCTCTATCGAATTGAATCCGATAGATGACTTCATCTTTAATTTGCTTCCGAATTTTAGGATCTTCTAGACGTTTTAACAAGGCCTCCCGACCTCCTGCTTGTGCCCATTGTGGAATTAAAGCATTGATCGAAGTTTGGGAAGCGGTGTAGGGGTATTGATCGAGATAGACACTATGCCCTTCTGCTCTAAAAGCATCGACCATTTCTAAGGTTTGTTTGGATAGACCCCAATTGTTTTTTCCAATTATTTTATGGTGGGTGATTTGTGCAGGAAGGTTTCCCGCTTTTCCAATCGACAAAGTTTCCTCTACGGAAGCTAAAACAGCTTTGGCTTCATCGCGCAT
>CBFIJI010000101.1:0-7454 GCA_965662885.1 Flavobacteriaceae bacterium | reverse complement strand
TAAATGTATTTTATCAAGACCATTTTTTTAATTTTCCTTTTAAAGAAGTAGTGTGAAATACTGTACTTATATCTAGAAAAAAACAATAAATCTGCTGTTTTTCATTTGTTAATCAACGGTTTAAGTTTATATTTGCACGCTTTTAACTGATAGGGAAACAAAAAAGCATCATAAAAATTTTTAATCACCTTCTGTATTTGCAGTGGATGTTTCCTCAAAGACAGAATACAAAAACTCTCGGATATGGCTGATAAAGCACCCGAAAATGAAGCAACTCCAGAAGCTTCACAACCTATAGAAAACACCAATAATTCTCCCGATTTAGTTGCAGATCAAACTGTTGACGTTGCAGTAACAGAGGACACAAAAGAAGTTGCAGAAGTGGAAACTGATCCTGCTGCTGAACAAGAAGCTTTTTTGGAAAATTTTAACTGGCATAACTACCAAGAAGGTATTGACGTTATCGAAGACGACCAGTTGTTGGAATTTGAAAAATTAGTAACTGAAAATTTTGTCGATACTGCGGATGACGATGTGATTGATGGAACGGTAGTCTTTATGACAGATCGTGAGGCAATTATAGATATTAATGCAAAATCAGAAGGAGTAATTTCTCTTAATGAATTTCGTTATAACCCTGGTTTAAAAGTTGGGGATAAAGTCGAGGTTATTGTTGACCTTCGTGAAGACCGTACAGGTCAGCTTGTTTTATCTCACCGTAAAGCGCGTGTAATTAAAGCATGGGATCGTGTAAATAACGCTTATGATAATGGCGAGATTGTAACTGGATTTGTTAAATGTAGAACAAAAGGAGGGATGATTGTTGACGTCTTTGGCATCGAAGCATTCTTACCCGGTTCACAAATTGATGTTAAACCAATTCGTGATTACGATCAATATGTAAACAAAACAATGGAATTTAAGGTGGTGAAAATCAACCATGAATTTAAAAACATTGTCGTTTCACACAAAGCCTTGATTGAAGCGGATATTGAAGAACAGAAAAAAGAAATCATTGGTCAGCTTGAAAAAGGTCAGGTTCTTGAAGGAACAGTTAAAAACATTACTTCATACGGAGTGTTTATTGATCTTGGAGGTGTTGATGGATTAATCCACATTACGGATCTTTCTTGGAGTCGTATTAATCATCCAGGAGAAATTTTAGAATTGGATCAAAAACTCAATGTTGTAATCCTTGACTTTGATAATAACAAATCAAGAATCCAATTAGGTCTTAAACAATTAAGCGATCACCCATGGGAAAAACTTCCTGACACCATAACTGAAGGTTCGAAAGTTAAAGGTAAAGTTGTTGTTATTGCCGATTATGGTGCCTTTATCGAAGTAGAAGAAGGTGTTGAAGGATTGGTCCACGTCTCAGAAATGTCTTGGTCAACTCATTTACGTTCTGCTCAAGATTTTGTTAAAGTAGGAGATGAAGTTGAAGCAATGATCTTAACTATTGATCGGGAATCAAGAAAAATGTCTCTTGGTATCAAACAAATGACACCAGACCCATGGACGGATATTACAACTAAATACCCTGTTGGATCCAAACACCAAGGTATTGTTAGAAACTTTACCAACTTTGGAGTCTTTATTGAATTGGAAGAAGGAATTGATGGATTAGTATATATTTCAGATCTTTCTTGGACAAAGAAAATAAAACACCCATCAGAGTTCTTGGCATTAGCTGACAAATTGGATGTAGTTGTTTTAGAGTTGGATGTTGATGGGCGTAAACTAAGTTTAGGTCACAAACAAACCGTTGAAAACCCTTGGGATAAATACGAAACAGAATTTGCTGTAAATACATCACACAAAGCGGCATTAACTGAAATCGTTGACAAAGGCGCAACCATTACTTTTAATGAAGATATAGTTGCTTTTGTTCCTTCCCGTCATATGGAAAAAGAAGACGGTTCTAAGCTCGTTAAAGGCGAAGAAACAGAATTTAAAATCATTGAATTCAATAAAGATTTTAAACGTGTTGTAGCTTCTCACACAGTATTGTTTAAGGAAGAGGAAATGAAAAATGTCAAAAAAGCAACTAAAAAGATGGTTGCTTCCAATTCTGAAAAAGCAACACTTGGTGATTTAGATGCATTGGCAGATTTAAAAATGAAAATGGATAAAAAGAACTAATTGTTTCCTTTTCATTTGTGATTTTAAAAACCCTCCTTTTTCGGAGGGTTTTTTTTATTATAGGGAAAGTAATACTTTTGCAACGTTCAGTAACTATGGCACAAAAGATTCTTCTTGGTGAAAAAAAAGTAAATATCATACTGCATCGACTTTGTTGTCAGTTGATTGAGCGTCATCAGGATTTTTCTAATACGATTTTAGTAGGAATTCAACCTCGTGGTACTTTACTTTTGAGTCGTTTAATTAGCCTATTGAAAAACACCTATGGAGTCGATTCCTTAGTAAGTGGTATTCTTGACACCACTTTCTTTAGAGATGATTTTAGAAGGGGAGAAAAGCCGTTGTCGGCCAATACTTCTGTTATGAATATTCCTGTTGAGGGTAAGTCCATTGTCTTTATTGATGATGTGCTCTATACTGGACGAAGTATTCGTGCTGGTTTGACTGCCATAGACACCTATGGCCGTCCCAATTCGATAGAGCTCTTAGTTTTAGTGGATCGTCGCTTTAGTCGACACCTTCCAATTCAACCCGATTATTTGGGTGCTCAAGTCGATACCTTGGATGGCGACCGTGTAAAAGTGGTTTGGTCTGAGGATGGTAAAAAAGATATCGTTTACCTTGAAAAGAATGTAGAATGAAAAGCTTAAGTGTTTCCCATTTACTCGGTATAAAATACCTTCAAGTTGAAGATTTACATTTAATTTTTGAAACAGCAGCCTATTTTAAAGAAGTGATTAATCGCCCCATTAAAAAGGTGCCTAGCCTTCGTGATATAACTATTGCGAATTTATTTTTTGAAAATAGTACCCGAACAAAACTTTCATTTGAGTTGGCAGAAAAGCGGCTGAGTGCCGATGTTTTAAACTTTTCCGCTTCTCAATCTTCCGTTAAAAAAGGAGAAACACTCATTGATACTGTCAATAATATTTTGGCTATGAAAGTGGATATGATTGTTATGCGTCACCCCAACCCAGGAGCCGCGTTATTTTTATCCAAACATGTGGATTCGTGCATCATTAATGCTGGTGATGGAACCCATGAACACCCTTCACAAGCTTTGTTAGACGCTTTTTCACTCCAAGAACGCTTCGGTGACCTAAAGGGAAAGCGCATCGCCATTGTAGGAGATATTCTTCACTCACGCGTCGCCTTATCTAACATCTATGCATTAAAGTTATTAGGAGCTGAAATAAAACTTTGTGCTCCAAAATCACTCCTTCCAAAACATATTGCCTCTCTTGGGGTTGAAGTCTCTACGGACTTAGTCAAAACCCTTAAATGGTGTGATGCAGTAAATATGCTTCGTGTACAAAACGAAAGAATGCAGTTGAGTTATTTCCCATCGAATCGAGAATACAGTCAACTTTTTGGCTTAAACGGCGAGGTCATTAAAAAACTGCGGAAAGACATTGTGATTTTACATCCAGGACCCATTAACCGTGGTGTGGAAATTACCAGTGAAGTAGCTGATTCTGATCGTGCCATCATTTTAGATCAAGTTGAAAATGGAGTAGCCGTTCGCATGGCAATCATTTATTTACTTGCTTCAAAACTCAATATTCCTGCCCATGATTAGCCTGCTTGAGAATAAAACAGTCTGCTTTACTCCAACCAGTGTTTCTCCTTCTTTATTCAGCACTTTTTTGGAGTATTTAAAAAGTAATGAGCAACTAGATGGTATTATCGATTTATCCAAAGTACAACCAGAAAAGGCTTTACCTCTTGTAGAGGATTTATATACTTATCAACAAGAGAACGACCGTTTGCTTCTTGTGGTTATAAGTAACCAAAACAGGTCCATTTTTCCAGAAAAATGGGAACTTGTTCCCACACAAACCGAAGCCATTGATTTTATCTCATTTGAGCAAATGCAACGCGATCTAGGCTTCTGATATGATACAACTTAAAATTCTTGGTTGTTATTCTGCGACTCCTAGAGATGGCAAGCATACCACCTCCCAACTTCTTGAGGTTTCTGGGCATCTCTTTTTAATTGATTGTGGCGAGGGAACCCAACTTCAGTTAAGACGATCAAAATCAAAATTTGCACGTATTCAACACGTGTTTATCTCTCATTTACATGGGGACCACTTTTACGGTTTGATTGGTATGATCAGCACCTTCCGATTACTAGGTAGAACAGCACCTCTCCATATTTACGGTCCTCTGGGAATAAAGGAGATTATAACCCTACAATTGAAATTAGCAAAATCTTGGACAGATTACCCTTTGATTTTTCATGAGCTATCTTCATCAGCTAGTGAAGTTATTTTTGATGATGCGATTTTAACCGTTTCCACGATTCCACTCGATCATCGGGTATATACCAATGGTTTTCTTTTTACGACCAAAAAAGGACCTCGTAAAATAAATAAAGAAAAAGCCGCTGAACACTCCTTACTCCCAGAAATGTTTCAACAATTAAGAAATGGTGAAGACCTTATTCTACCCGATGGTACTCTTTTAAAAAATGCAGAATTAACGTTCGCTGCTGATTCCATAAAAAAATATGCTTTTTGTAGCGATACAGCATATAATGAAGCCATTATCCCGCTTGTTGAAGGAGTTGATCTCTTGTATCACGAGGCCACTTTTTTGGATAAACATGCTGATTTAGCTACTAAAACCAAACATAGTACAGCAAAACAAGCAGCAACAATTGCGCTTAAGGCTGAGGTAAAACAACTGCTTTTAGGTCATTTTTCCAATCGATATAAGGAAACTTCTGATTTTTTAAATGAGGCAGGTAGTATTTTTAAAAATGTAATTCTTGCAGAAGATTTTAAAAGTATTTCTTTGTAACGGAAATCTGTTGGAATCGTTGTAAATTTGATTATGAAAGAAAATATAGGGCATTTAAGAACGTCTTATGATAAGGCTGTTTTAGACAAGAATTTAGTAAAGGATAATCCCATGCAGCTTTTTCGCAAATGGTTTTATGAAGCACAAGAGGATTCAGCAATTGCAGAGGCTAATGCGATGACTTTATCCACTTTAGGTTCGGATGACTTTCCACGTTCGCGGGTTGTGCTACTCAAGGAATACAATGAAGAAGGCTTTATTTTTTATACGAATTATTCAAGTGATAAAGGACAATCCATTCTAAAGCATCCTAAAGTGGGGCTTTCCTTTTTTTGGCCCAGTTTGGAACGTCAAGTCATCATTAAAGGAAATGCAGAAAAGGTAGCATCAAGCACATCAGATAATTATTTTCAAAGTCGCCCTAAGGGGAGTCAAATAGGGGCAATAGTATCGCCTCAAAGTAGTGTCATCGCTGATAGGTCGGTTTTAGAAAAGGAATTGAAGCGTTTAGAAGCCGTATATGAAAACACAGAAATTAATCGTCCAGATAATTGGGGAGGATTTTTAGTACGACCCCATGAGATTGAATTTTGGCAAGGGCGTCCGAACCGATTACACGATCGGATTCGTTGTCGTTTGGTCGCTATGGATTGGATTATAGATCGCTTAGCACCATAAATAAATGAAAGAACTAGTAGTATTACATCACGCAAAATCCTCTTGGCAACAAGCTGTTGAAGATCGACATCGTCCTTTAACTCCTAAAGGAATTGAGCGTATTAAGGCCGTATCTGAAATTTCAAAAACGATTTTTCTATCTGCGGAAAGAATTTATTCTAGTCCCGCTATAAGGGCTTTACATACGACGGTTACCCTTATGGATACTTTGGAAATTCCGTTAGATAAATTGACGGTGGTAGAAGACCTTTACACCTTTGATTCTATGGATTTTATTGCTTTTGTAAGATCGCTAAACGATACTGAAAATAAAGTGCTTTTGGTAGGGCATAATCCTGCGATCACCGAAACTGTAAATAGCTTGGGAGATCAGTTTTGTGACAATTTACCCACAGCCGCTTGGTCTTCTTTGCGTTTTACTCAAAATCAGTGGGCTACTGTAAACAAAGGAGTTACCACGTTTGGATTTCCAAAACAACTAATGAATAATGAATGAAAATCAGTACATCAACAGAGAAATTAGTTGGTTAGATTTTAATGCACGAGTCCTACAAGAGGCTGCAGATACGCATGTACCGCTTTTGGAACGTCTTCGATTTTTAGGTATTTTTTCCAACAATCTGGATGAATTTTTTCAGGTACGGTATGCTACTGTAAAGCGCATTGCTCAATCTGAAAAAACAGGAAAAAAAGTTTTTGGGGGTATCACTGCTATTGAGTTACTCAAAGCCATAACGCAGAAAGTAATCCACCAACAAAATACAAGTTTGGTTATTTTAAAAAATATTCAAGAAGCTCTTGAAGAGCAAAACATCTTTTTCATCAATGAACAAGAAGTTCTTGAGGAACAAAAACCCTTTTTAAGAGAATATTTTATCCAAAAGGTAAGTCCAGCTTTGGTAACCATGATGCTTTCGGAAAATCAGGCGCAAGATTTTACGGACAATACGGCTTTCTTGATGATTAAACTTTTCTTTGATAATCCCAATCCCTTACAATATGCGTTGATTGAAATCCCCAAGGAATTGGATCGTTTTGTCGTTTTACCGTCGAATGGTCAAAAGCAATATATTATGTTGTTGGATGATCTTATCCGCTTTCACTTTGATTTGATTTTTAACTTTTTTGATTATAAAAAAATCGAAGCGCATATGCTTAAAATCACTCGTGATGCGGAATTGGATTTGGAAGAAGATGCTTCTGTAGGCTATATCAATAAAATTACTGAAAGTGTTAAAGAGCGAATTGCCGCTGACCCGGTTCGTTTGGTTTATGATAATACTATTGCTGATGATACGCTTGCTTTTATCATAAAAAAATTGGGAATTGATTCTACCGATAGTCTAATTCCTGGAGGTCGATATCATCACAGGAGGGATTATATGGATTTTCCCAATCTAGGCCGAAATGATTTATGGTATCCTCGATTTGAACCCTTACCCATTCCTGGCTTTTCTCTGGAAAAAAGTATCCTTCGTGCGATTGATGAAAGGGATTATTTGATATATACTCCATATCACAGCTTTTCATATTTGATTAAGTTTTTACGGGAGGTGGCTTTAGACCCTGATGTTAAGACCATTAAGATTACGATTTATCGTCTTTCCAAACTCTCCAATATTGTCAGTGCCTTGATCAATGCTGCTAAAAACGGAAAGTCAGTACTTGTTCAAATTGAACTCCAAGCTCGTTTTGATGAAGAAAATAATATCAATCATGCAGAGCGTTTAAAGGCAGCAGGGATTCACTTAATTTTTGGAGTTTCTGGTCTAAAAGTGCACTCTAAAATTGGCGTGATTGAAAAAGTAGTTAATGGTAAAAAGAAA
>CBFIJI010000100.1:0-7508 GCA_965662885.1 Flavobacteriaceae bacterium | reverse complement strand
CCAAATAAAAGACTTGAGTAGCATAGTCTAACTTACTAATGCGGTCAGCTTTCAGGTTGGGTTGCTCTCGTAAAATTAAGCCACTTTTAGCGGTTACATAAAGCGGCTGAGCAAGTGCCAAAGATGTCTGTAATAACAAGCAGCTAAATACAATGAATTTGATAAGTTTCATTTAAATAATATTTACTTATAAAAATACACTTTAAAGTGAAGGTAATAGTACGGTTTTACTTTAGGAATTATTATTTGATAGCTTTTATAAAAGACCCTCCCATTCCTTGAAAAATTCTTCCAAATAATTTTCCATAAAACAATGCCGATGGACAGCCATCATTTTACCTGTAGGAGTATTCATGCGTTCTTTAAGCTGAAGAAGTTTTTCATAAAAATGGTTTAAACTGGGAGCGGTACTTTTTTTATAAGTCTCTCGGTCCATGTTGAGATCGGGAGGGATGCTAGGGTCATATAGGGGGCGATTTTTAAATCCACCATAATTAAAAGCTCTTGCAATTCCAATAGCACCCATAGCATCTAAGCGATCGGCATCTTGGATTACGTCCAATTCAGAAGAGCGGAAAGCCTGTTTTTCATTCCCACCTTTAAAAGAGATATGACGAATAATTTGTTCAATATGTTCAATGATATGGTTTTCCACTGCAAGCGATTCAAGAAATTCCCTTGCTTTTTTTGGTCCTACTAGTTCATCACCACCATGAAATTTTGAATCGGCAATATCATGTAATAAAGCCCCAAGTTCAACAATAAAAATATCCACTTGTTCGGTAGCAGCGATGCGAATGGCAAGTGAACGTACCCGATGAATATGCCACCAATCATGACCCCCCTCAGCATCCTTTAGGGTGTTTTTTACAAATTCTTCTACTTGATTTATAATGATGTTCTGATTCATAGGCGATGGTTTCTATTTGTTGAAGAGGGACAGTTTTGTTTATTTGAAAACAATTTTACGACGATATGTTGAAAAATTCGTTGCAAACCATCTAAATATAAATAAATTTGTGCGTAGGAGGACCCATTAATTACAGTTTATGTTTCAATTCGGAAGTGATGCACTTACATTACAATATATCGATCAATTGGTCAATGGAACCCTCAAAGGCGAATTGACAGCTGCAGTTTGTAGAAAGATTAAGGCTTGCAGAGCTACTGTTGAAAACATGGCAGAAGGAGCGTTGGCTGTTTATGGAATTAATACCGGATTTGGCCCCCTTTGTGATACCAAAATCAGCCCTAGCGAAACGGGTCAACTCCAAAAAAACTTATTATTGAGCCATGCTGTTGGTGTGGGGCAACCTCTTTCAAAGGCTTTGTCTAAAACGATGTTACTTTGTAAAATTCATGCCCTTTGTCAAGGACATTCTGGGGTGCGTTTAGCTCTTATCGAAGAATTGCTGTTTTGGATTGAAAACGACCTTATCCCAGTCGTCCCCGAACAAGGCTCTGTAGGAGCCTCTGGCGATTTGGCGCCTTTGTCCCATTTGTTTTTACCCTTGGTTGGAGAGGGAGAATTTTGGGTTGACAATTCACCCGTTGCTGCCCAAGAAGTTTTGGAACCCTATCAGCGTAAACCGTTTGCTTTAGAAGCCAAAGAAGGTCTTGCATTAATCAACGGAACACAATTTATCCTTGCTCATGCCATTCAAGGTTTAAACACCATGGCCTATTTATTGGATTTAGCCGATGTGTCTGGGGCGATGAGTTTGGAAGGTGCTCAAGGGAGCCAAGCCCCATTTAAAAAAGAATTACATGAGCTTCGTCCTTTTTTGGGTAATATAATAGTAGCAAAACGTTTGCGGTATCTTTTTAAAGACTCTGAAAACATGGCCTCTCATCTCGGCTGTGAACGGATTCAAGATCCCTATTCCTTACGTTGTATGCCACAAGTGCACGGCGCTTCCCGAAACGCTTGGCTTCATTTGAAAGCCTTGGTGGTTACTGAAATGAATGCAGTTACTGACAATCCCATCATAATTAATAATAACGAAGCTATTTCTGGAGGTAATTTTCACGGACAACCTTTGGCGATGGCCCTAGACTATACCGCTTTGGCTGCAGCTGAATTAGGAAATATTTCTGATCGACGTTGTTATTTATTATTAGAAAATAAAAATGGTCTCCCGCGTTTATTGACACCCAATGGAGGGTTGAATTCTGGAATGATGATCCCACAATATACAACCGCCGCTTTGGTCACCGAAAATAAAACACTGTGTTTTCCAGCATCAGCCGATAGTATCCCTACTTCCTTAGGGCAAGAGGATCATGTATCAATGGGGAGCATTTCTGGACGTAAATTCAATCAAATCTTAGGCAATCTAGAAAAAATATTGGCTATTGAATTGATGTATGCTGCTCAGGCCATTTCTTTTAGACGTCCTTTAAAATGTTCTGTTATCATCGAAAAAAATATGCAATTAATTCGTAGTAAGGTCCCTAAACTCGAAAACGACCGCTTGCTCAAAACGGATATAGATCAAATGATTAAACTCGTAAATCAACGGGAGATTATTGTGGATAATGAAGCTTTAGGAATCCCAGTTAACGATGGATAGAATAAAAAAATTATGACTTTTAAAGAGCAACTTTTACAAGGAATTCCAACCGTTTTACCCAAAAAACGAACCACCTTTCCCGATGTGAATCGGGCACCCAAACGAAAAGATAGTTTATCTACTTCCGATAAGAAATTAGCCCTTCGCAATGCTCTACGTTACTTCCCAAAAAAATGGCACGCAGAATTAGCAAATGAGTTTGCAACCGAATTGAAGGAATATGGCCGTATTTATATGTATCGATTTAAACCGGATTATACCCTATACGCACGCCCTATTTCTGAATACCCTGCACAATCACAACAAGCCGCTGCAATCATGTTGATGATTCAAAACAATTTAGATCCAGCTGTGGCACAGCATCCAGAAGAATTGATTACTTATGGGGGAAATGGTGCCGTCTTTCAAAACTGGGCTCAATACCTTTTGTGTATGCAGTATTTGGCAAAAATGACAGAGGAACAAACCCTTCATATCTATTCTGGTCATCCTATGGGATTATTCCCCTCTTCTAAGGATGCCCCCCGAGTAGTGGTCACCAATGGTATGATGATACCAAACTATTCCCAACCAGACGATTGGGAGCGTTTCAATGCCCTAGGAGTCACGCAATACGGACAGATGACGGCCGGTTCTTATATGTATATCGGTCCACAAGGCATTGTTCACGGCACAACCATCACAGTAATGAATGCTTTTCGAAAAATTTTAGCTCCAACAGAAACCCCTGCTGGTAAACTATTTATTACAGCAGGACTGGGGGGTATGAGTGGTGCACAACCCAAGGCTGGAAACATTGCTGGTTGTATTACTGTTTGCGCAGAAGTCAATCCGAAAGCAGCGCATAAACGCTACGAACAAGGTTGGGTAGATGAATTGGAAGACACTTTAGATGGCTTGGTTGCTCGAGTTCAACAGGCTCAAGCAGCTAAAGAAGTCGTTTCAATTGCCTATGTTGGCAATATTGTAGCCGTTTGGGAACGGTTTGCGCAAGAAAAAATTCGGGTACATGTAGGTTCTGATCAAACATCTCTACATAACCCCTGGTCTGGGGGGTATTATCCAGTAGGATTATCCTATGAAGCGGCCAATCGTTTGATGGCTGACGATCCAACCGCATTTAAAACGGCGGTACAAAAAACACTTCAACGCCATGTTGCAGCAATCAATCAACATGTAGCTCAAGGCATGTATTTCTTTGATTATGGGAATGCTTTTTTATTGGAAAGTTCCCGCGCAGGAGCAGATATTATGGCAGCGAACGGAATAGACTTTAAATATCCTTCCTATGTTCAAGACATTTTAGGGCCACTATGTTTTGATTATGGTTTTGGTCCATTTCGATGGGTATGTACTTCAGGAAACGCTGCCGATCTTCATCAAACGGACAAAATAGCCGCTACTGTTTTAAAGCAAATGAAACAAACAGCTCCACCAGAAATTGCCATGCAATTGCAAGACAATATTACTTGGATTGAAACGGTTGAGGACAACCAGTTGGTTGTCGGTTCACAAGCCCGTATTTTATATGCTGATGCCGAGGGTAGGGCAAATATTGCTGTAGCTTTTAATCAAGCGATTGCAGAAGGTATAATTGGTCCCGTGGTGATTGGTCGAGACCATCATGATGTTAGTGGTACTGATTCTCCTTATCGGGAAACATCGAATATTTATGATGGGAGTCAATTCACTGCCGATATGGCCATCCACAATGTTATTGGGGATAGTTTTCGCGGGGCAACTTGGGTTTCCATACATAACGGTGGTGGTGTTGGTTGGGGGGAAGTTATCAATGGGGGCTTTGGCTTATTGTTGGACGGTACTGTAGAAGCTGCTTCCCGAGCTAAAAAAATGTTATTTTATGACGTTAATAATGGGATTGCACGCAGGGGTTGGGCACGAAATGATGAGGCTCTTTTTGCCATTCAACGTGAGATGGAACGTACACCCGATTTAAAAGTCACTCTTCCCCATTTGGTGGATGATGATATTATTGATCAGTTATTATCCTAACTTAAAGCAAATGGATTTTCTTTTTATCAACATTAAGGGATTACTTCAACTGCGTGATAGCAATGAACCATATGTTGCAGGGCAACGTATGAAAGAGCTTCCCTCCATAGAAAATGCGTATTTGCTGGTTAAAGCTGGTTTGATTGCTGCTTTTGGCCCTATGCTTGAGTGTCCTGATTTTGGAGAGAATGAGATCATTGATGCTCAAGGAAAGTTTTTACTTCCAGCATGGTGTGATTCTCATACTCATTTGGTTTATGCAGGAAACCGTGAAGGAGAGTTTGTTGATCGAATTAATGGCTTAAGCTATGCTGAAATTGCCCAACGGGGTGGTGGAATTCTGAATTCTGCAAAACGACTGCAGCAAACCTTACAAGCGGATTTACTACTCCAAAGCAAAGTACGTTTGGAAGCAGTCATGCGAATGGGAACGGGTGCTATTGAAATTAAGTCAGGCTATGGTCTTAGTCCTGAAGCTGAACTAAAAATGCTTCGGGTAATCAACACTTTAAAGCAGGAGTATGCTTTACCAATTAAAGCTACTTTTTTAGGAGCACATGCGTTACCGACAGCCTATAAGTCAGATGCTTCTGCTTTTTTAAATCTAATGATTGAGGAGGTATTACCCGTGATTTCTGAAGAAGGTTTAGCCGATTATATCGATGTCTTTTGTGAGACAGGTTATTTTTCTGTTTCCGATATGGAATACTTTTTAGCTGCCGGGGCTCGATATGGCTTACGACCAAAAGTTCATGTGAATCAATTTACAGCTATTGGAGGTGTTCAAGCAGGAGTGAAGCACCACGCTCTTTCTGTCGATCATATAGAAATACTTCGAGAAGAAGATATTAAGGCACTGCAAGGTTCCAGGACCATGCCAGTAGCACTGCCGGCCTGTTCCTTCTTTTTGGGAATTCCCTATACACCAGCGCGGCAAATCATTGATGCTGGTTTACCATTGGCTTTGGCCACCGATTACAACCCGGGTTCTGCCCCATCAGGGAATATGAACTTTGTGATTGCAACCGCCTGTATTAAGATGCAGATGACACCACAGGAGGCCATCAATGCTGCTACCATAAATGGGGCTTATGCGATGGGATTGGAAATGGAGGTGGGTAGTATTACCATTGGAAAACGTGCCAACTTAATCTTAACACAAGCGATTAATAGTATTGCTGCTTTACCCTACGCTTTTGGAGAACAGCTTATTGATACGGTTTTTATTAACGGTAAAGCCATAAGGAAATAAAACGCAGTATGTCTAACACAAAAAAAGCTTCTTTTTTAAAGCCATCAGAACCCAGCCCATGGTCAGGTCGGAAAACAGCTGCAGAAGATGGAATTCAGTATTGGTATCAAGCTATTTCATTGGGTGATTTGGCTTCGTTAGATAAGTCAGTGTTACCTGATATTGGTTTAATAGGCTACGCTTGCGATGCTGGAGTTGAACGAAACCAAGGTCGGGTAGGGGCTAAGGCAGGGCCTAACAGTATTCGAAAACGTCTGGCGAAGTTGGCCTTTCATTACCCCTCCCAAACCATTACCGATTTTGGTGATGTTGTTTGCCGAGAAGAAAAAACTTTGGAAGCATGTCAACAGCACTTTGCGGATCAAATTAAAGAATTAGTTTCTCATCAAATTTTTCCTATTGCATTGGGCGGTGGACACTCCATGGCCTATGCTCATTTTAAAGGGCTAATCCAAACGGTGAAACAAACCCCCAAAAACCGAATAGGGATCCTCAATTTCGATGCTCATTTTGATCTTCGTCCACTTCGTCCCAACGCCAATTCAGGAACGCCCTTTTATCAAATCTTAGATGAATTCCCTAAACATGCTACTTATTTTGCACTAGGAATTCAAAAGGCTGTAAACCCTCCTGAATTGTTTACTATTGCTCAAGAAAATAAGGTTGGTTATTTTACGTTGGAGGCCTGTCAAAACAGCGATTTCTCCGAAATCATTAAAGGAGTCATGGATTTTATTTCTAAAGTTGACTACCTCTATATTACCATTGATTTGGACGGTTTTTCCTCCGCAATTGCTCCTGGAGTTAGTGCTCCTTCTCCCCTTGGATTATCAACTCGATTTGTGATGGAGGTCCTTCGTCATTGTTTTAAAACCAATAAAGTAATGGGATGTGATCTGGCAGAACTTAATCCTTCCTATGATTGGGAGTATTCTACTGCAAATTTAGCAGCACGCTTAGTGGATTTTATTGTTGGGCTTCAAACGGAGGTTAAGCATAGGGTACCACAACCCTAGGAGGAATACTAGACGACTACATTAAATTAATTTATTTTTCTAAAAGGAGTTATTGTTTTAGAAATTTTAAAACGATAAAAGACTTAATTATTAATGCGGTTGATACTCTTATTTACTTCATCGATAAACTCGTGAAGAAATTCTGGAACGTCATTTTTTCTTTGATCGATTGTCCAACGTTGTTTTTTGTTGAGGGTTCCGTATTCAATCAATAACCCTCCTTGGTCAGCACAGTCTGGACAACCAAAGCGGTCTTCTCTAAGGGTTAATAACACTCTCGGAAAGGCCTCTTTCAATAGTTTAACTTTTTCAAAGCTTTCTGAATCCATAACCTCAAAGCTAAAAGGGGAATTCCCTGCATAGTTGTATGGGGTGGTGTCTCGGAACAACTCAGTGGAAGTCAATTTATAGTTTTGCATACAACCTTCCCCAATACATTCGCCATAAAAATAGCCAAAAATCAAGTAGTCACCTTGATTTCCAAGTATGGAACTACTGTCTTTTTCACATTGAATTAAAAAGCTTGTTATAAGGAAAAGTAGCCCTTTTTTAATAAGATTCATTCCTTTTAATTTAGTAAACACCAATTGAAATACATCACAATGTTTTGATTAAAAAGGGGGCGATTCGCCCCTTTTTTTATTCTACTTTAAA
>CBFIJI010000099.1:0-7531 GCA_965662885.1 Flavobacteriaceae bacterium | reverse complement strand
TTCTCTAACCGCCCCATCTGGGAGTGCAAATCGAGCAATTGGTCAAATGGCAGCTTATAAAAAAGCAAAACAAAAAGATACTAACTATACCACTTTTGATTTTAGAGTAGCCCAATACCGCTCCGTATTTAAGATCGAATCGCTTTGACAAAGGCGTTGATTTGTTCTTTACCTTCGTTTTCTAAAAACTTAATAAAAGCAGAACCAATTATAGCACCACGACTATATTGGGTTGCTGCCTTGTAGGTCTCGGAATTACTAATTCCAAACCCAACCACTTGTGGAGTTTTTAATTGTAAGGCTTCAATCCGCTTAAAATAGTCTGTTTGTGTATCACCGAAGGTGTTTTTTGCTCCTGTAACACTGGCGCTACTGACCATATAAATAAAGCCGTTGGAAACTTTGTCAATATAACGAATGCGCGCTTCAGGGGTTTGTGGAGTGATCAAAAACATATTGTAAAGCCCATAGGATTCAAATAATTCTTGATAGTTTTCATGATACACCTCCACAGGCAGGTCAGGAATGATTAAGCCATCAATACCAATAGAAGCACAACGTTTACAAAAACGTTCTACCCCATATTGCATCATAGGATTAAAATAGCCCATCAAAATTAAAGGAATGTTAATGTGTTCCCGAATCCCTTCAAGTTGTTGAAAAAGAACCTCTGTGGTCATCCCGTTTTGTAATGCTTGCGTCGAGCTTTCTTGAATGGTCGGACCATCGGCCAGGGGGTCACTAAAAGGCAAACCAATTTCAATCATATCTACTCCAGCAGCTTGAAGTCCTTTTAAGATGGGAAGGGTGTCTTCCAACTGTGGGTGCCCTGCTGAAAAATATATAGATAATAACTTTTTATCGCCTTCAAAGGCCGTATCAATTCGATTCATTAGAGTTTAAAATAATCAATATAGGTGTCTAAATCTTTATCGCCTCTTCCGGAGCAATTAAAGACCAAGATGTCGTTAGGGTCAAATTTTCGTACATCTAAAATGGCAAAAGCATGCGCTGTTTCGATGGCTGGGATAATACCTTCCATTTGAGAGAGCGTTAGCCCCCAATCCATGGCCTCTTGGTCGGGAATGGAAACAAATTCAGCTCTTTGGCTTCGAAATAAATGAGCATGCATAGGTCCGACGCCAGGGTAATCCAAACCTGCTGAAATGGAGTACGGTTCTGTGATTTGTCCATCGGGAGTTTGCATTAAAAGGGTTTTGCTCCCGTGAATAATTCCTTCTTTTCCTAAGGCGGATGTGGCAGCACTGGCTCCCGAGTCGATTCCTTTTCCAGCAGCTTCTACTGCAATAATATTGACCCTTGGATCTTCTAAATAGTGATAATATAAACCAGCAGCATTGCTTCCCCCTCCCACACAAGCTATTACATGGTCGGGATAGTCACGACCTTCTTTTTCTAAAAGCTGTGCTTTTGTTTCATGACTAATCACCGATTGGAAGCGAGCCACCATATCAGGGTAGGGATGAGGTCCCACTACAGAACCAATGATATAATGGGTGTCAACAGGATTATTAATCCAATCGCGAATGGCTTCATTGGTGGCATCTTTTAGAGTCTTGCTTCCCGATTGTGCGGGACGCACTTCAGCGCCCAACATTTTCATACGCGCCACATTAGGAGCTTGCCGTTTGATGTCGTGTTCGCCCATATAGACAATACAGCTAATTCCCATTAGCGCACAAACCGTCGCTGTTGCAACACCGTGCTGTCCTGCCCCAGTTTCTGCGATGATACGGTTTTTACCCAATCTCTTGGCGAGTAGTATTTGTCCAATGGTGTTGTTGACCTTGTGGGCTCCTGTATGACAAAGGTCTTCCCGTTTTAAGTAAATTTTTGTGTTGTATTTTTCTGATAAACGCTCGGCATAATACAACGGTGTTGGCCGTCCAACATAGTCTTTTAATAAGGCGTCAAATTCTTTTTGAAATTCAGCCTCGGCAGTTATTTTTAAATACGATTTCCTTAATTCATCTACATTAGGATAAAGCATTTCAGGAATATATGCTCCCCCAAAATCTCCGTAATATCCTTTTTCATCAACATTGTATTTCATACGATTAGTTATTTTATGGTTGTTGCTCTTCTTTAAAAAGTGCGGTAATAAATTTTTTAATCTGTTCGGTATCCTTAATTGCTGCTTGAGTTTCAAATTTACTATTTACATCAATACAATACAGCGGTAAATCAAGTTTTAGTATTTTTTTTAAGGCCGTAATTTCTTGTACGCCAATCCCCCCACTGAGAAAGAATGGCTTTTTTGATGGGTAATCTGTTAAAAGGCTCCAATCAAAGGTGTATCCATTGCCACCGGGGAGTTTCCCCTTGGTGTCAAATAAAAAGTAATCACAAACATCTTCATAAACCGCTAACTGACTAAAGTCAAAAGTATCCTTGATGGAAAACGCCTTGATGATTTCAAGGTTTAAACTTTGTAATTGCTCACAAAATTCAGGGCTTTCCGTTCCATGAAGTTGGAGCGCATCAAGTTGATGTTTCTTACTTATTGCCGATATAGTTGCTTTAGAAGCATCTACAAAAACCCCTGTCTTCTTAATGTTTCCTAAAGTTTTAGGTGTGGGTTCCGATACATAGCGCTGGGAATGTTCCCAAAAAATAAAGCCCATATAGTCGGGTTGTAATGCCGCAACTGCTCGTATGTTCTCTGGACTTCGCATTCCACATATTTTCCACTTCATCCTTCTATGGCTTTTATAAAATTTGAAGCACTGGCTCCCGGATTATCTGTTTTCATAAAGTTTTCGCCAATCAGAAAGCCTTGATAGCCAACAGCCTGTAATTCTTTTATATCGGAAATTGTACTAATACCACTTTCAGAGATTTTTACAAATTCATCAGGAATTTGTACCACCAAGTCTTTGCTGGTTTTTAAATTCACCTCAAAGGTTTTTAAGTTTCGATTATTTACGCCTAATAAATCCAAACTGGGCATTATTGCTTTTTCCAATTCTTCTTGATTATGGACTTCAAGAAGTACTTCTAATTCAAGGCCTTGCGCAAATTCGGAGAGTTGTTTTATCTCCTTTCTGCTAAGCACTGATGCAATTAACAAAATAACATCAGCGCCATGTGCTTTGGCTTCAATGAGTTGGTATTCATCAATGATGAATTCTTTTCTTAAAAGTGGGAATTGACTAACTGAACGCGCCATGATAAGGTCTTCTAAGGTGCCTCCAAAATATTTAGTGTCTGTGAGTACAGACATACCACACACTCCTGCCTTTTGATAGCCGCTAGCGACATCGGCTACATTGAGACTGGTGTTAATATTGGGACGAGAGGGGGAGCGTCGTTTGTGTTCTGCAATAATACCTGACCGACTTTTACGGATACGTTTGGATAGCGATACTGTTGGAAGTTCAAATAAGGGTGTATTTTCCCAAAATGAAGAGGGAACAAGCCGTTTTCGTGCGGCAACTTCTTGTTTTTTATCAGCAATAATTTTTTCTAATATGGTCATTGAGCACTGAGTTTTTGAAGGGTTGTGAGGGCGTGTAATGCTTTTCCAGACAGAAGTGATTCTTTGGCTTTTTCAAAGCCTTCTTGAGGGGAGATGGATAGGGCTGTTGCAATCGCCATTGCAGCATTGGCACAAACCACATCGTGTTGTGCGTCCGTTCCTTGTGCTGCGATAACTTTTTGGAAAATTGCCGCTGATGAGGGGATAGTGTCTCCTCCAGCAATTGCTTCGGGCTGAAGCCTTGACACGCCAAAGTCTTCGGGATGTAGGAGGGACTCTCCAGAATTCCGAAGGGCTTTTGTCGGGCCAGTTAATGAGATTTCATCATAACCATCTAAAGCATATAATATGGTAAAATTTTGATCGGTTTTTTGAAAGAGGTACCCATAAAGTCGAGCGAGTTCCAAGTTAAAAACCCCTGTGAGTTGGTGCTTTGGAAAGGCGGGATTGACTAAGGGTCCCAGCATATTAAAAAATGTTTTTACGCCCAATTCTCTTCGAATGGGTGCAACGTTTTTCATGGCGGGGTGAAAAAGGGGGGCGTGGAGGTTACAAATCCCTGCTTGATCAATACAGCGTTTTAGAAAATCGGCATCGTTGGAAAATTTTATCCCTAGGTGTTCTAAAACATTACTGGAACCACAACCTGAAGACACCCCATAATTACCGTGTTTTGCTACTTTAACCCCAGCACCAGCAGTAACAAAAGAGGCTAAGGTAGAAATGTTAAAAGTGTCTTTACCATCGCCTCCAGTACCGCAAAGGTCAATAGGTGAAAATTCACTTAAATCAATAGCAATACATAGCTTTAATAGGGCTTCTCTGAAGCCTTCTAATTCTTCTAAAGTAATACTACGCATCATAAATACTGTTAGGAAGGAGGCGATTTGACTCGGATTGTAAGCTCCTTCTGCTATATGGGTCAAAATAGTTGCAGCTTCTTCCTTTTCAAGGGTTTCGTGATGGGTTAATCGGTTGAGAATGGCTTTCATGGTTTAGCTATTAATCCAATTTTCTAATATTTTTTTTCCCCATGGGGTGAGTATGGATTCGGGATGGTATTGAACGGCCTGGAGTTCATAGGTTTTGTGTTTTAGGGACATCAATTGTTGGTTCTCATCAAAGGAGGTGGCAATTAAATCTTCGGGAAGCGGCGTTTGAACCACCCACGAATGATATCGACCTACGTCAAATGTTTTGGGAAGCCCTTGGAAGAGGGGGTCATCCACCACAGTTGTTATGGGCGTTGCTACCCCATGGAAAACCGTTGGTAGGTTGATTAGGGTTGCTCCAAAAACTTCCCCTATGGCTTGATGTCCTAAACAGATTCCCAGTATTTTTTTGGTGGGTGCATAGCGTTCTATAGCAGCTTTGAGATTCCCAGCTTCATCAGGAATACCAGGCCCTGGAGAAAGCAGTATATAGTCAAAGGCCTCTGGTTCTTCAAGGTCAAAACAGTCATTTCTTTTAACCCTTACCTCACCCCCCAAATCTTCCAAATAGTGGACAAGATTGTAGGTGAAGGAGTCGTAATTATCGATGACAAAAATCTTTTTCATTTTTTTATAATTTTTCAGCTAAACTCAAGGCTTTGTCTAAGGCTCCTAATTTATTATAGACTTCATTGAGTTCGTTTGTGGGTTCTGATTTTGCTACG
Organism: Flavobacteriaceae bacterium; assembly: GCA_965662885.1. Taxonomy (GTDB): domain Bacteria; phylum Bacteroidota; class Bacteroidia; order Flavobacteriales; family Flavobacteriaceae; genus CBFIJI01. The sequence continues at coordinate 2,375 of CBFIJI010000099.1, read as the reverse complement.
ATACCCGCACCGGCTTGATAATGCAATTGTTGATTTTTACTTAAAAAAGAGCGAATAACGATACAATGATTAAAATTGCCTTTAAAATCCATATAACCCAATGCTCCTCCATAAAAGTCGCGCTGGGTATTTTCATAGCGATCGATGAGTTGCAGAGCCTTGTGCTTGGGAGCTCCACTGAGAGTTCCTGCTGGAAAGGTGTCAGCAACAACTTGAAAGGTCTTGGCTCCTGACTTTAATCTCCCTGTTACTTTAGAGACTAAATGAATAACGTGGGAAAAGAATTGAATTTCTCGATTTTTTTCCACGATGACTTCTTTACCATTTCGGCTTAAATCATTTCGAGCTAAATCCACTAACATGATGTGCTCGCTATTTTCTTTGGGGTCTTTAGCTAAGCGCTCCGCTTCTGCTGCATCTTGTTGGTCGTCTCCAGTGCGTCTAAAAGTTCCTGCAATTGGATGGATTTCCGCTTTTCCTTCTTCGACAATCAGTTGAGCTTCAGGAGAACTACCGAAAATTTTAAAATCTCCATAATCAAAAAAGAAGAGGTAAGGAGAAGGATTAATGGATCGCAAGGTACGATAGACATTGAATTCATCTCCACTAAAGCCTTGTGAAAATCGTCGGGACAACACCAGCTGAAAAACATCTCCTCGATGACAATGTGTTTTTCCTTTTTCAACAAATTCTAGGAATTCTGCGTCGGTTAAATTGGATTTTTTATCTCCTGTTTTTTTGAAGTTATAGGTCGCAATATTGTCTCCTCTTAGCAATTTTTCAATTTCGGCTAGATTATTTTCTTGATTGATACCGTGAGAAAATAGATGGGCTTCATGATTAAATAAACTAATGGCTATGATGTTTTGATAAACCGCATAGTAGATTTCTGGAATGTCAAGATTTTCCTTTCCTTCTCGAAGGTTGATGTTTTCAAAATGCTTCACAGCATCGTGTGCAACATAACCAAATAAACCATTACTGATAAACTTAAAGGGGTAGTTAGACGCTTCAAATTGAGTAGAAAATTCATGAATTAATTCTGGTACACTGACTTCAGGAGTTAATTGGAGTTCATGACGACTTCCATCTGGAAATAGATAGTTTACCGTTCCGTTTTGAATACTGATGGAGGCAATGGGATTACAACAGATGTAGGAAAAGTTGTTGGTATTGACATCATAGTCACTGCTTTCCAACAGTAAACTGTGTGGAAATTGATCTCTTATTTTTAGATAGACACTAACTGGTGTGAGCGTGTCGGCAAGGATTTTCTTGTGAACAGAATGAAGTTTAAAAATAGTTTTCTTTTCTTTCATAGGTTACAATTAAAAAAGGCTTGTCGTGATGACAAGCCTTTAAAATATATTTCGGTTGCATGATCACGAAGGATTAATCCAAAGTGTTCCACCAACTCTTAATACGTGATTTAAAATTCATAGAACAAATATAGTTGAAAAAGTTATTTTTTAAAAGGAAGATTGATTTTTCTGATATTTTAAAGCGAGTTTCTTGGTTTGTTTGCTTAATTGAAGGTTTGTACCTTTGAAAAAAATTTAATTATGGATTTATCACAAGAAGATTGGGTGGCGAAACAGAAAGAACTTTCGGATGTTGTTATTCTCGATGTACGTTCTGAAGCAGAATTTGAGGATGGACATATTCCCAATGCAGAGCTATTGAATATTCAAGATCCTCATGGATTTATGGAAGGTCTTTCACAACTCGATACTTCTAAAAGCTATTTTGTCTATTGCCGTTCAGGTGCACGAAGCGCCCAAGCGTGTATGTTGATGAAACAAGAAGGATTAGATACCACCTATAATTTGATTGGAGGTATTCTTGAATGGAAAGGTGCCGTGGTGTAGTTTAACCACCAAAGTCCTTAATTTTTTATTCCCCAAATCAAAATATGAAAGAAGATTTTCTGCACTTTATATGGCGTTTTCAAAAGTTTGATTTAACTCAATTGCAATCAACATCAGGTTTGCCTATTCATGTTGAATCTCCAGGAACCCTTAATCATCATTCGGGGCCTGACTTTTTAAATGCTCGGGTTCGAATCGGTGATTTATTATGGAATGGTCCTGTTGAAATTCATTTAAAATCATCCTCTTGGTATCATCATCGGCATCATCAAGATCCCGCTTACGATCAAGTAATTTTACATGTGGTTTGGGAGGTTGATATCGAAATATCCCGTTCATCGGGTAAGCTACTACCTACCTTGTGTCTTGCGGATTATGTTGCTTCGGAGCAAGTTGTACGTTATCAAAAACAGTTTTTAAGTCCTACTGAATTTATTCCTTGCGAAAAGGATATTAACCATTTCCCTGATGCTGCTTGGCCCACTTGGAAAGAACGTTTGTTTGTGG
>CBFIJI010000098.1:0-7683 GCA_965662885.1 Flavobacteriaceae bacterium | reverse complement strand
ACAGACTAAAATACAGTAATGTGACCTCAAAATAATAATATTTAAATGCTTATTAAATTTCTCAAATATTGAGAAAAAAGATGATTTCCTACTTCAATAACGCAAAATTTCTTGTTTTCGTGTATTGATTCCAAAAATCAATTAATTTATGTTTTTGAATTTTAAGATTAAAACAATATTCTGTGTAATACTCCGTTTTATGAATGTATTCCAAACAATAATTAAAAATTAATTTTTTTTTGGGGTATATTTGAAAAATAGAGCCGCATCTTAAAAAGAGAATTATTTAAATGAAAATGAACAAAACAATAAAAAAAACAGGACTGTTATTATTGACATTGTTAGGAATTAGTTGTTCAAAAAAAAATACCTCAAGTGCTACTGGATGGGATATCAACTCAAAAAAAGGGGGTTTTGAATACAATGGTAACTTTAAAAATCAAAAAACAGGACCAGGATTAGTATTTATTGAGGGAGGTACTTTCACAAAAGGTCAAGTTCAAGATGACGTGATGCACGATTGGAACAACAGTCCAACACAGCAACACATCATGTCTTTTTACATTGATGAAAAAGAAGTTACTAATTTGATGTATCTTGAATATTTAGATTGGCTAGAACGGGTTTTTCCAAAATCTGATAATCGATACCGACAAATTTATGAAGGGGCACTTCCTGACACCCTTGTATGGCGAAACCAATTAGGCTATTTTGAAGAACTTACAACCAATTACCTCAGACACCCTGCTTATGCAGATTATCCTGTTGTTGGAGTCAATTGGCTTCAGGCCGTTCAATTTACAGAATGGAGAACTGATCGATATAACGAATTGATTTTGGCTAAAGAGGGCTATATTTCGGATGATGCAAGATATAATAATGTTAATGCAAACAGTACCTTCAGTACTGAGGCTTACCTGAAACGTCCAGAAACTTCTTATGGTGGACAGTTGGATAGCCTCTTAGGTAAAAAAGGACAAATAAAAAAAGATACCGCAACAGTTAATGTTTATGCTGGAATTGAAACTGGTATCCTGCAACCCTCCTATCGTCTTCCTACAGAAACAGAATGGGAATACGCAGCCCTAGCCTTAGTAGGAAATCGAGAATACAACACCTACAGAGGAAAGAAAAAATACCCTTGGTCAGGAGAATACACTCGCTCCAAAGAAAAAAGAAGTGAAGGCGATCAATTGGCAAACTTCAAAATGGGAAAAGGAGATTATGGTGGAATCGCAGGTTGGTCGGATGATGGTGCAGACATAACCATAGAGGTAGGCTCCTATCCACCTAACGATTTTGGTCTTTACGACATGGCGGGTAATGTTGCCGAATGGGTAGCTGACGTATATCGACCCATTGTTGATGATGAAGCCAATGACTTTAACTATTACAGAGGAAATGTTTATCTCAAAAATGTTATTGGGGAAGATGGAGTCGCTAAAGTGATTTCCGCTGACGAACTTTTACTCGATACACTTCCAAATGGTAAAGTATTGATCAAACGTTTACCAGGACAATTGGAAAAAATGCCTATTGATGAAGAAGAAACTTTTTTAAGACAAAACTTTTATAAAAGTGACAACATCAACTATAGAGATGGTGATAAAGAGTCTTCAAGAAGCTATGATCTTCAAAGAGTTGCAGATGGTGAAGCAGGTAAAGAGTCAAACTTTATGTATAACTCACCGATTAACTCCAGTAAAACCATTGATGAATCTGGAGGCATTGTTCGGGTTTATGACAAATCGAATAAACGCACATCCCTAGTCACCGATGAAGTTAGAGTATATAAAGGAGGTTCTTGGAGAGATCGAGCCTATTGGTTGGATCCTGCTCAAAGACGCTATTTATCACAATACAACGCTACGAATGACATTGGTTTCCGTTGTGCAATGTCAAGAGTTGGGTCTAAAAGTATTTATAAAAAAACAGCTCGGCATCGTAGAGGAAAATAAAACCATTAGAAGCATCTCTAAACAAGATGCTTTTTTTTTATGAATACACAAGAGCTTTATCCGTATTTTAAAAAGTGTAAAGGTGTTTCTACAGACACGAGAAACATTGGTGCCGGAAGTCTTTTTTTTGCCTTTAAAGGCAGCAATTTTGACGGGAATGATTTTGCACTTAACGCTTTGGAATTAGGTGCGCAATACGCTGTTGTTGACCGCTTGGAACTCTCCGAAAAATCATCAAATATTCTTTGGGTCCCAGACGTTTTAAAAGCCCTTCAAGCGTTGGCTCATCACCATCGAAAAGTTTTAAAAACACCCTTGATTGCTATCACTGGAAGTAACGGTAAAACAACCACAAAAGAACTTTTTAAAAAAGTACTCCAAAGCCATTATAAGGTTCTAGCTACCCAAGGGAATCTCAACAACCACATCGGTGTACCCCTAACGCTTTTACGCTTATCTAAAGCTACCGAGATTGGTGTCATAGAAATGGGGGCAAATCACAAAGGTGAAATTCGGGATTTATGTGAAATTGCAGCTCCTGATTGGGGCTACATCACCAACTTTGGCAAAGCACATTTGGAAGGTTTCGGAAGTATTGAAGGAGTCATTCAAGGAAAATCAGAATTATTCAATTACCTCAAAGCATCTCATGGAAAAGTTTTAATTAACGGGGACGACCCCATACAAACACCCTTTAGAGCAGCATCAGCTTCAGTTTCCTTTGGTAAAAACAAGTCCTGTGATTATGTTTTTTCGGAAGTCACTACCACAACAAAAGAATTGATTTTAAAAAATGAGGATACCTTATATCACAGTTCACTCTATGGAAGTTACAATATCCCCAATATAGAAGCAGCTATTAGCATTGGTAAAATATTTAATATTCCTGACACCTCTATACAGGAAGCAATCAAAGCTTATCGATCCGAGAATAACCGTTCACAAATAATTACCAAAGGAAACTTAAACATTGTTTTGGATGCCTATAACGCTAACCCAAGCAGTATGAAGGCAGCCTTAGACACTTTTCTATCAACAGGAGGGAAAAACAAAGATGTCATCTTAGGGGATATGTTGGAATTAGGTGATTTTTCTTCTTTGGAACATCAAACCGTCATTGATCGCTGTATTGCATCTAAGCTTAAGTCAATTATAACCGTTGGGGAGTGTTTTTTCAATACCCACACCGATGATGTTCGCGTACATAAATTTAAATCGACCCAAGCGCTTATGGATTACTTAAAACGCAACCCACTCTCCAGCAAACAGGTATTGATTAAAGGTTCCCGTGGGATAGCCTTAGAGAAGGTAATCACAGTTATTTAGCCTTTGTCCTAGCTCGTCCTTGTCCTAATCCTCGTTGAGTCCTGCTTTTTTAATGATAGCTTCTACAATATCAGGGTTCAATAAAGTCGATGTATCCCCCAAATTAGAAATGTCTTTACTCGCAATTTTCCGAAGAATACGGCGCATGATTTTACCAGAACGGGTTTTAGGAAGTCCAGGGACAATTTGTACCACATCGGGTTTAGCAATTGGACCAATAATATTGCGTACGGTTTCCTTAATCTCCTGAACCAAACTCTCTTCTGTACGTCCACTAAGATCACAAATGGCATAGGCATAAATCCCTTGTCCTTTTATATCATGGGGGTAACCCACCACAGCAGACTCAATCACTTTTGGATGTTCATTAATAGCATTTTCTACTTCAGCAGTCCCCATACGGTGTCCAGAAACATTAATAACATCATCCACACGTCCAAGAATACGCAAATAGCCATCATGGTCTCTTTTGGCACCATCACCGGTAAAATACATTCCGGGATAGGTGGAAAAATAGGTGTCTTTACAACGTTTATGGTCACCATAGGTCGTTCGAATAATAGACGGCCATGGAAACTTAACACATAAATTCCCTTCTACATTATTTCCTTTTAATTCATTCCCTTCAGCATCCACAATAATTGGCTGAATTCCAGGGAGAGGAAGGGAAGCGTGGGCTGGTTTATTTGGGGTGATTCCAGCCAATGGAGAAATCATAATCCCTCCAGTTTCTGTTTGCCACCACGTATCAACTAGGGGACAATTACCTTTCCCGATATGGTCGTGATACCAATGCCATGCTTCTTCATTGATGGGTTCTCCAACAGATCCAATGACTTTAAGGGAATCTAAAGAATACGGAGCAATAGGTTCCAAACCTTTAGCTTGAAGTGCTCTAATGGCAGTCGGTGCTGTATAAAATTGATTGACTTTAAATTTATCGACAATTTCCCAAAAACGTCCAGGATGTGGATAGGTAGGTACCCCCTCAAACATAAGGGTAGTAGCTCCTGCTAGTAGTGGTCCATAGATAATATAGGAATGACCCGTAATCCAACCAATATCGGCAGTACACCAATACACATCATTTTGTTGATATTGAAATACATTCAAAAAGGAGTAATAGGTATAAACCATATAACCTGCGGTACTGTGAACTACTCCTTTGGGTTTTCCCGTTGAACCGGAAGTATAAAGGATAAAAAGCATGTCCTCAGCACTTACTGTAGTGGCCTCGTGTTGTTCCGATTGGTCAGCAATTGCCTCATGCCACCATAAGTCCCGTCCTGCTTTCATGGTGACCTCTTCCTTGGTGCGTTGCAATACAATCACCTTAGACACCGTGGAAGTGGTTTTCAGGGCTTCATCCACAACAGCTTTTACGGGAATTTTTTTGGCGCCACGAAAATTACCGTCAGAAGTCAACACCATTTTTGCTTCACAATCATTGATTCGATCGGCCAAAGCACTGGCTGAAAATCCAGCAAAAACAACGGAGTGAACTGCTCCAATTCGTGCACAGGCCAACATCGCAACAGCTGCTTCAGGCACCATGGGCATATAAATAATAACACGATCCCCTTTTTTAATTCCTTGGGCTTCCATAGCATTGGCAAAGCGACAGGTTTGGGCAAATAATTCGTTATAAGTGATTTCGATATGAGGCTCACTAGGATCGTTAGGCTCCCATATAATAGCTGTTTTATTTCCATGAGTGAACAATTGTCGTTCAAAAATGTTTTCTGTAATATTCAGTTCTGCATTTTCAAACCAAGAAATTTTAGGTGTTTCAAACTCCCAATCCAGCACTTTATCCCACGGTTTCCGCCAATGGAATTTTTCAGCAATACGTCTCCAGAAAGCCTCGGGGTTGGAGATACTTTTTTGGTATTCATAGATATATCCGCTCAGGGTTTGAATTTTATCACTCATGATAATTGTTGTTGTTTATTTTTTTAATCTTTTAAAGTAGATAATTCTTATTTGGTATCAAAACGTTGAAATAATTCTGTGGGTTTAATGTGCAGCACCGCCTTGAATTTCTTTACTTCCTCTAGGGTAACGAATTTGTTCTGTCAATTCTTGAACAGCAGCTGGGGGAGGTGGTGTTAAACGAGAAACCACCAATGCAATTACAAAATTAAACAGCAGTCCAAGGGTTCCAATTCCTTCGGGTGAGATCCCAAACCAAAAATCTTCTGCGGCACCCGAACCACCAAGCTGCGGTGTAAAATGCAAGATGTAAAGAGTCGTAAAGCCAATTCCAACAATCATTCCCGTTACAGCTCCTTGTCGATTCATTCGTTTATCAAAAATCCCTAAAATAATGGCAGGAAAAAAGGAAGAAGCTGCTAAACCGAAGGCTAGAGCCACCACTTGCGCCACAAATCCAGGAGGGTTCATTCCTGCCAAACCAGCAGCAACAACTGCCACAGCTATGGCAATTCGTGCCGCCCATAACTCCCCTTTTTCAGAGATATCGGGCTTGATGTATTTTTTAAGTAAATCGTGTGATATTGAAGTAGAAATCACCAACAAAAGTCCGGCAGCTGTGGACAAAGCTGCGGCAAGTCCCCCAGCAACTACCAAGCCAATCACCCAAGGGGGAAGGTCAGCAATTTCGGGATTCGCCAATACGATAATATCTCGGTCAATAGTCAATTCATTTTCTGCAGCGGAAGCTACGTACTGAATGCGTCCGTCTTGATTTTTATCTTCAAATTGAAGTAGTCCTGTCTTTTCCCAATTCGTAAACCATTGAGGCACCTCTGAATATTCCGCATTGGAAAGGGTGGTAATCATGTTCGTTCGCGCAAATACGGCTACTGCTGGTGCTGTCGTATATAAGATAGCGATAAATAAAAGCGCCCAACCTGCTGAAATACGAGCGTCTTTAACTTTAGGTACCGTAAAAAAGCGGACAATTACGTGGGGTAATCCCGCAGTTCCAAACATCAATGCTGCTGAAATAAAGAAGACATTGATCACATTTTCACGGTTTAAATCGGTGTAACGGTCAAAACCGAGATCAACAGAGAGTTGATTTAACTTTTCTAATATAAATTGACCATCATCTGCCTTTCCACCAAACCCTAATTGTGGGATGGGGTTACCTGTCATTTGAATAGAAATAAAAATAGCAGGAACGGTAAAGGCAAAAATCAAGACACAGAATTGAGCAACTTGCGTATAGGTAATTCCTTTCATCCCTCCTAAAACAGCATAAAAGAAAACAATTGCGATTCCAATAAGAACCCCCGTATCAAATGGCACATCCAAAAATCGGGCAAAAGCGACCCCCACCCCTTTCATTTGTCCTACCACATAGGTAAAAGAAACAAACAAAGCACAGATCAAAGCCACCAAACGTGCATTTTTGGAGTAATAACGTTCTCCAATAAAATCGGGTACAGTAAATTTTCCAAATTTTCGAAGATAAGGGGCTAACAATAGGGCTAATAAGACATATCCTCCAGTCCATCCCAAAAGATATTGTCCGCCTTCAAAGCCCATAAAGGCAATCAAACCAGCCATAGACAAAAAGGACGCTGCCGACATCCAATCGGCGGCAGTAGCCATTCCATTAACTATTGGATTTACGCCACCTCCAGCAACGTAAAATTCTTTGGTTGATCCAGCGCGGGATACTATTGCAATAATGATATAAATAAAAAAGGTTACTCCTACCATTAGGTAGGTCCAAAGTTGTGCACTCATACTATTCTTCGCTTGTTTTTAAACTTCATCGACCTGGAATTTTTTGTCCAGTTTGTTCATCAAATAAACATAAACAAAAATGAGTACGACAAAAGTGTAGATGGCTCCTTGATGGGCAAACCAAAATCCTAAAGGAAAACCTCCTAACATAAATTGGTTTAAGTACTCAGCCAACAAAATTCCAAATACGAATGAGACCGTAAACCAGATGGTTAATAGAATTCCTAAATATTTAAGGTTTTGTTTCCAATATTCTTTTTTATCAGTAGCCATTAATAATATTTTCTTAAAAGTAAGGATAAATTAAATGTATTTGTGCTTTACAAGCTTTGTATTTTATGAAAATTTATGAGCAAACCACTTATATTTCAGATTTTCTTTTTGATTTTATATATATCCTACTTGGTTATGAAATATTTGCTAACAGTTTGATTTGTAGTCATCTACTTTTTGTAAAATAAACAGCTATTCAAAGGATGATTGTTTTGTGAAAAAAAAATGATGTCAAACCTATTGTAATAGGAATAGCTTTTCGGTCTATCTCATCGATGCTATTTGCACTTAATGACGACTCAGGAATATAATAAAGAGTGTAGGTTCATCCCGAAATTTCTTCAAGAATACTTAATCAAAAAAATATTTACGAAAAGGATTGGAAATCAGTTTTAAATACTGGTGGGTG
>CBFIJI010000097.1:0-7716 GCA_965662885.1 Flavobacteriaceae bacterium | reverse complement strand
CTATTTGTATGACACAGTTGGCTGCTGTAAAATTTTGTGAATGGTTATCGGCGATGACAGGTAATTTTTATCGCCTTCCTACGGAAGCAGAATGGGAATATGCCTGCCGGGCAGGAACTACTACTGCCTATTCATTTGGGGATGATCCTTCTCAGCTGGGAGATTATGCTTGGTTTGAAGACAACAGTCAGGACAGCTATCACCAAGTTGGGCAAAAGAAGCCCAACCCGTGGGGACTTTATGATATGCATGGGAATGTGAGTGAATGGACCTTAGATGAGTACGTCTCAACGGTTTATCGACAACGCAAATCTACAGTCTCCAATCCTTTGCAACGTCCAACAACAACCTATCCAAAAGCAGTTCGAGGCGGATCATGGTTAGACCGTGCATCTCGTTTACGATCTGCTTCACGACGTGCTTCCAATAAAAAATGGAAAAAAAGAGATCCACAAATCCCTAAAAGTCTTTGGTGGCACACCGACGCCCCTTTTGTCGGTTTTCGTGTGGTGCGTCCCGAAAAAACACCAAGCATGGAAGAACAAAAAAAATACTGGAATTACGAATCAACTAAATAAAACCAACATGAACAAAAAAAATCAAATGCCCAACGACCTTTCAAGACGTTCGTTTGTGCACAAAACAGCTTTAGTAACGGGAGGGCTTCTAAGTGCCCCTTTATCGGTCGATGCGATGGCAAATGTCCACGGAAATAAAAAATTAAAATTAGCCTTGGTGGGATGCGGGGGTCGTGGCTCAGGTGCTGCGGTGCAAGCGCTGACAGCCGATGATCAAGTGGAATTGGTCGCTATGGCCGATGCTTTTGGGGATCGTTTGGAAAAAAGCCTAAAAGGGATTCAAGAACATTTTGAGGGAGAAAAGAAAATCGACGTCAAAGAAAAAAACCGCTTTGTCGGTTTTGATGCCTATAAAAAAGCAATTGATTTAGCCGATGTGGTTATTTTAACAACCCCTCCGGGATTCCGACCCTATCATTTTGAATATGCCATAGCCAACGATAAGCATGTTTTTATGGAAAAACCATTGGCAACGGATCCCGTTGGGATTCGTAAAGTATTGGCTACGGCTAAAATTGCCGAACAAAAAAAACTCAATGTTGTAGTAGGATTACAACGACATTATGAAAGTAAATACATTGATTTACATCAACGGGTAACAGCAGGGGGAATCGGTAAAATCAGAAGTGGTCAAGTATATTGGAATGATGCTGGGGTTTGGGTTAGTAACCGTAAACCTGGACAGTCTGAGTTGGAGTATCAGATGCGAAATTGGTATTACTTTAACTGGTTGTGTGGTGATCATATTTTAGAACAACACATTCATAATATTGATGTGGCTAATTGGTTTATAGGGGATTATCCTGTATCTGCCCAAGGGATGGGAGGACGTCAATTACGAAATGGTATTGATCATGGAGAGATTTTCGACCATCATTTTGTAGAATTTACATATGCCAGTGGTGCAGTAATTTCCAGTCAATGTCGTCATCAAAAAGGCTGTATGAATCGTGTGGACGAAGTTTTTCAAGGGACTAAAGGAAGTTTGGAAATCGGTAAAGGATTGATGACTGATTTGGAAGGGAAGCTAACCTATAAGTATAATGAAAAATGGGGAGAGGAACCCAACCCCTATCAAGTAGAGCATGATCGCTTATTTGCATCCATTCGAAACGGGGAGGTCATCAGTGATACTAAAAATGGAGCTATGAGTACTTTAACCGCTATTTTAGGACGTATGGCTACTTATTCAGGAAAGAAAATAACCTTGGAAGAAGCTTTAAATGCGGAATATCAATTGATGCCAGAAACATTAACTTGGGACAGTACTCCACCTACCTTACCCAATGCGGAGGGACGTTATTCAATTCCAACGCCCGGTATTACAAATTTTATATAACCATGGACAGACGAACATTTACCAAAGCAAGTGCATTAACTACCCTTGGATTATCAGGAGCAAAACTGGGGATGGCGCAATCCAATACAGTAAATAACGGATATACGTATAACTTGAAGTATGCCCCACATTTGGGGATGTTTAAAAATTTAGCAGGAAACGATCCGATTGATCAACTCCATTTTATGGCCGACCAAGGGTTTACAGCTTTTGAGGATAATGACATGCGAAACCGGGAGATCGCTTTACAGGAAAAAATGGCGCAAACCATGCAAAAGCGCGGCTTAACGATGGGCGTTTTTGTTGCCCATAAAATCTATTGGAACAAACCCAATTTGGCCAGTGGTGATGAAAGCTTAAGAGCAGAATTTTTAGCGTATATCCGTGCTGCTGTTGACGTGGCCAAACGGGTCAATGCTCGATGGATGACTGTTGTGCCTGGTTTTGTGGATCTACGGCAGAATATGAATTACCAAACAGCTCATGTGGTGGAAAGTTTAAAACAAGCAGCAGCTATTTTGGAACCCCACAACTTGACAATGGTGTTGGAACCGCTCAATTTTAGAAATCATCCAGGACTTTTTTTAAGTGAAAGTCCTCAGGCCTATGCTATATGTAAAGCAGTAGATTCACCAGCCTGTAAAATCTTATTTGATATCTATCACCAACAAATTCAAGAAGGGAATTTGATTCCTAACATTGAAAAGACATGGGAGGAGATTGCATATTTTCAAATTGGTGACAATCCAGGAAGAAAAGAACCCACAACGGGAGAGATCAATTATAAAAATGTATTTAAATACATTCATTCTCGTGGGTTTCAAGGTATACTTGGCATGGAGCATGGCAATTCTAAAGATGGGGCAGAGGGAGAAAAAGCGGTCATTACCGCTTATCAATCTCAAGATCAATTTCTGTAAATAGCTTTATAAAACCATGAAAACTCTTTAATCCTTTTTATCAGGAGAGGAATTTGTTTATAGAATTTTCCATCTTTACGTCAATCACTATACTATGTATTCTAACAACAACCCTATTTGTTCTCTTTTTACTATTCAATATCCAATTATTCAAGCGGGAATGATCTGGGCTAGTGGATGGCGGTTAGCCTCAGCGGTCAGTAATGCAGGAGGTTTAGGCCTACTTGGTGCTGGCTCCATGTACCCTGAAATTTTAAGAGAAAATATCCAAAAATGCAAACAAGCTACTGACAAACCTTTTGGGGTCAATGTCCCTTTGTTGTATCCAGATATTGATTTATTGATGGCAATAATTGTGGAAGAAAAGGTGCCAATTGTTTTTACTGCTGCTGGAAACCCAAAATTATGGACAGCGCATTTAAAAGAGCACGGCTGTACGGTAGTTCATGTGGTGAGTTCGGTAAAATTTGCGTTAAAAGCGCAGGAATGTGGCGTTGATGCTATTGTTGCCGAAGGATTTGAAGCGGGTGGACACAACGGTCGAGAAGAAACGACCTCTATGGTTTTGATACCTTTAATCAAACAAGCAATAAAGGTTCCTTTAATTGCTGCGGGGGGTATAGGTTCAGGAGCTGCTATGGCAGCAGCTATGGCCTTGGGTGCGGATGCCGTTCAAGTGGGCTCTCGTTTTGTAGCGACTCCAGAAGCCTCTTCTCACGATCATTTTAAAGCGGAGGTTCTTAAAGCAGAGCAGGGGAGTACCGTATTAACCCTAAAGGAAGTGACTCCTGTACGTTTGCTTAAAAATCCTTTTTATGAAAAAATACAGACCCTCTATCAGGCGGGTGCATCGGTAGAAGAGCTACGAAAAGCCTTAGGAAGAGGTCGTGCTAAAAAAGGCATGTTTGAGGGCGACCTGGTAGAAGGTGAACTGGAAATTGGTCAAGTTGCTGCACAAATCAAAAGCATTATCCCAGCTGCGGGAATAGTCACTGAATTGATTTCGGATTACAACAAGACGGTAAAGAGTCTAAGTCCCTTGAACTAAATCAACAGTCGCTTTTTCAGTAAAATCCATAATAACTTGATTGCGGAGAATATCATCCATGGTTTCTCTTTTACGAATCAAATGGGCTTGACCTTCATGCCATAATACTTCCGCAGGACGGTAGCGGGAATTATAATTGCTCGCCATTGTAAAACAATAGGCTCCTGCATTTCTAAAGACCAAAAAATCACCGTCAGAGATTTCTGCAATTTTCCGATTGTTTCCAAAAGTATCGGTTTCACAGATATAGCCAACCACCGAATAAAAACGTTCCTTTCCTTGGGGATTGGAGATGTTAAAAATTTCGTGATGCGACCCGTAAAGCATCGGACGAATCAAATGGTTAAAACCGCTATCGACTTGAGCAAACACCATAGAGGTGGTTTGTTTTACAGCATTCACTTTGGTAATAAAATAGCCTGCTTCACTCACTAAAAATTTACCGGGTTCAAAGGCGAGTTGAAGGTTACGTCCATACGCTTTACAAAACGTTTTAAAACGTTGGGTTAATTTTTCGCCCAATTCTTCAATATTGGTTTCGATATCCCCGGGACGATAAGGCACTTTAAAGCCACTTCCAAAGTCAATAAAATCCAAATCTTTAAATCGAATAGCAGTGTCAAATAAAATTTCAGCAGCATGGATAAATACATCAATATCTAAAATATCACTACCGGTGTGCATATGAATACCGTTGATGTGCATGCCTGTATTTTCTACAATACGCAAAACATGAGGGATCTGATGAATGGAAATTCCAAATTTGGAATCGATATGGCCAACAGATATATTACTATTCCCCCCAGCCATGACATGTGGATTGATGCGAATACACACTGGAATATTGGGGTGCTTGGTTCCGAATTGTTCTAAAATAGAAAGGTTGTCAATATTGATTTGAACCCCCATTTTAGCTACTTCTTCAATTTCATCGAGGGCTACACCGTTAGGAGTATAGATGATTGTTTCAGGAGCAAAACCAGCAGTCAACCCCAAACGAACTTCCTGAATAGAAACCGTGTCCAAACCTGAGCCCAATTGTTTTATAAAACGCAAGACAGAAAGATTGGATAATGCTTTACACGCATAGTTGATTTTAAGGTCTTTTACCCCAGAGAAGGCATTTTGTAAGCGGCGATACTGGTTTTGGATCTGTGCTGCATCGTAAACATAGGTAGCACTTCCAAATTCATGGGCAATATCAAGTAATGTATTATTTTTCACAAGGCATTCATTTAACTTTGCAAAAGTACACACTCTCTCCATTATTTCAATAGAAACGACTTTTTTTATATAATTACAACAATATGTTATATTCAAAACATAAAGATTTTTCTATTCCATACCTATTATGCAACGATGATTCTTTATTTTTGCAGGTGATTTTTAGGAACTAAACAAATATGAATTTACACGAATATCAAGGAAAAGAAATACTAGCCAGTTTTGGTGTAAGTATTCAACGCGGCCATGTTGCTGCAACTGCTGAAGAAGCTGTAACAGCTGGAAAGGAACTTACGGAAACAACGGGAACGCAATGGCATGTGGTTAAAGCACAAATACATGCAGGAGGCCGAGGCAAAGGTGGTGGTGTAAAATTAGCTAAGAACTTAGAGGAATTACATACCATTGCTGACCAAATCATTGGAATGCAATTAATAACCCCACAAACCCCTCCAGAAGGAAAAAAAGTAAACCAAGTGTTGGTGGCAGAAGATGTTTACTATCCTGGGGACTCAGAACCTAAAGAATTTTATGTTTCAGTGCTTTTAAACCGAGCAGAAGGGAAAAACATGATTATGTATTCTACAGAAGGAGGAATGGATATTGAAGCTGTTGCAGAAAAAACACCTCATTTAATTTTTACAGAAACGATTGATCCTGCTTTAGGACTCCAAGGTTTTCAAGCAAGAAAAGTGGCCTTTAATTTAGGACTCTCAGGGAAGGCGTTTAAAGAAATGACCCGTTTTATTACTGCGCTTTATAATGCTTATGTTGGGTCAGATGCTTCCTTGTTTGAAATCAATCCGGTATTAAAAACCTCAGATGATAAAATCATCGCTGTTGATGCCAAAGTGACCTTAGACGATAACGCTTTGTTTCGCCATAAAGATTATGAAGCTCTTAGGGATATCAATGAGGAAAACCCAGTAGAGGTCGAAGCTCGCGAAGTCGGTTTAAACTACGTTGACTTAGAAGGAAATGTTGGTTGTATGGTTAACGGTGCTGGATTGGCCATGGCAACAATGGATCTGATCAAACAAGCTGGAGGTGATCCTGCTAACTTTTTGGATGTTGGAGGAACCGCAGATGCTGCACGTGTGGAAACTGCTTTCCGATTAATTTTAAAAGATCCCAATGTCGAGGCGATTTTAGTCAATATTTTTGGAGGAATCGTTCGATGTGATCGTGTAGCTCAAGGAATTGTAGATGCCTACAAAAATATGGGCGATGCCATCAAGGTGCCCATCATTGTTCGTCTTCAAGGAACCAATGCCGATATCGCCAAAGAACTAATAGACTCTTCTGGTTTAAACGTTCTTTCCGCTACAGCTTTTCAAGAAGCGGCAGATAAAGTTCAAGAAGCAATTGCTTAATTGCCATAATGGCAGTTATTTTTTGTAAATAACTGCCGTATTGTCACTATCCTTTAATTGGTCTTAATTTTGCTTTAGGGTAAATAAATAATTGTTTAACCTAAAATAAATGTTATGAATTTAATTAAAAGACACAACCCTTGGTTTCCTTCACTTGCAGACGATTTCTTTAAAAACGACTGGAACTCAAATGTTCCATCATTTTCTACAACGATTCCGGCGGTAAACATCAAAGAAGCCGATACCCATTTTGAAATAGCCTTGGCGGTTCCAGGAAAAAAGAAAGATGATTTTGAAATCGACGTAGAAGACAATCTACTATCCATTGCTTCTCAAGAAAAAGAAGAAAAAACTTCCGAAGACGGAAAATTTACACGTCGGGAATTTAGTTATAACTCGTTTAGACGTTCGTTTACAATTCCTGAAAGCGTAGATGTTACAAAAATTGATGCCCAGTATTCGAGTGGGGTACTCACTGTTTCTTTACCAAAAAGAGCGGAGGCACAACCACAACCCAAAAAGTTGATTAAAATTCGATAAGGAATTAGTTATTTGTTTTTGTTTGAAATCGGCACTGAAAAGTGCCGATTTTTTTTACACTAAATTTTAAGATTTAAACTGTTAACCTGCTGTTTAACAGCCCATAGGAACCTCAATAAGTACCAGCTTTTCAAGTGTTCTTTCCGCATTACTCAATACTATTTTAAAAAGGATTTGATGGGTTGAAACCCCCATGGGGTACATTTGTGGATCCGCAATGTCTTTGACCAAATCAAACCATTCTTCGGTGCAATGTTCTTTAATGGCCTGATCGATTTCTTCCTTTACAAAGGTGATCGAAGTATCTTGAGTATAGGAATGATCCAAGGTTCGGTTGGTCTTTTTTGTTGGATCAAATGGGACCTTAATCCATTCAGATCTAAAATTTCTCCAATTGATCATATCACAATGGGGACCTTCATTATAGACGGTAACACTTCTATTGAATTGTTGATAAACACTTACGGTATCCAACCCTTTTTGTTCGATTTTAAATGGGGTTTTAAAAAAATCACTCTCCAAATCCATTTCTAAATAAACCGTATCAGATTTTATTTCTTGAGGTCCATCATAGTAAATAAAGGTTTCCCCCAATTCCAAAGTGACTGCCCCAAAATCAAATTTAAGGGGTTTGCTCAAGGGTTCTCTCGTTAAGTAGCCGTCGAAAACATAGCCAGAGATCTCGTTTCCCTCT
>CBFIJI010000096.1:0-7782 GCA_965662885.1 Flavobacteriaceae bacterium | reverse complement strand
TCTAAAGGTTGTCGCATGACTTCTAAAGCGCCCCTTTTAAATTCGGGTAATTCATCTAGAAACAGTACCCCGTTATGGGCCATAGAAATTTCTCCAGGTTGCGGATAAGCGCCTCCCCCCACGAGAGCTACATCAGAAATGGTATGATGAGGTGCCCGAAACGGACGAACACTGACTAAACCTTTGTTTTTTACCTTTCCCATGACCGAATGAATCTTCGTGGTTTCCAAAGCCTCTTGTAAGGTCATCGGAGGTAAAATACTTGGTAGTCGTTTTGCCAACATTGTTTTTCCTGAACCCGGTGGACCAATTAAGATAATATTATGTCCTCCTGCAGCCGCAATTTCCATACAACGTTTGATGGTCTGTTGGCCTTTAACATCAGAAAAATCATGTTCGGGATATTTTAATTGTTTTTGGAACTCCAAACGGGTATCTACCGACACAGGAGTTAAAGTTGCTTGTTTATCAAAAAAACCGATTACCTCCCCTAAGGTCTCGACTCCGTAAACCTTTATACCTTTGACAATTGCCGCTTCTTCTGCATTTTCTTTAGGTAAGATAAAACCTGTAAAACCATCGTTTAAGGCTTGAATCGCAATGGGAAGTGCACCTTTTATCGGACGTATTCCACCATCCAAAGCCAATTCTCCCATGATTAGGTATTGATTTAAGGTGGTACCATTAATTTGACCTGAAGCAGCTAAAATACCCATGGCTAGCGGAACATCGTAGGCAGAACCTTCTTTTCGCATATCTGCAGGAGCCATATTGATGGTGATCTTTTTCCCCGGCAGTCGATACCCAATATTATTTAATGCAGCTGCAATTCTAAAATTACTTTCTTTAACCGCATTATCGGGTAAACCCACCAAATTATAGCCAATACCTTGATCAATATTAACTTCAATCGTGATTAAATTTGCTTCAACACCAAAAACGGAGGAACCATAAACAGCAACAAGCATGGATAAATATTTGGATACTCTAAGATAAAAATTTTAAAATAAAAGAAAGATTCAAAGGCTTAATCTTCATTAAAAAGTAGCATATCGCATAAGATTAAAGATAGCACTGCACAATAAATGAAGCTAATGCGTCGGTATGATTAGGGACTTCAATAAAAGGCTAATCGTTAATTATCCCTAACTAAAAAGCGTATTTCGCCTTTTTAGGTGGAAATTTAGTCAAGCCCGTTTGCAACCATTCGGCATAGGTTTCCGTATCGGTATATTGGATGGGCGTATTGAGTAATTGCCCTTCCGAAGTCATCAACACATAAAAAGGCTGAGAAGCCGTTTGAAAATTAACTGCTTGAAAGGTAGCCCACTGTTGCCCAATGGTTTTGATGGAGCGAATACGACCATCGGGGTATTGAAAGTTAAATTGCTCTGCTTCTTTTAAGGCTTTCCGATCGTCCACATAAAGGGAAATCAAAATAAAATTTTCTTTGAGTAACGGATAAACACTAGGATCAGCCCAAACGTTTTCTTCCATTTTACGACAATTCACACAAGCCCAACCGGTAAAATCCAATAGGATGGGTTTATTTTCCGCTTTGGCAACCGCCAATCCTGTTTCAAAATCTTTATAGCACTCCAAATTAAGGGGACAATCACTTTGTGAAGCCCGTAAACTATAGAATTCGGGTGGTGGAAATCCACTGAGTAGTTTTAATTTATTTTCAGTTGAAAACAGACCTAAAAGTAAATACGAACAAAACACTAAAGAAAGCCATGCAAAACTTCGCCTGAGCCATGAAGGTTTTGAAGGACTTTCGTGAGGAAAGCGAAGAATTCCAAAAAGGTAAAGGGTCAACAAAAAGGATAACAGCAACCATATCCCAATAAAAACCTCTCGTTTAAGCAATCCCCAATGCGCAACCAAGTCTGCATTGGAAAGGAACTTTAAAGCCAAGGCTAGTTCTAAAAATCCTAATACAATTTTTACATTCGTCATCCATCCTCCAGATTTGGGTAATGCTTTTAAGCTGTTAGGGAAAAGGGCAAACAACGCAAAAGGAAGTCCGAGAGCAACGCCAAAGCCCAACATTCCCACGGTTAATTGCATAGCGCCTCCCTCAGCAGTAAGGGAACCCGCAAGTAAAGAACCTAAAATTGGTCCGGTACAGGAAAAGGAAACAATCGCTAAGGTCAATGCCATAAAAAAGATACCAATTCCCCCACTCCAGCTTCCCGCAGAATCAGTTTTAGAACCCCAAGAACTGGGTAACGTCAACTCATAGAAACCAAAAAAGGAAAAGGCAAAAAAGACAAATACAAGAAAAAAGACAAGGTTTAAAACGACATTGGTAGAAATGGTATTTAAAATTTCGGGATCAAGAGAATCTAAAAAATGAAAGGGTAAACTCAATAAACCGTAAATCAAGATGATAAAAAATCCATAGAGTAAAGCATTAAAAATTCCTTTACTGCGGTTGGAGGCCTGTTTTAAAAAATAGGACACCGTCAGAGGAATCATTGGAAAAACACAAGGGGTAAGCAGGGCGAGTATTCCGCCGAAAAATCCAAGTAAAAAAATATTCCAAAAAGTATTGGTTTGTTCTTTACCAACAGTATCGGCCAACAAGGCTTTATTCTTTAGGTTCAACTTTAACGCCTTTGTTTTTTCAATACTCTTGGCGTCCATGGTCAACTCCTGAAATTGTGCGGATGCACGAAGTGGAAAATTAAAGGATTCCGATCGGAAAATACACAATTGATCATCGCAGGCTTGATATTCCACAGTAACAGAAATACCAGATAAATCCAGACGATCCAATTCCACACGTTGTCGAAAGGTTGCTTTATTTTCAAAATAAGTGAGATCCATCTCAAAAACATTGTCATAAGCAGTTACCGATTCACTTTCTTCCACCGTTCCGACACGATGATACCCTATTTCTTCAAAAATGAATACGGTAGGTTCTGCTCCATTATCTGGAAGCGACTGTGAATACAAATGCCATTTTGGAGCAATTTCAGCTTCAAAAATAAGATCAAAAGTGGATGGGGCTATTTTTTCAACTCGTGTTGTCCATTCAACAGGTTCTTGAATTTGTGAAAATCCAAAAAAACCAAGGAGTAGAAAAAAGGAATAGAATCTCATAAGTTACAATTTAACACTAGTGTTTCGGTTGTTTTGTCAGTCGCTATAAAACGTTGATCACAACGCTTTCCTACCACCCAGACTATCGCAGAATCAGAACATAAAACCCATTGTTCTTCCTTATCGATCAAGGAATATTTTTCATCCTTAAAATATTTGCTCAACAACTTTTTACCTTTCATTCCGCTGGGATAAAAATAATCGCCTGTTTTGGATTTTCGTAACAAAAGTGGATTTTTTAATAAATTTTTATCCAATGCAGCTTGATCAGCCGTCCACAGTTTTTTCGAAAATCCTTTAAATAACTTCCAAGTCAATTTAATGGGAAGTTGTTGTTGCGAATTATTTAGATCAATCGTATAAACGAGATCTTCTTCTTTCTTTCGTGGGCTTAGAATAAAGACCTCCCGATCACAGAGCAAACGGTGGGAAGTAGAATAGAGAATTTTTCCTGGACTTGCCGATAAAAGTTTTTCAACCGCTACAGCAGAAAAGCCATACGGGGCAAATAATTCATGTAAACAAAAATCCAAAGGCACCAATGCTTTTAAAGCAGGAATCGCAATGTTGAAATTATTTTTATCAGTTTCGAACAACTCTTTTTTAAGGGCTTCAAGGGCATGAACAATAAAATCATTGGCTCCTTTTAAATGCTGAATACTGGAACGGATTTGGGTCAAGGCCTCTGGTTGAACTCCTTCCAACTGAGGAATCACCTTATGTCGTATTGCATTTCGTAAATAATCGTTAGTAACATTGGAAGCATCTTCTCGCCAACTTAGAAGGTGTTCTTTTGCGTAGGCTAGAAGAGTCTCTTTTTTAAATGGTAATAAGGGGCGAAGGATGTTGCCACGTGATTCAGGAATTCCCAATAATCCCTTAAGACCACTGCCTCGAAGGGCATTGATTAAAAAAGTCTCAACGGCATCATCTGCATGATGTGCCACCAATACTGCAGTAAAGCCTTCTTGCACACACAATTGATCAAACCAAGTGTAGCGCTGTTCTCTAGCTGCCATTTGGATGGAGATTTTATGCGTTTCAGAATAAGCTTTAGTGTCAAAATTTTTGATATGACCGCGCAATCCCTTTTCTTGAGCCAATGCCTTTACCCAATGGGCATCTCCATCACTTTCACTGCCTCTTAACTGAAAATTACAATGTGCAATGGCTGGGCGGAGACCCACCGCCAAACAAAGGTCTAACAGCACACAACTATCCAACCCGCCACTTAAAGCCAAAACAAGTCGCTCCCGCTTTAACCGAGGGAAATGAGAATCAAGATGGGATTGGAATTTTTGAACCATGGACAAAATTAGGGATTTTAGTGCTTGTAATAAGGATTCCTTTAAAATTGACTTTTAACCACATAATTAAAGCGTAAAAAAAACAATAACTCACAAAGACTTGATGGTTGCTAAGCATTAAAGAAACCACTCATATAAAATTAAATCAATACTTTTACATAACGAGACTTCAATCTTAAACTTAACACTTACCTATGAAATTACTTGGAAACCTTATTTGGTTGGTCTTTGGTGGTTTAATCATTGCTTTAGAATACTTTATATCAAGTCTTATCTTGATGATCACCATTATTGGAATCCCTTTTGGGCTTCAAACCTTAAAATTAGGCATACTTGCCTTATGGCCTTTTGGAAAAACAGTGAATACCACACAAGAAAGTTCTGGATGTCTCTACTTACTTGTTAACATTATTTGGATATTAACCGGTGGAATTTGGATTGCCCTTTCCCATTTGATTATGGGAGCGCTCTTTTTTATTACCATTATTGGTATTCCCTTTGCAAAACAACATTTTAAACTGGCTGAACTGGCACTAGCTCCTTTTGGAAAAACAATTGTTAACGACTGATGGCCTCTCAGGTTAATTGACTTCCCTAATTTGAACGTGTCGCGCATTAAAAACAAAGTCTAGCTCGTTTAAGAGTGTTAGAAGTATCAAACTTTAAATACGTTTTGTGAAATAGTAACAATGCGTTCGTGTAAATCAAAATAAAAAAGTACTTTTGAAACAATGAAAAATTTATCACCTAACTATTTTTCTTTTGCAACCGTCTTTACGGTTCGTCTTCGTCGCCCCTAGGGGTGCTACTTCCTTATGGAGTTTAGGTGTGTCCGACTTCCCTCTCAAATTCAACTTTTTTTTAGACATTATTTTACTTAGCAATGCAAATCGAAATTGCACAACCAAAACATATCAAATTCGCTAAAGCTATTAGTGAATGTATTGACGCCTCCGCCAAGATTCGTGGGACAGGAATTGCTCGTCGCAGTCCCGAATATGTCACCACCAAAATGATCAATGGCAATGCAATAATTGCCCTTGAAAAAAACCAGTTTACAGGTTTTTGTTATATCGAAGTCTGGGGACATGGAAAATACGTTGCCCATTCAGGATTAATTGTTGCCCCAGAATTCCGTGGAAAAGGACTGGCCAAAAAAATTAAACAAAAGGTCTTTGAACTTTCCCTTGAAAAATATCCAGATGCCAAAGTTTTTGGAATCACTACCGGAATGGCAGTAATGAAAATCAACTATGAATTGGGCTACAAACCCGTTCATTTTTCTGAACTCACTGACGATCCAGAATTTTGGAAAGGATGCCAAACCTGTAAAAATTATGACGTTTTAACCCGAACAGCTCAAAGTATGTGCTTGTGTACAGGAATGTTATATGACCCTGAAGAGAAAAACAAAAAGAAAACAACGCTCAACAACAAGGTCGTTAAACGCCTTAAAAGTATTAAAGAGCAGCTATTTTTAAAACCAAAAAAATCATGAAGAAACCCAAATTAGTATTGGCCTATAGTGGTGGCTTGGACACTTCTTACTCCCTCAAAAAATTAACTCAAGACGGCTATGAAGTTCATGCAGTAAGCGTCAACACTGGAGGTTTTAGTTCAGAAGAAACGCTTACAATGCAAAACAAAGCCCTTGAAATGGGGGCAATTTGTTATAAGAATATCGATGCATTGCAATCATTTTATGAAAAAATAGTAAAATATCTGATTTTTGGGAATGTACTTAAAAACAATACTTACCCTTTATCAGTAAGTGCTGAACGCATCATTCAAGCGGTTGAAATTATTAACTACGCAAAAAGTATTAAGGCACAATACATTGCACATGGAAGCACAGGAGCAGGGAATGATCAAGTACGTTTTGATTTAATTTTTCAAGTTTTAGCACCAGAAATGCAGATCATCACCTTGATTCGAGATCAACAACTTTCTCGAGAAGATGAAATTGCCTATTTAAAAACAGAAGGGATTGACATCCCCTGGGAAAAAGCGCAATACTCCATCAATCAAGGTTTATGGGGCACCAGTGTTGGTGGGAGTGAAACATTAACTTCTGATAAAGCACTGCCAGATACGGCCTATCCGAATCCCTTAACAAAAAATACTTCAGAAGCACTCGAATTGGAATTTAAGTCTGGTGAACTTTGTCGTGTCAATTCCGTTATGGGAGATCCAGTCACCCTTATTCAACACCTCCAAAAAATTGCTCAAGAGTTTGCCATAGGTAGGGATATTCATGTAGGTGATACCATTATTGGAATTAAGGGGCGTGTTGGCTTTGAAGCAGCCGCTCCAATGCTCATCATCAAAGCCCACCATTTATTGGAAAAACACACCTTGACCAAATGGCAACAACATCAAAAAGAACAATTGGGAAGTTTTTATGGCATGCTACTTCACGAAGGGCAATATCTCGATGCAGTCATGCGTGATATGGAAGCTTTTTTAACGAGCAGTCAAGACAAAGTAAGTGGAACAGTTTTTATACAACTCCATCCCTACCGCTTCGAATTGAAAGGTATTGCTTCCAAACACGATTTAATGAAGGCTGATTTTGGTACTTATGGCGAAGTCAATAAAGCATGGACAGCAGCGGATGCCAAAGGCTTTATTAAGCTGACTTCCAATGCTAATAAAATCTATCAACACGTAAATAAAAAAGCATGATAAAAGTTGGAATTATTGGAGGCTCTGGCTATACAGGGGGAGAGTTAATACGACTGGTTTTAAACCATCCCGCTTTAAAACTGGATTTTGTTTTCAGCACCACCCGACCTGGAACGTCCTTGCATGATACACATATGGATTTATTGGGAGCTGGAGCTCCTAATTTTACAGCAACCATTAACCCTGAGGTAGATGTGGTATTTCTTTGTGTAGGACATGGGAAATCCAAAGGCTTTTTAGAAAAATATCAATTTTCTGAAACCACAGTAATCATTGATTTAAGTAATGATTTTAGATTGGAAAAAGACACCCAATTTCAAGGTTATGATTTTGTTTATGGACTTCCTGAATACCAAAGGGATGCCCTTAAAAAAACCATTTCAGTGGCCAATCCTGGTTGTTTTGCTACCGCCATTCAATTGGCCCTTTTGCCTTTGGCCAAAGAGGGAATGATTAAAGAAGCAGTTCATATCAATGCCACCACAGGAAGTACTGGAGCTGGAGTAGGACTAAGTCCAACATCACATTTTAGTTGGAGAAATAATAATGTTTCTTGGTACAAGCCTTTTACCCACCAACACTTGGGAGAAATTGGTGAAACTTTAGGAGGGCCTAAAATGTATTTCCTTCCTGTGCGGGGTGATTTTACTCGAGGAATTTTCGCCAGTTGTTACACCCCTTT
>CBFIJI010000095.1:0-7831 GCA_965662885.1 Flavobacteriaceae bacterium | reverse complement strand
ATGCCTTAGAGAAAACGCACGGAATGGAACCCATTAAAGTCAGAACTACTGGTGGGTCGATTCCAATAGCACCATTTGTGAATACCTTAGGGATTCCAGCTGTTGGCGTTCCTACAGTTAATTTGGATAACAACCAACACAGTCCTAACGAAAATATTCGTTTAGGAAATTATGTTAAAGGAATTGAAACTTTTTTGGGAATACTTTCAGAACCCTATGAGGAGTAAGACTCCAAATATTCAATAACATTATTTTGAATTCGCTGATCCAAATCGTGGATGTCTTCTTTTACAAAGGTTTCCCCAGTTATATTTTCATAAAGTTCAATATACCTTTCGGAAACCGATTGAATATAAGCATCATCCATCTTTGGAAGTGATTGCCCTTCCAAACCTTGAAAACCGTTAGCAATTAACCACTGTCGAACAAATTCTTTTGATAATTGTTTTTGCGGTAACTGATCCGTTTGTCGCTGTTGATAGCCCTCTTCATAAAAATATCTTGAAGAATCAGGCGTATGGATTTCATCAATTAAAACAATCCTTCCATCAATTGTTTTTCCAAACTCATATTTTGTGTCTACAAGAATTAACCCTTGTTGCTTTGCAATTTCAGAGCCACGTTGGAATAAAAGTCGTGTATAATTTTCTAATTGAACATAATCTTTTTCAGAAACAATGCCCTGAGCGATAATCTCTTCTCGCGAAATATCTTCATCATGTCCTTCTTCAGCTTTGGTAGCTGGGGTAATAATAGGCTGAGGAAAGGGGTCATTTTCAATCATCCCATCTGGCATGTTTACGCCACAAAGCACACGCTTCCCCAATTTGTATTCACGAGCAGCATGTCCAGACAGATAACCACGAATCACCATTTCAACTTTAAAAGGTTCACAAGCTAGACCAATGGCTACATTAGGATCGGGAGTGGCGAGGAGCCAATTGGGAACAATATCTTTGGTTGCAGCCATCATTTTGGTTGCAATCTGATTTAGAATTTGACCCTTGTAAGGAATACCACGTGGCATGACAACATCAAAAGCAGAAAGGCGATCAGTTGCTATCATGAGCAATAAATTATTTTCTAAACGATAAACTTCTCTGACCTTACCCACATATTTGGATTGTTGTCCCGGAAAATTAAAGTTGGTCTGCATTAAGGTTTCCATAAGCTAGTTTTCGTGTTCAATGCTTTTGTAAGCATCTATGATTTTTTTTACTAATCGATGGCGAATGACATCTTTTTCATCCAAGTAAACAATTTCAATACCGGGGGTGTTTTTCAGAATTAAAAGAGCTTCTTTAAGACCAGAAATAACTCTTCTAGGCAGGTCAATTTGTCCAGGATCGCCCGTTAGCATAAACTTTGCATTTTTCCCCATTCGGGTCAAAAACATTTTCATTTGTGCATGTGTTGTGTTTTGTGCTTCATCCAAAATTACAAAAGCATTGTCCAATGTTCTACCACGCATAAAGGCCAAAGGAGCAATCTGAATCGTACCTTTTTCAATATGACTCAATAGTTTTTCATGAGGGATCATATCTCGAAGTGCATCGTAAAGAGGTTGCATATAAGGATCTAATTTTTCCTTAAGATCCCCGGGTAGAAAACCTAAATTCTCTCCAGCCTCCACAGCAGGTCGGGTTAAGACTATTCGCTTAACTTGTTTTTCCTTTAGTGCTTTTACAGCTAATGCAATACCAGTATATGTTTTTCCTGTCCCTGCTGGACCGATGGCAAAAACCATATCATTGATCCGCATGGCTTCCACTAACTTTTTTTGGTTATAGGTCTTTGTTTTTATGATTTTACCCCCTACTCCATGCAGAATAACCGTTTCTGTCGGGGAAGTGTTTTCGTAATCGTCATCTGTTGATGCCATAACTATACGTTCAATAACTTCTTCGTTAAGGGTATTAAATTTTCCAAAGTGAGCAATGAGCATTTGTGTCCGTTGATAAAACTCGTCCAACACAACTTCTTCACCATAGGCTTTAATGGTGTTTCCTCGAGCTACAATTTTGAGTTTTGGAAAATACGACTTTAATTTTTCAAGGTGGGTGTTTTGATCTCCAAAGAATTCTTGTGGGTTTACTTCTTTAAGTTCAATTTTAATATCATTCAAAGGCTGGTCAATTAAAAATATTTATTTTTGCCGAAGCGCATAATTCGGATTAAATTTATATAATTTTTTGCTTAACAAATACTCTTTTTAATACTTTATGACCATTATTACACTTACGACTGATTTTGGGCTTAAAGACTACTCCATTGGGATGATGAAAGGAGCGCTTTATCAAGAAATTGAAGAAGTGAAAATTGTTGATATTTCCCATCAAATTAGCCCTTACAATCATTCTCAAGCGGCATATGTTCTCAAAACGGCTTTTAAAGCCTTTCCAAAAGGAACGATTCATATTATTGGAGTAGAATCGGAATATACTCCAGAAAACATTCATTTGGTCATGTCATTCCAAGAACATTATTTCATTGGAGCCGACAATGGGATCTTTTCACTAATTACAAATAACTTAAAACCCGATAAAGTTGTCGCCATAAATATTCATCAAAATATTATTTCGAATTTTCCTGAGGTAGATGTTTTTGTTAAAATAGCAGGCCATATAGCCCGAAAAGGAAATTTAGATGTCATTGGAAAAGAATATAAAAAAATACGAGAATTAACTAATATCAAGCCTGTCGTTAACCCGGAAAAAGATCAAATATTGGGGAGTGTCATTTATATTGACAACTATGGAAACGTAGTGACCAATATCACTGCAAAATTTTTCAATGAGATTGCAAAATCAAGGAATTTTACTGTTTTTGCTCGGAGTGTTAAATTTGATAAAATATTTAAATCCTACAGTCAAGTCATCGATTTTAATATACCCGTTGAGAAAAGAAAGGATGATGGAAAAAAATTAGCATTATTCAATGCTGCGGGGCATTTGGAATTTGCTATTTACAGAAGTAATCCAGAAACCGTTGGGGGTGCAAGTTCCCTTTTTGGTTTGGACTATAGAGACACCGTAACCATTAAATTTCATTAAGGTATGTGGAGCATTGCAAAAAGAGAATTGGCTTTATTTTTTAGTAGTGCTATTGGCTATATGGTTATTGGACTTTTTCTAATTGGAAATACCCTATTACTTTGGATTTTTGATAATCAATTCAATATACTCAATGCTGGGTTTGGCGATTTAATTTTATTTTTTGAAAGTCTCCCTTGGTTGTTAATTTTTCTAATTGCAGCACTTAGTATGCGTTCTTTTTCTGATGAGATCCGTTTAGGTACTCTTCAAATACTTTTAACCAAACCCATTTCCCTTTACCAGATTGTTATGGGAAAGTTTCTTGGAATTTTTCTATTGGTCATTATCGCATTGTTCCCAACAATGTTAAATCTAGTGGCACTACATCAACTTTTAGAGGCAAACACTAGCATAGATTGGGGGATCATTATCACTGCCTATTTGGGAGTTCTATTGGTAAGTGCTGTGTTTATTGGAATTGGATTATGTTGTTCCTTGCTGTTTAAAAACCAAGTAGCTGCCTTTTTAGCTGCTGTCCTCATCAATTATCTTCAGTTCGATTTATGGGATCAACTTGCGCAACTGACAACAGTTCCAACGATTTATGAGGGGCTTATGAGTATGGGAATAAAACCTCATTATGCTAATTTAAGTCGAGGTATTTTAAGTTTGACTGATGGTATTTATTTTTTAGGAATCAGTAGTTTTTTAATTTATTGTGCTCTACAACTTCTCAATCGCTTAAAACAATAATACGATGAAGAAAAAAATCATTTTAGGATTTGTCGTGATGCTCGTTGTTCTTGCTTTTGGACATCAACTTACCTTTCAAATAGACCTTACTTCTGATCGACGTTTCAGCTTGTCAGCTGAAACAAAATCAAAACTCAAAGAACTCAACAGTCCTTTAAAAATTACGGTGTTCTTGGATGGAGAACTCCCCCCTGATTTTTTAAGACTTCGAAGTGAAATTAAGACACTTTTGGAAGTCATGAAAAGTAAAAACGATAAAATTGTATTTGAGTTTATTGATCCATTTATTTCAAATAATACAATTCAACAAATCATAACGGATCAAGAGCTTACTCCAGAAATGGTTTACCAAACCAAGAACAGTAAGGTAAACGAATTTGTTGTTTTTCCGTGGGCCTTAATCAATGACGGATCTCGATTTGTAAAGGTTCCCCTTTTACAAAAAAACCTAGGTGACCGCCCAGAAGAAAAAATACAGCGTTCCATTCAACAATTAGAATATCAGTTGCTTGACGGTATTCACCGATTAACCTTGGAACGTAAACAAAACATTGCTGTTTTAACATCACACAACACTTCAGAAGAAATAAAAATTGCTGATTTTTTACAATCGCTAAAACCCTATTATAATCTTGCCGCTTTTGATTTAAAAGCTACCGAAATAAGTGCATTAAAAAGTCTTAAAAATCTCCAAAGATTTGATCTTTTAATCGTACCCAATCCAAAAAAACCCTTCACACAGGAGGAAAAATACATCTTAGATCAATTTACCCTTAATGGTGGGAAAAGTTTATGGTTGATTGATGCCTTATCCATCAATCGTGACAGTTTATTCAATCAATCAGGAAAAACGATTGGAGTTCCGAATGAGTTAAACTTAGATGATTTCTTTTTTAATTATGGCATACGTATTCAAAAAAAGCTCCTTAAAGATTTATACAGTGCACCTATCGTTATTGCACAAGGCACAGAAAACAACACCAATTTCATCCCCTTACCGTGGGTTTATTACCCCTTACCAAAACCTGAAAACAACCACCCTGTGAGCAAAGGCCTCGGTCCTGTTCTCATGCAGTTTACATCGGCTATTGATACATTAAAAAACAGTATTGATAAACAGATACTTCTCAACAGTTCAGATTTCATTAAAACGATGGGAGTTCCGGTAATTGTAAGCTTAGAAGAAGCCAGTAAAAAAATTGACCCTTCCGTTTTTAATGAATCAAAAGTTCCCCTAGCGGTTCTTTTGGAAGGGGAGTTTGAATCGTTATTTAAAAATAGAATTAAGCCTTTTCAACTCGAAAGTGTTCAAAAAATAGGGGATTCAAAAATGTTGGTCATCAGTGATGGTGATTTTGCTGAAAACCAAAGTAAAAATGGAGTTCCATTGACATTGGGCTATGACAAATGGACAAATAATTTTTATGCAAATAAGGGTTTTTTAGTCAATTCAGTTCATTTTTTAATCGCTGAAAGTAAAAGAATTAATCTAAGAAATAAAGAGGTTAGCATTGCCTTTTTAGATGCCCAAAAAGTGGAAACTAGCGGAAGCTTTTGGAAAGTCATGATCCTGGCTCTTCCTCTTTCAATGATCATAGTAATGGGGATTTTAAACCAATACCTAAGAAAAAGAACCTACACGCAGTAGCTGTTGTTAATAAGTTTCTTTCTCAAATCAATCCTTTTTAAATATTTTTGAAAATATAATCCAATTATGAAATTTATTGTATCCAGTGTAGGTTTATTAAAGGAACTCCAAAAAATTGGAGGCATCATTAATACAAACAATACACTCCCCATTCTTGACAACTTTCTTTTTGAAATACAAAAGGACAGATTAACGTTAACTGCATCTGATTTAGAAACGACTTTTTCTACTAGTCTTCCCATTGAATCTGATGATTCTGGAATTATTGCGCTCCCAGCAAAAATTTTATTGGATACCCTTAAGACGTTTCCAGAGCAACCGTTAACGTTTATCCAATCAGATAAGAACACCCTTGAGATAAGTGCTAATAATGGAAAATATGCTATCGCTTATGTTGATGGACAAGAATTTCCAAAGGCACCTGATGTCCCTGACGCCAATACAACAACAATTATGGCCGATATACTTGCAGGAGCGATCAATGCTACTCTTTTTGCAAGTGGAAATGATGATCTTCGCCCAGTGATGAGCGGGGTCTTTTTTCAGTTTTCACCTGAATCATTAACGTTTGTTGCTACTGATGCTCACAAACTAGTGAAGTATACACGCAATGATATCGGTTCTAGTACGGTTTCAGAATTTATAATGCCCAAAAAGCCTCTTCAGTTATTGAAAACAATTTTACAGGGATCGGAGGAAGAAATCACCATTGAATACAATGAAACCAATGTACAGTTTCGTTTCGAAAGCTCTGTACTAACTTGTCGTCTAATTGATGGTAAATACCCTAACTACGAAGCAGTAATTCCAAAAGAAAATCCAAACACCATGCAAATTAATCGAGTTAGTTTTTTGAACTCGGTTCGACGTGTAAGTATTTTTTCAAATAAAACAACCCACCAAATTCGTTTAAAAATGGCAGGTGCTTCCCTCCAAGTTTCAGCAGAAGATTTTGATTATAGTAATAGTGCTGAAGAACGTTTGGACTGCGAGTATCAAGGTGACGATATGCAAATCGGATTTAACTCCAAGTTCCTTCTTGAGATGTTGAATAACCTCAATTGTGATGAAATCAAACTAGCGATGTCTCTTCCCAACAGAGCGGGGATTATAACACCACTTGACAATGTTGACGAAGGAGAAGATTTTACCATGCTCGTCATGCCAGTAATGCTCAATTAACACTTAGAATATCCTTTATCGTTTAAAAACAGTTTTTGGTTTAGTCACTTGATGATATTTATCATCAATAGGAGCTTGTTGTTTGTCTACCTTTAAATGCATTTTGCATTAAAAAATATATCAACAACAGATAAAACTAAACCACAAAATAAGTTGAGACGTCGTTACTTTATTGATTTAATAACCAATAAACTTTGGTTGTGTTATCTGTCTGTAAAATTTTCATCATTACTGAATGGATGTAGTAAAGAAGATCAACAAGAGCCTTTTGAAGTTTTAGAAACGACTGAAAATGATAAAACTGAAATATTTCATACGGCTTTATCCATTCCCCCAAACAACTCTGGAGAAAATCACCTTATAGCACAAAAAACCACCACTGAGATTCAAAAAGGAATTTCCATAGGGGGGTTGGGATATCAAGCAGGTAGCATTTTAGGTCCTTCATTTTCTGTTTATTCGGGGAGCCCCTTTCAAGTCACTTTTCAAAATAACTTAAACGAACCTTCTAACATTCATTGGCATGGTTTGATAATTCCAGAAGAAATGGATGGGCATCCCAGTGCGACCATCAATTCTGGTGAGGTATTTAATTATCATTTTACAGTAGCCCAAAGAGCGGGAATGTATTGGTATCATCCTCACCCACATAATTTTACACCAAAACAGGTATATACGGGGCTTGCTGGTTTATTTTTCATAAAAGACGAAGAAGAAGACCAATTACGACTTCCTTCAGGAGATCATGAACTTCCCTTAGTTATTCAGGATAAAAAAAATATAAATACGGATTTAACATATCATCCAACTCCTCATGAAATTATGGAGGGACATCTTGGACAAAAGATCATTATTAATGGAAAATATCAACCTTATAAGGAAGTTGATCAACAGCACTATAGATTAAGAGTTTTAAATGGATCAAATGCTCGGATTTTAAATTTAGCGTTTAGCGACGGTTCACTTTTTGACCTTATTGGGAATGATGGTGGTTTATTATCAGAATCTTATCGTCTGGATTCTCTGCTATTAGCGCCCGGAGAAAGAGCAGATATAATTGTTGACTTTTCCAAAATAAATCTTGGGACTGAAGTGTATTTAATCAATCAATTTAATTCATCACTATTGAATGATACAGAAGCTAATCCACTTTTAAAATTTATTGTGAAGGGTAAAACAAATACAAACTTTATTCTTCCAAATAAATTATCTG
>CBFIJI010000094.1:0-8565 GCA_965662885.1 Flavobacteriaceae bacterium | reverse complement strand
ATGGAAGGACGTCGCTATTCCGATGGTTTACATCAAGCCATAGAAGCCAAAGAAAACGTTAAAATCGAAGCGGCTACACAAACCTTTGCAACCATTACCCTACAAAACTATTTCCGGATGTATCACAAATTATCTGGAATGACGGGGACAGCTATTACTGAAGCTGGGGAATTATGGGAAATCTATAAACTTGATGTGGTGGAAATTCCTACCAATCGTCCCATCGCCAGAATTGATGAAAACGATTTAATTTACAAAACCAAAAGAGAAAAGTATAATGCCGTAATAGATAAAGTCACGGAATTATCTCGCGCTGGACGTCCGATCTTAATTGGGACGACTTCTGTTGAAATTTCAGAGCTACTCAGTAAGATGCTTCACATTCGAAAAGTACCCCATAACGTTTTAAATGCAAAACTGCATAAAAAAGAAGCCGACATTGTGGCAGAGGCTGGAAATCCGGGTGTGGTAACCATCGCCACCAATATGGCGGGACGAGGAACAGATATTAAACTTTCTGATGAGGTTAAAAATGCTGGAGGTTTAGCTATTATAGGAACCGAACGACATGACTCAAGACGTGTTGATCGCCAGCTAAGAGGACGATCTGGACGACAAGGAGATCCGGGAAGCTCACAATTCTATGTGTCCATGGAAGATAACTTAATGCGTCTTTTTGGTTCTGACCGTGTAGCAAAAGTAATGGATAAAATGGGGCTAGAAGAAGGGGAAGTCATTCAACACTCTATGATGACGAAATCCATTGAACGGGCTCAGAAGAAAGTAGAAGAAAACAACTTCGGTATTCGTAAACGTCTTTTAGAATACGATGATGTAATGAATGCACAACGAGAAGTCATCTACAAAAGAAGGAGACATGCCCTTCAAGGTTCTCGATTAAAGTTGGACATCTACAACATGCTTTTTGATACCTGTGAGGAAATCGCAGTAAACAACAAAGCACAAAATGATTATAAAAATTTCGAGTTTGAAATTATCAGTAATTTTTCAATGACCTCCCCTGTTGATGAAGAACAATTTGCTGCAGCTAGTGAAACAGAGCTGACCAATACCCTTTATGATCGTTTATTTGAACACTATCAAGAAAAAACAACCAGCAATGCTAAAATTGCCTTCCCGATCATTAAGGAAGTTTATGAACGTCCAGGGAATCGTTTTGAACGAATTGTTGTTCCCTTTACGGATGGCGTAAAAAGCCTTAATGTAGTTACTAATTTAGAGCGTGCATACAACAGTCAAGGAACACAGTTGATCGAAGATTTTGAACGGAACATTACCTTAGCATTAATTGACGATACATGGAAAACCCATCTCCGAAAGATGGATGAACTAAAACAATCGGTACAATTAGCTGTCCATGAACAAAAAGATCCCCTATTAATTTATAAGTTTGAGGCCTTTGAGTTGTTTAAATCCATGATGACGCAACTCAATAGGGAGGTCTTATCCTTTTTAATCAAAGGAAGTTTACCCAATCAATCGGGTATTCAGGAAGCGAAGCAAACCCGTTCCAAAGACAATTATCGTACCTCAAAAGACGAAGTTTTGAATTCAGATGAACTCGCTGAACGCAACCGTCAAGTTGGAGCAGGTGCAAGTCAACAACGTAGACAAACCGTGGAAACGATTGTCCGTGAACAACCAAAGATTGGTCGTAATGATCGTGTCACCATTAAAAATATTGCAAGTGGTGAAACCAAAGTAGTCAAATATAAGCAAGCAGAACCCCTGATAAAAAACGGTCAGTGGGTACTTAATCAATAAAACTCAATACAATGGAAGCGTATGCAAAAGCACTTTTATGGGCCATCCCCGGTTTTTTAGTACTTGTACTGATTGAAATTGGTTATGGGTACTTCAAAAAGAAGCAAACCTATACGCTTATGGATACCTTAGCAAGTCTAAGTTCAGGAATCACAAACATTATCAAGGATTCTCTTGGATTAGCCGTTGTTTTGATTTCTTACCCTTTTTTGGTTAAATGGCTTGCCATAACAGAAATTCCAGTGACTATAGGGCTTTATCTCGTTGCATTTATCTGTATTGATTTTGCCAGCTACTGGACTCACCGGTTAAACCACAAAATCAACATCTTTTGGAACCAACACATTATTCACCACAGTAGTGAGGAATTTAACCTTGCCTGTGCTCTTCGGCAGAGTATTTCAAACGTCATTAGTTTTAATGCGGTTTTTTTAATTCCCGCTGCCTTTTTAGGAATAGCACCAGAAGTAATTAACGTCCTCGCTCCTCTTCACTTATTTGGACAATTTTGGTACCATACCCGCCATATTGGAAAGCTTGGGTTTTTGGAATATATACTCGTCACTCCATCGCAACATCGGGTTCACCATGCCATTAACCCCCTCTATATTGATAAAAACTTAGCAGCAATCTTTTCTGTATGGGATCGCTTGTTTGGCACCTTTCAAGAAGAACTTGACTCAGAACCTCCGGTTTATGGCACTTTAAAACCCGTACGTACTTGGAATCCTATCGTGATAAATTTTATGCATTTTTGGGGACTGGTTCAAGATGCATGGTACACCAATAGCATAAAAGATAAATTTAAACTTTGGTTTATGCCAACTGGCTGGCGTCCTAAGGATGTCTCAGATCGCTTTCCGAGAGCAATCACTACCGAGGTAAACCAACAAGTCAAGTATAAACCTGTATATTCTGTTTTTAGTAAAATTTGGATCTTATTTCAGTTTGTTGGTATCAATATTTTTCTTTTCCTATTGCTCTTTAATTTTGAAGCCCTCTCCTCCATACAACTCTTGATGATCGGAATGTTAATTCTACTTAATATTTTTGGCTATTCTGCTATTATGGATCAATATCGTTGGGGTATTGGCTTTAAGCTTTTTGTCGATATTACAGGACTAGTAATGTTGACAAGCAGTCCCATAGGCTTTGAATTTGCTAAAACAGTTCCCGTTTTTCATAGTATTACACTCCTTTTCTTTGGTTTAAGTTTACTTTCACAGTTTTTTTTCTACAAGCAAATTAAATCTCCATAAATTGGATTCCTCTCTAGATGTAATGATCATAGGTCCTGCACATCCCTATCGTGGTGGAATTGCTGAGACCAATCATGAATTGGCATTCGCACTTCAAGCAACAGGGAAAACAGTTAAAATCCTAACTTTTACTGATTTATATCCCCGATTTCTATTTCCAGGAAAAACACAATTTTCAAAGAGCTCTCCTCCAAATTCCATTCATATTGAACAACAGCTCCACGCCTATTTTCCATGGAAATGGGGAAAGACCTTAAAAACAATAAAAAAGTGGAATCCTAAAACCGTCCTTTTTCGTTACTATACCCCGTTTTTATCCCCAGTGTATCGCGCTATTGCTAAAAGGTTACCCAAAACTATTCAACGAATTGCAGTTGTGGACAACTGGACCCCCCATGAACAACATTTTTGGGATTCATTTCTCAATCGAAGCTTTGGAAATCAGATGGATGGTTTTGTCACACTTTCCAAAACCGTTGCTGAGGAAATTAAACGCATGTTCAATCGTCCATTACTTAGTAGTTTTCACCCGATAGCAACCTCTTTACCACCCCCCATCACAAAAAAAGAGGCACGAAATACCTTAGGATGGAATCAGGAAGATACGGTGGTCTTATTTTTTGGATTAATTCGAAACTATAAAGGGTTGGATCTACTCCTAAAAGCATTTGCCACTAGTCCATTAAAAGAAACTCAGATTCGATTGGTCATTGTTGGGGAATTCTATGAACCGATCAAAAACTATCAAACTCTGATCACTCAATTGAAATTAGAATCTCGTGTTGACCTCTATCCAAATTTTGCCTCACCACAACTGGCCCAAGAGGTTTTTTGTGCTTCTGATGCTATCGCGCAAACCTATCGTTCTGCAACACAAAGCGGCGTTACACCCCTTGCTTATCACTACAATACGCCACTTTTAGTTACTGATTTACCGGGTCTAAAAGCTCCTATCGAAAAGGATCAATCAGGAATGATTAGTACATTAGACCCTAGAAACATTGCGTATAAACTCGTAGAACTTCTCCAAGAGGAACAACTAAATTCCGCTAAAAAAAACATTCAAAATGCACGGAGAAATTATAGCTGGGAAACTTTTGCTGTGCAGTTGACTTCATTTATAGAAAAAAATACGTCACCTTAAACGAATATAAGTAGGCGGCCTCTTTCTTTTAGTCAACTGCAAAAAACTAAATCAACAGTCCAAAAGATACGTCAGCAATACACAGCTTTCATCTTATTGATGCTAAATTTTTTTTGTTTTTCGAAATGAATTCCGCTAAATTTAGCCGTATATCATAAATATTAAGCATTCGAATTTTGAAAGCACTAGGCACTATTTTACTAACAGCTGTTCTCCTTCTAGGATGCAACAACTCCACTAAAAAACAACCCCTAAAAGAAGTAAACGTACCCTATGTATGGGAAAACAGTTGGCCCTCCCCTCCTGAAGGTTTTGTCTTAGGAAATGCGACAGGCTTAGCCATTAACGAACGTCAAAATATCGTTGTATTTCATCGTGGAAGTCGTGCATGGAGAGAACCCATGTACACGGATAAAATCATGGAAAACACTATCTCCGAATTTGATGCCCAAACAGGGAAACTTTTAAACAGTTGGGGTTCAAATCGTTTTATTATGCCCCATGGTTTGGAAATCGATCAAAAAGGGCAAATCTGGGTGACAGATGTGGGGCTCCATCAAGTTTTAAAATTCAGTGCTGATGGAGAATTACTCATGACTTTGGGAGAAGCACAGGTTCCCGGGAATGATGCTTTTCATTTTAACCTTCCTACTGATGTTGCTGTAGCGGCTGATGGTTCTTTTTATGTCAGCGATGGCTATGGAAACAGTCGAATTGTAAAATTCAGCTCCGATGGAACCTATCTTTTTGAATGGGGAACATTAGGGAAAGAACTTGGAGCCTTTATCATTCCCCATGGAATTGACTTAGATAGTGATGGGAATGTTTATGTGGCTGACCGTGAAAATAATCGAATTCAAAAATTTGATGCCAATGGAAATTACATCACCCATTGGCAAAACAAAACCACAGATCAACTGTATTCTGTTGTTGTCGATAAAACGAATGGAAAGGTTTTTGGAATTGACTACTTTATTGACAAGGATACGATTCAAGGATCCGACATCTTTCGTTTTGATCTTGATCTGAATTTGGAAATACAATGGGGGCGTTCTGGAAACTACAAGGGGCCAAAAACACGTTTTCATGATATCGTTACAGCAAAAGATGGAACGCTCTACACAGGTGATATTCTAAACAATACGGTACAAAAATTTAATTTAAAGAAATAGTCCTATGAAACGATTCAAAAAAATAATTGTTCCTTTCCTAATCGTCGTTATCCTTCTATTTGGAATTTTACTTTTTAACACTTTTCAGTTTGGATCAAAACAAATACAGCTCACAGCAATAAGTCCAATCGATATTGGAATGCAATCCATTGAAAATTTTTCAGAAGCCATAAGGATTAAAACTGTTTCCCCAGAAAACAAGAAAGATTTTGACTCCCTAGCATTTTATTCGTTTAATCGTTTTTTAACGGAACGCTACCCACTATCTGATTCCATTTTAGATAAAAAAACATTCAATTCCTTTAGTCATTTGTACCACTGGAAAGGGTCAAATCCAGAGTTAAAACCTATTGTATTGATGGCTCACCTCGATGTTGTTCCTGTCATCAAGGAAAATATACCCTTTTGGAAACACGATCCTTTTGGTGGAACAATTGTCAATGATACCCTTTGGGGACGTGGTGCTATTGATAATAAAATTGGAGTTGTTGGTATCATGGAAGCTGTGGAGAT
Organism: Flavobacteriaceae bacterium; assembly: GCA_965662885.1. Lineage (GTDB taxonomy): Bacteria > Bacteroidota > Bacteroidia > Flavobacteriales > Flavobacteriaceae > CBFIJI01. The sequence goes on along the minus strand of CBFIJI010000094.1, from coordinate 2,692 downwards.
GCTTTTAACACAAAAATTCCAGCCCCAAAGAAGCATCTATATTTCTTTAGGACATGACGAGGAAATTGGTGGCCGATTAGGAGCAAAAGTCATTGCTGAACATTTAAAAAACAAGAACATAACTGCAGCTTTTGTCATGGATGAAGGGGGAAGTGTGGTCCAAGGAATTGTTCCTGGGGTGGCCAAAGATGCTGCCATGATTGGTATTGCAGAAAAAGGATTTTTAACCTTAAAACTTGCCTTAAAAATGGAAGGAGGGCATTCCTCAATGCCAGAAGAAGAATCGGCTATTGACGTTATGGCTGATGCCATTTCCAAAATAAAAAACAACCCTTTTCCTGCCGACCTCTCAGGACCTATTAATCATTTTATCAATTACTTTGGCCCAGAAATGCCTTTTGTACCAAAATTGGCATTTGCCAATTCGTGGTTATTCGGTTCTTTGATTAAAAAAACTTTTGGAAGTAGTGCCTCGGGAAATGCATTAATCAGAACAACCATTGCCCCCACGATGTTTAATAGTGGTGTTAAAGACAACATTATTCCGCTATTTTCTAATGCAACCGTAAATTTTAGAATAGCTCCAAAAACCAGTATTGATCAGGTGATTGAACATGTGAAAAAAAGTATTGATGATCCAAGAATCACCATTTCAACAGGCGAATTCAATTCGGAAGCTTCGAAAATTTCCAGTATCGAGTCAGCCGCATTTAAAAACATACAGAAAACGATAGCAGAGATATTTCCTGAAACCCTTATTGGTCCTTATTTGGTTGTAGGAGCAACAGACTCTAGGCATTTTGGAACAATTACGGATGATATTTATCGCTTTTCCCCTAATAAAATCAATGCTGGGAATATTAAGTCATTTCACGGATTGAATGAGCGAATTCCACTGAGTGAATTCAAAGACGCTATTCGGTTTTATGCACAACTGCTTAAAAATACAACAACAGAATAAGGGTAGAAAGCTTAAAAGTCTTCAATCAAAACACCCATTTTACCCATTTGATAATCACGCATGGCTTCCAAAATTTGTGTTTGATTATTCATGACAAATGGACCGTGTTGCACTACTTTTTCATCCATTGGATGTCCTGAAAGTAAAAGGTATTCAGCCTCCGTTTGGACTTCAAAAACAACCTGATTTCCTTCTTGAGAAAAATGGACCAAATGCTCTGTATTTAAAAGACCATATCCCTTAATCTTTAGCGTCCCTTTTATCACGTACAAACAACTGTTAAATCCCTTCGGAATATCAAGGGTTACCTTTGCTGCTGGTTTTGATTTCCCCCAAAGAATCAACAAATCACTTTGCCCCTTTATTTTTCCATGAATCGAATGGTAGTCACCAACAATTAATTTTAAATCACTCAGTCCATCAGGAAGCTCAATACGAGGTATTTGTTGTTCTGTCAAATATTGATAATCAGGCATATTCATCTTATGCTTTGCAGGACTGTTGATCCACAATTGAATCAATTCTTGAATTCCTTTCTTTTTAAGAAGGTTTTCTGTGGGACGTTCACTATGAATTATTCCAGCACCAGCATGCATCCATTGCACCTCCCCAGCCTTCGCTACTTGACTATTTCCACGACTGTCACGATGGTGAATTTCCCCCTCAATCACGAAAGTGACTGGAGAAAAACCACGATGTGGATGGGGTCCTATCCCTTGAATTTTTGCAGGACGGTCATGAAGCGGCTTAATCGTGGCATGATGAATTAATAAAAAAGGATCAATTTGAGATACTTTTTGCGTAGGGAGAACTTGTTTAACAGGAAGTCCACCCATATCAATTTTTTCAGCAACTAATGTGGTCGTTATTTTTTTAAGTTTCATTCTATTTCATTAAACGTTTAAGCAATATTAATCCTTCACTTTTTAAGTGAAAAAGACAATAAAAATTAAAAATAGTCGTTTTTTAAAAGAAACAATCATGAACAAACTTACACTTATCTGCTTTAGCTTTTTTTTAAGCCTCGCCCTGAGTCAAGCCCAAGAGTATAAAACTGGTATTGGAATTCGCGCTGGTTTATCTAATGGTCTAACCGTCAAACATTTTTTAGGAGAAAAAACTGCACTAGAAGCCATCATTTCTAGACGATGGGAAGGTTTTGATTTTACTGGACTCTATGAGATTCATAATATTGCCTTTAATGTTGATGAACTCAATTGGTATTATGGGTTCGGGGGACATATTGGTTTTTGGAATGGACAAAAAGTCCCTTGGATTGACGATGTTACTAATAAAACAGTTGTTGGAATCAATGGGGTATTGGGCTTGGAATATCGTTTGATTGGTATTCCTTTCACTGTTGGTATAGATTGGAAACCCACCATAAACCTTTTAGGCGTTTCTGGATTACAATCAGATAACGGGGCAATTTCTATTCGTTATATTTTTTAATCATTTTTTTTTAACCTTGATAAAGATTTAAGCAATTGAATTATCATTGTGAATCTTTTTATCTTTAAAAAAAAATGTTATGAAACTATTCTTATTAATTATTGGATTTTTTGGGGTCCAAACATGTATTTCTTCGACCGCTCCTATCAACAACACAGAAGTGGTTTGGAGTCCTCCCTCAGAGGAACAAGATGGCCTTAAAAAAGCCTACTTTGCGTCTGGTTGCTTTTGGTGTGTCGAAGCGATTTATGAAAGTCTCACAGGGGTTGCTGAAGCCTA
>CBFIJI010000093.1:0-8601 GCA_965662885.1 Flavobacteriaceae bacterium | reverse complement strand
ACCTGTGAAATAAGGCTCATAACAAGTATCCCCAACGGTAAACAATTCTAAACAAGTGGCAGAAGAAGTCGTTGCTCCAGGGCTCAAAGCAACATCATCAATCAATTCCTCAATCACAAAAGACATATCCTCTTCAATGATCGTTTTTTCACACGAAAAAAACAATGCAAAAACAGCAACAATGATTTGCACTTTCATACTTCTCCCAAAATTAAATATAGTCGTATTTCTGGGCGAAGATAAGGCTATTTCATCAACACTTTATGAAAAACCTTTGTTAAAAAAACGGCTAGTTGATCACTTTTAAGATCAATATTTGCCGTTGTATGGGTGGCTAAAAACAATTCTGGTGGAGCGCCGACCAGCATAAAACTCAACAGCAAAAACTCATATTTTTCTTTAAAATCTTGTAATTGATGGCGAGCTTTAAGGTCACGATTCAAACCTAAGACAATATTTTTAATGGTATCACTTTGATAGGAACTCTGGCGAATGTGTGCTTGATTAATGACGTGAAAACGGATCATTTCTGGCGTGGAAATACAATCAAAATAGGTTTTAAAGGTCGTATAAAGATAGTCATAAACAGACATGTCTTTAGTTCGATTGGTTTCGATTACTGCTTGAATATTCCCATTGATTTGGTCAATGATGGCATCAAAAAGAGCATGAACATCAGAAAAGTAATTGTAAAAAGTACCCCTCGCTATCTTACAACTAGCAACAATGTCTGCCACAGTTGTTTTTTCCAGTCCCTGCTTTGAAAAGAGTCGTAAGCCTTCATCCAATAAACGCTGTCGCACTTTTTGTTTTTGCGACTCTCGCTTACCAAACGCCACAGGTACTGAGGTGTTCATCATCTATAGCCGTTCAAAAATTCCTGCAATTCCTTGACCTCCACCGACACAAGCGGTTACCATTCCATATCGTTGATTGCGAAGTTTCATTTCATTTAATAACTGAATGGTCAATTTTGCACCAGTACAGCCTAAAGGATGTCCCAAAGCAATGGCCCCTCCATTTGGATTGACTGTCTCGGGGTTGATTCCTACCTCTTTGATGACTGCTAAAGCTTGGGTTGCAAAAGCTTCATTCAATTCGGTTTGTTCAATATCAGCTATTTTTAAGCCTGCTTGTTGTAATGCCTTTGGAATAGCCACACAAGGGCCAATTCCCATATATAATGGATCTACTCCCCCAACAGCACAAGCAGCCATTCGAGCGATAGGCTCCAGATTGAATTCCTTTACCATTGCTTCACTAACCACCAAAGTAAAAGCAGCACCATCGGAAGTTTGAGAAGCATTACCAGCAGTAACCACTCCTCCCTTTTTAAAGGCAGGACGAAGTTTTGTTAAGCCTTCAATTGAGGTAGTACGACGAACACCTTCATCTCTAGCCACAGTATGACTTGTCGTCTTCTTTTGATCCTCTTCTACAAAAACCTCTTCTACAGTAATGGGAACAATTTGATCGTCAAATTTTCCAGCATCAATAGCAGCAGCAGCTTTTTCATGGGAGGCTAAAGCAAAACGGTCAGCAGCATCTCTTGAGATTTTATATTTTGCTGCAACAGCCTCGGCAGTTACCCCCATACTTACATGATAGTTCAGGTTTTCCATATTGGCTTGATAACTCGGCGCCAATTTATAGCCTGTCATCGGAATCATACTCATACTCTCAGTTCCTCCGGCAATATAAATATGTCCAAATCCAGCTTTGATTTTTCCAACAGCCTGTGAAATTGCTTCCAAACCAGAGGCACAATAACGGTTGATGGTGATCCCTGGAACTTCAATACCCAAAGCACGTGCAGCAATCAATCGACCAATTTGAAGTCCTTGTTCTCCTTCTGGATTGGCACAGCCAACAATAACATCATCTACAATTTTTGGATCAATTTGAGGAACATTTTCCATCAAATGTGCAATGATTCTTACAGCTAAGTCGTCAGAACGAAAGTTTTTAAACCCTCCTTTTTTGGCTTTTCCAACGGCCGAACGATATCCTTTTATAATATATGCTTCCATGTTTTTTTAAATATTAATTTCTTAGGGGTTTGTTGTTCATCAATAGGTATTGCACCCGATCCAGTGTTTTTTGATTACCTAATAAACTCATAAAGGCTTCGCGTTCCAAGTTCAACAGGTATTGTTCACTTACACGTTGTGCTCCAGTCAAGTCTCCACCGCACATCACATAGGCAATTTTACGGGCAATTTCAACGTCATAATCTGACATATATTCCCCCAAACGAAACTCGTTAATTGCAGAATAAAGAACACTCATCCCTCCACGACCCAATACTTTAATGTCTTTACGTTCCATAGGTGCGACATAGTCTTTAGCCAATTGAAGTACTTTTTCTTTAGCCATTCCAATGTTTCGTGGTGTATTGTAGCAAACGGTATCTCGATTTTTTAATAAATAATTTAACTCAAATGCTTCTTGAGCCGAGGTGGATACAGCTGCAGTGGCAATAGTTTTAAAATGTTCAATCAAGGTGGGTGATTCGACATCACCTTCAAAAAAGCGGTCAGATGCCCGAAGTGCAAACTCTTTGGTTCCTCCAGCACCGGGGATTAACCCCACCCCTACTTCCACCAATCCCACATAGGATTCGGCAGCGACAACGGCTGCATCACTATGCATAAGGACTTCACAGCCGCCTCCAAAGACATAGCCTTGCGTTGCGGTGACTACAGGTATTTTGGAGGTACGAATTCGCATCGTAATTTGTTGAAAATCAGCGACCATTTGCTCTAGTGGATCAAATTGTTTTTGCATGGCCAACATACCCAAGTTCATCAGGTTAGCCCCTACAGAAAACTGTTTGGCATTATTACCAATAACAATTCCATTCCACCCGTCTTCCTCTGCAAGTCTTAAAACTTCGTCCATTGCACGACCAATTCCTTCACCTATGGAGTTACTTTTACTTTGGAATTCCAAACAAAGCACCCCATCACCAATATCGTGCACGGTACATTCACTGTTTTGAATCACAGGTTTTTGTTCCCGATAACTGTCTAAAATGATAAACTCTTCTGCGCTAGAAACAGCTTGATAAGTTTGCGTATTAAGGTCAAAATATTTCTTTTTACCACCCTCAAATTTATAAAAACTCGTCGCTCCAGAAGCAATCATTTGTGTAATCCAATTCGGCACCGTATCGCCACAAGCTTTAATAAGTTCAAGTCCTTTTTCCAAACCGATAAGGTCCCAATATTCAAAAGGTCCGTAATCCCAAACATATCCAGACCGCATGGCATCATCCAATTGAAAGAAATGATCGGTTATTTCCGGAATACGGTGGGCAGCATAGGAAAGTACTGCGGAGAAATATTCTCTAAAAAAGAGATGATCACGTGTATCACCATCAATTAAATGTTGCAAGCGTTTGTCCATTAACTCAATGGCTTTACCCGATTTTACAAGATCTAAACGGGGTTTAATCGCTGGTTCGTATGCTAGAGTATTGAGGTTTAATGCCTTAATAATGGTCTTCCCCTTTTCGTCTTTTTCTTTTGTTTTTTCATAAAAACCTTTGCCTGATTTATTTCCTAGAAAATTATTTTCCAGTAAAAAATGCATAAACTTAGCTGGGGGTTCTTTTTTAAATTTATTGACAAAAGTATCATCCACATTTTCCACAATAAAGCTGGTGACTTTATCCGAGGTGTCAATACCCACTAAATCTTGCAAACGATAGGTCGCAGTATTTGGGCGGCCAATTAAGGAACCTGTCAAAGCATCAACCTCTTCGATTTTCATATCATACTTAAGCGTCAATAATGTCGCTTGGGTTCCTGACATCATCCCAATTCTATTGGCAATAAAGGCCGGAGTATCCTTACAAAGTACCGTTTGTTTTCCTAAATTAAGATCGCCATAGTTCATAAAGAAGTCAATCATTTCAGGATCACTGTCTTTGGTAGGAATAACTTCTAACAGTCGTAAATATCGAGGTGGGTTAAAAAAGTGCGTCCCACAAAAGTGTTTTTTAAAATCGTCCGAACGACCCTCAGCTAAAAGAGTGATAGGAATACTCGAGGTATTGGAACTTACCAACGATCCTGGTTTTCTATGAACTTCTACCTTTTCAAAAATCTGTTTTTTGATATCCAATCGCTCTACAACCACTTCAATGATCCAATCAGCATCGGCAACCTTTGCAAAATCATCATCAAAGTTTCCTGTAGTTATACGGTTGACAAAATGTTTACTGTACAAAGGAGCTGGTCGGGAACCAATAGCTTTCTTTAATGCCCCATCTACAATGCTGTTCCGTAATTTTGGGTTTTTGGTCTGCTCAGTAGGTAAATTGGGTGGAACAATGTCTAACATAAGAACTTCCAAGCCTATGTTGGCTAAATGGCAGGCAATTCCAGATCCCATTACTCCTGAACCTAAAACTGCAACTTTTTGAATTCGGTATTTCACGTGTGCTTATTTTTAGTTTTACAATGACTTTTTATAGTCGTCAATTCGTCTTTATGTTTATTCTTTATTGACTGAAACACTCCTTAAAAGCAGTTCAAAAAAACGTCGACAAACTGACTTTTATTTAGATTTTACGAAACTACTAAAAAAAGTGACATCGTGTCATTTTTTTATTATTTTTGTTCAAAATTATTTACATGAGTTTAGAAAATATTATTGCACAATTTGAAAAAAAGGCCTCGGGTGCAGCACCTATTGGTGGGACTTTAAAATTTGTTGTTGACGAACACACACTTGTTGTGGACGGTACTGGTGACACCAATACGGTAAGTGCTGGCGATCAAGAAACAGATTGCAGCATTACTGTAAGTTCTGAAGTATTGGAACAATTACGTGATGGAAGCCTTAATCCGATGATGGCTGTTATGAGTGGGAAAATAAAAATTGCTGGAGACATGGGATTAGCCATGAAAGTTCAGTCCTTGATGGGATAAGCCCCACCACTTTTCTTAAAAACCTAGCCCTTTCCAAAGCGTGTTATCGAAAACGTTAATGCACTTAGTCTTCTGTTTTATTCGATGTTGCGATTAGTGCATCATCTGGAAATTCCTTAGTTTTAATCAAAACAAGGAACATTTTGAAACAGAAAATATTTAAACTATCCCTGATTGCTTCTTTGGCTGGCTTTCTTTTTGGCTTTGATACTGTTGTCATTTCAGGGGCTGATCAACAGCTTCAAGATTTATGGGACACCAGCGCTCTTTTTCATGGCACTTTTATTATGTCTATGGCACTCTGGGGTACAGTCATCGGGGCGATATTTGGAGGCTATCCCACCGATCGCTTTGGGCGAAAAAATACCTTAATCGCCATTGGTGTTTTATATTTTTTCTCTGCCCTTGGTTCGGGACTAGCTTGGGATCCTTACAGTTTTTCTTTTTTCCGATTTATTGGTGGTTTGGGTGTTGGTGCATCAACAGTTGCCGCACCGACCTATGTTTCAGAAATTGCCCCAGCACAACATCGGGGTCGCTTGGTAGCCCTATATCAATTTAACATTGTATTTGGAATTCTAATTGCTTTTATTTCTAACTTTCTTTTTAATGACTTTGGTTCTTCCCCTTGGCGGTGGATGGTTGGTATTGAAGCGGTTCCCGCTTTGATTTATCTCATCGGTATCTTTACGGTTCCAAAAAGCCCTCGATGGATTATCTTGAAATACAAAGATTTTGATCAGGCTAACGCAATTCAACAAACTTTGGGAGGGGCTATTTTTAGTTCTGAAAAAGAGGTGAGTCTCCAAAAAACAACTACAGAAAAACTGTTTTCGAAAAAATATCAACTTCCTTTACTTTTGGCTTTTCTTATCGCCTTTTTTAATCAACTCTCTGGTATTAACGCCTTTTTATACTATGCCCCACGTATTTTTGAAATCGCTGGACTGGGTGCTGATTCTGCCTTATTGAGTAGTGTAGGTATCGGACTTACCAACTTACTTTTTACGCTTTTAGGACTCTACCTTATTGATCGGGTGGGAAGAAAAAAATTACTCTTTATGGGTTCTATCGGTTATATTCTTTCATTAACCTCCATTGGATTGGCTTTTTTGAATGAATGGGAGGGATTGGTAGTCCCTGCTTTTCTTTTTGTTTTTATCGCATCTCATGCCATTGGACAGGGAGCTGTTATTTGGGTCTTCATTTCCGAAATATTTCCAGATCGCATGCGTGCCCAAGGCCAAGCTTTTGGGTCATCAACCCACTGGGTTTTGGCTGCACTAATCACCCTTTTTATGCCCACTGCATTGGCACAATTTGAAAACCCAGGCTATATCTTCTTTTTATTTGGAGGAATGATGGTACTACAACTTCTTTTTGTACTTTTTATGATGCCTGAAACTAAAGGGGTTTCCTTGGATGCCCTTCAAAAGAAACTTAAAATTGACCAAGATTAAATAAGAACTACTCATGAAAAAATATTTAGGGATTTTCCTGCTTATTCAATTCACTGCCTGCCAAAACACCCAAAAAAATGAAGTTCAAAATAGAGACGAACAATTTCGTCCGCAAATTCATTTTAGTCCTAAGGCTCATTGGATGAATGATCCCAATGGCTTGATTTATAATGACGAAATCTATCATTTATTTTTCCAGCACTATCCTGAAGCTAACGTTTGGGGACCAATGCATTGGGGACACGCTACTTCTAATGACTTGGTTCATTGGGAAGAAAAAGAAATTGCATTATATCCCGATAGCTTAGGCTATATTTTTAGTGGAAGTGCTGTTTTAGATCATAAAAATTTATCCGGTTTAGGTTCCATCGAGAACCCACCCATGGTGGCAATTTTTACCTATCATGACCCTGTTGGTCGAGAGGCTAAAACCATGAAGTATGAAAATCAAGGAATAGCTTACAGCCTAGACAATGGAATAAGCTGGACTAAATATCAAAAAAATCCTGTTTTGAAAAATCCTGGAATTACTGACTTTAGAGATCCTAAGGTGATATGGTATGCCCCAAAAAACAAATGGATTATGACTTTGGCTGTCAAGGATCGGGTATCCTTTTACAGTTCCCCCAACCTCATCGATTGGGACTTTGAAAGTGACTTTGGGGTTGCCATTGGAGCCCATGGTGGGGTTTGGGAATGCCCTGATTTATTTCCATTGAACGATTCGGAAGGAAATGAAAAATGGGTTTTATTGTCCAGTATCAACCCCGGAGGCTTACAAGGGGGATCTGCGACCCAATATTTTGTTGGAACGTTTGACGGAACAACTTTTATCCCCGATGATGAGGATATCCGCTGGATTGATCAAGGTGCTGATAATTATGCTGGAGTTACCTTCAGTAATATTCCTAAAGAAGACGGACGCCGCATTTTTATTGGATGGATGAGCAACTGGTCCTATGCTCAGAATGTTCCAACAAAAAAATGGCGTAGTGCCATGACGCTTCCAAGGGCGTTATCGCTCTTTACAGATCTAAATGGGAAAACTCAAATTCAATCACGACCTATTTCTGAGCTCTCCAAAATTGAGAAGGAGACTCAGGCAATTGTCGCTCCTGAAACAACTGTTGACGCAGCGGTTTATAAACTTCATTTAAGTGAAATCAACCCACCAATTTTGATTCGTTTTCAAAACGATTACGGAGAATTTTCAACGCTCGAATTTAAGGAGCGTCAGGTTGTTTTTGATCGTTCATCTTCCGGAGAGGTAGCATTCAATGCCTCATTTAGTAGCAAGCACAGCTTCGATATTTCGGATATAGAACTTAAAAATGTAAGTATATATGTGGACAAAGCTTCATTTGAAATTTTTCTTAATGATGGTGAAAAAGTAATGACTGAAATTGTCTTTCCTACAGAACCTTATAACAAAATCATTTTGGACACTAAAAATGTCCAAGCAAGCCTTACTCCCTTGGAATCGATTTGGAAAAGCAATCCCATAAAATGAAAACGATCGTTTGTTTTGGGGAAGTTTTGATGGATGTTTTTCCTAATAAAAAAAAGATCGGTGGAGCACCCTTAAATGTTGCATTAACATTGAATGCATTGGGCATGAATACCCTGATGATAAGCGCTGTTGGTCAAGATGCCAATGGGAATCAATTGAAGGAATACCTTGGTCAACAGGGACTTTCAGCTGCTTTTATAGCAACAGTTAAGGAGCGTCCAACGGGAACCGTACAAGTAAAACTTCATCCCAATGGAAATGCTTCTTACAAAATTACTGAGGAGGTCGCTTGGGATTATATTCCCATTAATAAAGCAATGGTAGAAGCGGTTACCAATTCATCAGCACTTATTTTCGGTAGTTTGGTGTGTAGAAATACCACCAGTAAAGCTAATTTATTAAGGTTAATCGCCAAAGCACCCTACAGCGTTTTTGACCTTAATCTTCGTCCCCCATTTTACACTACATCTACTCTAATTGCACTATTGGAACAGGTGGACTTTATCAAATGTAACGAAGAAGAAATAGCGTTTTTGTCAAAACATTACGGAACGAATTCCCGCTCCATCAAAGAGCAAATTATTGCTTTGACCACTCAAAGTGGAGTGCAAAGTTGCTGCGTAACTCTTGGTGCACAGGGGGCACTGCTTTATCATCAAAACACTTTTTATGAACAAACTGGTTATCCGATAGA
>CBFIJI010000092.1:0-8642 GCA_965662885.1 Flavobacteriaceae bacterium | reverse complement strand
AAAAGGATATACTATCATAAAAGATACCATTGCAGATGAAACAAATTACCATTTGGCTATTTTACATTAGTTTTTTTGGCGTGCTGTTTCATGGATCAGCCCAACAAAAAAACGAAATTGAATTTGAAGAAGTCTTAACCACTTCAGATCAGGACAGCATTGTTAAAAAAAAGTCCCCAGATTTAGCCCTTCGATTTGGTCTGGATTTATATAAACCCATCTTATCCTTCGCTTCAAATGATTATACAGGTGCAGAAATAGTAGGTGATTTATTGGTTTACAACAACTTCTATGTTGCCCTAGAAATTGGTAGTGAAGAAAAAACCATGACCTCAGAACTAATTAATTTTACAACGGGAGGAACCTATTTCAAACTGGGATTTGATTATAATATGTTTGAAAATTGGGTAGGAATGAATAATCAAGTCTATGTTGGACTTCGCTATGGTCAAAGCCTTCACAAACAGAAAGTAAATAGTTACACCCTTTACACGACCCATCACTATTGGCCAGATATAGAAACAACAAGTGACTATGCGACAGGAGAACGCTCTGGACTTTCAGCCTCTTGGTTAGAAATTGTTGCTGGTCTGAAAGTTCAGGTTTTTAATAACATCTATTTGGGATTAAGCATCCGATTGCATCGTTTATTCAACAATGAGAGTCCCAATAATTTTGACAACCTCTATATTCCTGGGTTTAACAAAAAAACCGATGAAAATGTATTTAGTGCCGGCTTTAACTATACCCTCACCTACTCCATACCCTTCCGTTTTAAAAAAGACTAGAGTTTTTTCGGTTGTGAAATAAAAGGAAATTTAACCCACAATTGAGCTTCTTTTACCAAAAACTTAGGGCTTAAAATACTTGCCCAAAGTGCGGATAAAATGATGTTTAACATACGAGACAGATCGAAGCCTGATCCAATTAAAAAACGAAAAATAAAATATAAAATTCCAAAACAAATAAAATTGAAGAATAGTGCTTTTGCTTTAATAGACATTATTTAGTTTTTAAGTTTATGGATTCTTTTGGTTCCTTCATAAATTGGGAAAAACAACAAGCGCGATTCAAGTTTCCCATTAAAAAGCTTTATTTTTCTACTTGGACGTAAACCAATAAACTTCATGGCTTCCATGTTGGAGGTGATTAACCAAGCATTGGTATTGGGAAAGGATAGTTTTAACGAATCACCAATACTTTGATAAACAGCATTCATATCCCCATCTAAACGCTCTCCATAAGGAGGATTGGTCAAAATATGTAACAGAGCCGTCCCCTCTTTTTCTAATTGGAAAAAATCGGCCTTTTCAATGGTGACAAAGTCACTTAAATTGGCATTAGCAATATTTTGACGTGCTTTTTCAATTGCAGAAGGTGCTTTGTCAGACCCCTTAATTTTAATGTGGGGATTGCTTACTTTTTTAAGTTGTGAATTACGAATCATTTCAAATAAATCAGGATCCCAATCTGACCATTTTTCAAAAGCAAAGGATTTACGGTTAATATTTGCTGGAATTTTAGCCGCAAGCATAGCCGCTTCAATAACAATTGTTCCACTTCCACACATGGGATCAAAAAAATCTGTTTCTCCTCGCCAACCTGATAATTGAATTAAGCCAGCAGCCAACACTTCATTAATCGGAGCAATATTAGTTGCGGTACGGTATCCACGATGGTGTAACGAAGCCCCAGAGCTATCTAAGGAAACAGTACATTGATCCCCTTGAATATGGAGGTTGATCCGCAAGTCAGGACGGTTTAAATTAACATTTGGACGCTCACCGGTTTGATCACGAAAACGATCCACGATTCCGTCTTTTGCTTTTTGAGATGCATATTGAGAATGGGTAAATATATCACCAAACACCACACTGTCAATGGCAAAACTACCCGAAACCTCCAGATGTTCTTGCCATGGAAAATCATAAAAAAGTTGATACAAGTCTTGGTCATTTTGAATACTAGCTTGGTGTATCGGTTTTAAAATCTTTAAGGCGGTACGTAAACAAAGATTGGCTTTATAAAGGAATCCTTTATCCCCCACAAAACTTACACTTCTATTGCCTTCTATAACATCTTGTGCTCCAAGTTTACGAAGTTCCTTTGCGAGTATGTCTTCAAAACCATAAAGGGTCTTGGCCAACATTTTAAAATTTTTTTCCATTGTTAATTTTCAATGGCAAAAATAAATTAATTTTACCAACTTAACAGTGTCGTTATCCAGCTTCATGTACCAATATCACGTATTTAATTTATTGCTTCCCTTTATTGGCGCAATTACCGGAATGGGAATTGCTTTACTGGTGCGCCCTAAAACACCTGCAAGTCCAAAGTTGATCTTAGCGTTTAGTGGGGCTTTTCTTTTAGGAATCACACTTTTTCATTTGATGCCTATCGTCTTTAATTCTCCTAACTTAGAGGCTGGGGTTTGGATTATGGGAGGGGTGCTTTTACAAATTCTTTTAGAATATATTTCCCAAGGAGTGGAGCACGGTCATGCACATGGCGATAAATTTAAAGATCGCTTCCCCTTCTTTCTTCTACTTAGCTTATGTGTTCACGCTTTTATTGAGGGGATGCCTCTAAATGGAGACAATCCTTTAGTTTGGGGTATTTTAGTTCATAAAATTCCTGTGGGAATGGTACTGGTTTTTATCCTTTGGAATAATAAAGCCAAACGAATATACATTATTGGTGGCCTCTTTTTATTTGCAATTGCAACTTCCCTTGGCAGTTTAGTGACACTATGGTTTAGCTTTAGTGAACTCTTTGAAAAAGCCATTATTTCCATCGTCATTGGAATGCTTCTCCACATTGCAACAACCATTTTATTTGAGAGCAATCAAGGGCATACCTTTAACCTCAAAAAAATGGTCAGCATCCTAATTGCAATTGGAATTGCTTATTTTATTTAGGTGACATAAATATCCTTTATTGGATTCTACCGTTAGTGACCCAAAAGCTACCTTTTATGAATTTGTATATTGTAATAAAGATATTATATACGTATTTAGCTCCTGTAAAACAATACTAATGGACCTAAGAAACCATACTGACTATATAAAAGATCTAAAAAAAATAATCCAGGAGGCTTTATTCATACTATCCTCAAGTTGTGGCATTCTCTCTTCTTACTATAAATTAAATACCTATTGCCAGATAAGCAACATTGATTAAAAGCCTCCTTTTCTTATTATGACCAAAAAAAAAGTGCCCCAATTCCCCAAATAACCAGAAATCTTTTCATTTATTATGTTTTTGTTTTTTTAGTTGTTTCCCCCTTATTTTAAGGGGGATTTTTTTTTTAACTTATACAAAAAAGGAGATGAAAAGTAAAAGCATTAAAATAGTGGACTCCAAAATACTCTCTGATAGTTGGTCCGTTCTAAAGCAAATAACCTTTGATTATCAGAAAGAAAATGGAATATGGGAACGACAAAGTCGGGAAGTCTATGACCGCGGAGATGGTGCAGTCATTCTTCTTTACAACAAACAAAAGAAAACAGTGATTCTTACTAAGCAATTTCGATTAACCACCTATATGAATGGGAATGATAGTGGGATGCTGATCGAAGCCTGTGCTGGAATGCTAGAAGAAAATAATCCAGAAACTTGCATCAAACAGGAAGCAGAAGAAGAAACAGGATATCATATCAGTGAAATAGAAAAAATTTTTGAAGCCTATATGACTCCAGGGTCGGTAACAGAAATATTACATTTTTTTATCGCAGCCTACGAGGAAACAATGAAGTTAAGCAAAGGAGGAGGACTAAAAGAAGAACAAGAACATATTGAAGTGCTAGAGATTGCTTTTGAAGAAGCACTTCATATGATTACTTCTGGAGCCATTAAAGATGCAAAAACCATTATGCTCCTTCAGTACTTAAAAATCAATTCTCCTTTTTAAACTTGTTCAGTAGAAAGATTTTTATTGTTTTTTTCTATAAAAAACAACCATATAAATTGATGATTACCTGCCCCATCACAATCTACTTTAAAAAAACAAAAGGAATTACCATCCCTTTATGTTCATAATACATGGATTATTTTTCTGTTAATGATTATTGAAAAAATAATTAATTAGAGTATGATTTAAATCATAGAAAGATCAACACTTTTTCAGAAACCTTAGCACCTTTAATTAAAAGGTTCTTCCAAGAAATCAAAAAAAGAACCATAAATAATAATATTATGTAGTAAGAAGAGGCTACAGCACAATTTGAATTGGGGGCTGATTTTTAGAAGATATCGTAATGATAGGGGATTAAGATCAGCATTGATGCATGAAAATTGTATCAAATAGATGTTTTATTAAAATGTCTCCCCTTTTCAAAAGGTGTGTTTAATTGGAAAAACCGAACAGCATAAACCATAATTTAACCGCCAGACCTGTCGAAAAGAAAAAACCACAACGACTATCCTTATTATTTATTTAATCCTTGAATCAATAGAGAGGAGATTCAATGAAATGCTTTTTTTGCTTCGTTGGTCATCTTAAATTTTATTGGAATGCCTTAGATATGTGCGTATCTTTGATAGGAATGAAACAATTCCATCATATCGCTGTTATAGGAGGAGGTGCAGCAGGGTTTTTTGCTGCTATTTCTGCCAAAACACATCATCCACTAGCAACTGTTTGTTTGTATGAAAAAACATCAAAAGTTTTATCAAAAGTTAAGATTTCAGGAGGAGGACGTTGTAATGTAACCAATGGATGCAGTGATATCAATCTGCTTTGTCAAGCCTACCCTAGAGGGGGTAAACAATTGAAAAAAATATTTTATCAGTTCAACACCACCGATACTATTGAATGGTTTGAAAACAAGGGTGTAGCACTTAAAATAGAACCCGACGGACGCGTATTTCCAGTGTCAAATCAATCACAAAGTGTTATTGACAGCTTAAATACGGCTATTCAAAAGCTTAATATTCAAGTACATTTAGGGGCAACTATCCAGTCACTTAATCGTACAGAAGACCAGTGGGAACTTTCCCTTTTAGGAATGATTGAACACTCTATCCGTTTTGATGCTGTTATCATCGCAACTGGAGGTCAGCCAAAAGAAAAAGGTTTTAACTGGTTAAAAGCATTAGACCATCAAATTATTCCTCCAATCCCTTCCCTTTTCACCTTCAATATGCCCACAGAATCGATCACCCAATTAATGGGGCTGGTGGTGGAAAAAGTACAACTAAAAATCGTTGGAACTAAAATTCAAACAACAGGTCCTCTTTTAATTACCCATTGGGGAATGAGCGGTCCCTCCATACTCAAAGCCTCTGCATTTGGAGCTAGGCTTTTAAATGAAAAAAACTATGCCTTTGAAATTCAGATCAATTGGGTCAATCAAAGTAATACTGAAATTTTAATTCATCATCTTCAAAAAATGGTGGAAGAAAACCCAATGAAACAAATAGGGAATCAAAAAGCCTTCCCAATTCCAAACCGCCTCTGGGTATTTTTATTAAAAAAATGTGGAATCCCCTTAGAAAGACGCTGGAATGAAATGGGTAAAAAAAATTGTAATAAACTAGTCGAACTGTTAACCAATGATCGATACCAAATTCAAGGAAAAACTACCTTTAAAGAAGAGTTTGTGACCTGTGGGGGTATTGCGCTTTCGGAAGTAAACCTGCAAACAATGGAAAGTAAAAAAGTACCAAATCTCTACTTTGCTGGGGAAGTTTTAGACATTGATGCCATTACAGGAGGCTATAATTTTCAAGCTGCATGGAGTACTGGTTATATCGCTGGTAAATTAAGTCATTAAATAGGATGAAAAGGGCAATTAACATATTAGATAATGACTAAAAAGGCCACTTATGCTATTATTCTTGCAGCACTAATTGCCGGGGGAAATGGGATACTTATTAAACAAATGTCTAGCCTAAGTGTAGGAGCAATTGCATGGTTTCGCGCTGCGGTTCCCTTACTTTTTCTTACTCCTATTCTTTTCAGTACGACCCATCCCATTTTTAAAGGGAACTATAAAAAAATGCTCCTTGCCTCTACTATTAATAGCCTGAGAATCTATTTCTATTTAATGGCCTTTGTGTACACCTCCATTGGAAATGCAATTGTCCTTTTTTATAGTTACCCCATCTTTGTCTATATCATGGAATTAATTTATCTCAAAACCCCCTTAAAGAAAACACATTTGGGATGGATGCTCTTGGCATTTATAGGTCTTGTGGTGACCTATGCGGACAAAAAATTCCAATTTGAAAGCAAGGATTTTATCGGGATGACAGCCGCAATCATTGCTGCGATCGGATATTCCATCACAGTAATTCTATTCAAATCGGAAAGTCAACGCTTTAATAAAGATCAAATAATCGTCTTCCAAAATCTGGTCAGTGCAATTGTCTTTATTCCTTTTTTATTTTTTCTATCTGACGTTGAAGGAAAACATTTAGCAATTGGGTTAGGCTACGGGTTTTTGATTGGAATCGTGGTCTTTAAACTCTTCTTTTTTGGATTAAAATATCTACCCGCAGTAACATCAACATCATTAATGTATTTAGAAGTAGTTAGTGCCATCGCATTGGGCTATTTTCTGTTGGGCGAAACCTTAAATGCCAATACTCTAATAGGTGGGACGTTAATTATCTGCAGTAGTTATGGGATTGCAAGAGCAAAAACATAGTAATCATGCATTAAAAAACAGCAATAAACCTCAATAATCTTTTCAACTACATTTTTTGTACATTTAAATTAGCGCTAAAAAAACGTTACTATTCACAGCAATGAAAAATTTAAAGAAGTATGGACCCATTAAAAAAAGAATACAAACCCCTTCTTATTGGATATACATCCTGATCTTTTTTTTTATAGCCTGTCAAAAAGAAGTTCCCACAACTCCCACACCAATTGATTCTATTGAAGAAGAGGAACAAGAAGTGACCCTAGTAAATGATATTAATTATAATCAAGGTTTAACCTTAAGTATCCAACAAGAACCTGAATCACAAGCAGAAGCACTTCGTTTAGGAAGAACTTTTGGAGCTGCCGATTTTGTCCCTACAGGAATTTTTCTAAAACCACAAGACAGTTTAATAATCACTACTGTCCTTACACAAGGCCTTGTACTCCCTTCTGTTTTGATGGGAACCTATGCACGAACAGTGTATAATTTCACACCACAAATTAGCCTGCTAAATACGAACAATCCTGTTACCATCGTAAATTCAACTCAACGTGATCAAATGATTTATTTGCGCTTTGTAGGTCAAACTTCAGACGGGCGTGCTAATGTGACCCTTAAGGGAGGACATAAAGCTCCTTATTTTAAATTAGGGCAAACGACCAATACAGAATTTAGAGAGATGCTGGACACCTATGAGTATTCAGAAGTACAGTTGCAAAGTGAAAAAACCATTGTTTTGGCCAGTAAAGCGACAGCACTAAGACATCGCAATCAAAACTGGGAACGCTTACATCAAACTTTAGACGAAATTATTGACGTAGAAGCCGCTATAGATGGTTTAAGTCCATCATTTAGTGCGATAAACCAGCCGAATCGTAATCGTTATTTATTAACAGAATCAGAGGATGAACGCTATTGGATGGCAGCGTGGTATTATGCCACCTTTTACAATGCAATCAATGCTGTTGATTATTTAATTAATGTTCAAAATTTAACCAATGATGGGTGGGGACCATGGCATGAATTAGGGCACCAACATCAATTGTCCAATATTACTTGGAGTGAAACAGTCGAAGTAACAGTTAATATTTATTCTTTAGCCGTTGAACGTTACTTTGGGCAAGAATCCCGATTAAAAAGAGAGGGCTATTGGGATAAAATACAACCTTATTTAGCAAGTCCAAATGCTGAAAAAGATTACAATAGTGACGCCCTAGGCCCCTTTGAACGCTTATGTCTTTACCAACAATTGTGGTTACATTATGGAGATAGCTTTTTTGTCAATCTTCATCAAAAGGTTCGAGAAGAAAACAAATCCATATCAAGTAAAAATGAAAAAATGGGGTATTTTATGCTTAAAGCAGCGGAAGTTACCCAAAATGATTTAAGCGACTTTTTTAGACAGTGGGGATTTGCAATTAATGAATCCTACTATAATGCCGTTACTGAATTGGGCTTCCCAGAACCGGAAGTAGATCTGATTAGATTACGTGAATAAGCTGCATTAATTTTAAAAAAATCTTTCACTGCAACAGTATTACACTAATAAAAACCCATCTATTTTTGAAGAAATCAGTAATTCCATTTACACTTTATTAGATTTAGGTCAAAAAAAAAGACCCCAACATAACTGTTGAGGTCTCGAAGAAGGCGGCGACATACTCTCCCACCAAATGGCAGTACCATCTGCGCTAATGGGCTTAACTTCTCTGTTCGGAAAGGGAAGAGGTGAGCCCCATTGCTATAACCACCTTAATTGTCGTAGCGTTTTTGCACTACATAATATCGTGACATAATAAAGATACCTAGCTCTATAGTTGCTAATAAAAGTAATTTAAATAAGAAAAGTACGACGATAGGCTTACGGGTAATTAGTATCACTCGGCTATGACATTACTGCCTTTACACCTGTGACCTATCAACGTAGTCGTCTCCTACGACCCTTAAAAGAAATCTCATCTTGTGGTGGGTTTCGCACTTATATGCTTTCAG
>CBFIJI010000091.1:0-8673 GCA_965662885.1 Flavobacteriaceae bacterium | reverse complement strand
AGATGCAATCCAGGAACTTCTCCCTCTCTTTTGGCAGTGATTGGGAGTGTTTGTGCATCGGAGGCCTCCAGACTCCATTCCGTATAATCGGACTGTTTAAGAATACCCTCCGCTAAGGTAATGGCGGTTCCACTAGGAGCGTCTAGTTTGTGGATATGATGTGTTTCCTCGATAGTGGGACGATATTCTTTATAGGGGTGCATGGTGGCTGCCAAGAGCTCATTCAGTTTAAAAAATAAATTGACTCCAATACTGAAATTAGAGGCGTACAAAAAGGCTGATTTTTGCTCTTTGCAATACGTCACGATTTCCTCATAATTGTCGAGCCATCCTGTTGTACCACAGACTACAGGGATTTGTTTTTTTAAGGCTTGTTTTATGAGTTTAACAGCGGTTTCTGGGGTACTAAAGTTAATGGCAACATCTGCCTGTACTAAATCGCCTTCGGTGGTCTCTTTGTCTTTTTTGAAAACGATGGTATATCCTTTTTTTAAAGCAATTTTTTCAATCGCTTTTCCCATACGTCCATAACCTAATAAAGCAATTTTCATGGTTTAAAATTTTATGGCCAAGCGAAGTCCAGTTTGCTCAGGATCCACAACAAAGTTTGGACTGAGGCTTAAATCATCACTGACATTAAATTGCATTAAGTGAGCACTTACATTGGCATCAAGAATATTGAGCATGTAGAAACCAAGCATAAATAACATGGAAATGTCTCGGTAGCTTTTATGAAAGCGCATACCGTCTAATAAGCGGTCATTATCGGGAATTATTAATTGAAATTCATCGTCTGTATATCCCGCTAAGCGTCTTTTGTAGGCTGTACGATAGCGTTTCATTTCATTTTTATTATTGATAAAGGAATAGGCCGAAAATCCAATGGCGCCGTAAACAATGGGAATTTTCCATGCTTTACCAATATAGGCCTGACCTAAGCCGGGGAGGATTGCAGAATAAAAAGCGGCTTTAGAAGGGGTTAATGGATCATTGATTAGGCGTATTTTTCGTAAATGTCTTTTTTTTAATGGCTTTTGAATACTATCTTTTTTTAAGCGGATTTCTGATTTTTGAGCACTGAGAATACCCATATTCAATATACAAAACAAACAAGCCCAAAGGGTTACCCAATTACGAAGCACCTTTAATAATTTTTAAAATCTTTTCTAATTTGTCTTGTGATTCAAAGGTGATTTTAAGACTCCCTTTACCCGCTTTATTGGAGCTTAATTCGACACGAGTTTCCAACACCCCTTCCAAATCTTTTACGGTAGCAGTAATATATGGATCTTCTTTAGCTGTATTGACTTCCTTTTTAGGAGCTGGATTTTTTATGCTTTTAACCAAAGCTTCTGTAGCTCGAACGGAAAGATTTTGTTCAAGTATTTTTTCATACAGTTCTACTTGCAACTCTGGGTTATCAATATTAATAAGTGCTCTTCCGTGTCCCATGGTTAAAAAGCCATCACGAATCCCCGACTGAATTATCGGGTCTAATTTAAGGAGTCGGATGTAGTTAGAAATGGTAGAACGTTTTTTTCCAACACGTTCGCTGAGTTGTTCTTGAGTGAGTTTAATTTCATCCAATAAGCGTTCATAGGAAAGTCCAATTTCGATAGGATCCAAATCTTGCCGTTGGATATTTTCAACCAAAGCCATTTCAAGTGATTCTTGATCATTGGCAAGACGAACAAAGGCTGGGACAGAATTGAGTCCAATTGATTTTGCCGCTCGAAAACGCCGCTCACCCGAAACGAGTTGGAATTCATTAAAATCCAATTTTCGAACCGTGATGGGTTGTATGATTCCCAATTCTTTGATTGAAGAGGCCAACTCTTTTAATGATTCTTCATTGAAACTTGTTCTGGGTTGAAATGGATTGACTTGGATTTTTTCCAATTCTAACTCAATGATATTCCCAACAACTTTGTCTGCATTGGTATCGGAAGCGGACCGAATATCATTGGTGGGATCGTTCAATAAAGCTGAAAGGCCACGTCCAAGCGCTTGTTTACTTTTTTTAGCCATAGCTTATGCTTTGTTTTTTTTAATTAATTCATTTCCGAGCGATAAATAGCTCTTGGCACCGCGGCTGGTGGCATCATAGGTGATGATGTCTTCTCCAAAACTAGGTGCTTCACTGATACGGGTATTTCTTTGAATGATGGTTTTAAACACCATTTTTCCAAAATGTTTTTTTACTTCTTCAACCACCTGATTGGAAAGGCGTAAACGCGTATCATACATGGTCAACAACAAACCTTCAATATCTAGATCGGCATTGTGAATCTTTTGGACACTTTTAATGGTGTTGAGAAGTTTTCCAAGGCCTTCTAAAGCAAAATATTCACATTGTATAGGAATAATCACAGAATTTGCTGCGGTTAGTGCGTTTAAGGTAATTAAACCAAGGGAGGGGGCGCAATCAATCAAGATATAATCGTATTGACTGGCTACTTTTACGAGTGCTTTTTTAAGCATTAATTCCCGATCCTCTTTATCGACCAATTCAATTTCAGTAGCCACCAAATCAATATGGGAAGGAACTATATCTACATTGGTGCTGTTCGTTTTTAAAATTGTTTTAGAAACATCTTCAATATGCTCCAACAACTCATAGGTACCTGGATGTCCTTCTTCGAGAACGACTCCTAAACCTGAAGTTGCATTCGCTTGTGGGTCAGCATCAACCAATAAAACCTTTTTCTCGAGAACTCCAAGAGCAGATGCAAGGTTGACCGCTGTTGTGGTCTTTCCAACTCCTCCTTTTTGATTTGCGATTGCAATTATTTTTCCCATGGTCGTTTAAATCTGGTCTAAAAGTACAATTATTTAAATGGCTATAAAACAATATAATTTTTAAAATAAACTTAATTTTTTAAAAAAACAACCATTTACTTTTTTGATAAACTATCCTCTGTTTCAATGATAAAAATAGTTTCTTTTTCTTTTTTATGACCGTAATTTTCTCGTGCAAAACGTTCTAAGCTGTCTGTGTTTTTTAGTTGCTCAATAGTTGCTTTGTCGTTAACTATAATTTTTTGTAAGGCTTCCTTTTGCAGCTCTAGTTGTTCAATTTCCTTGTTGAGTTCTGAGTGAATTTTCCAAGAGTGGGTGTCAATAAAAAACATCCAAATAAGGAACAACAAAAGGATTCCGCCATAGGTGATGTAAATTCGATAGGGTGAAAGCTTATTCCACCACTTGCTTTTTCTTTCCATTGGAGTGAATTGGGGGATTTAAATTAGTTTTCGCTGATCGCAGTTACTCGTTTTTCGGTTATAAATTCAGTTGATTTATTGTCCCATGAATGAAGGATATAGTTCATCACATCGGCCACTTCATCATCATAGAGACCTTGACCAACCATAACGCCATTATAGTTTTCGCCATTAACTCGAATGGGTCCTTTGAGTCCATATTTGACAGCAGCAATACTCCGATCAATATCGTCCATCAGATAGTCTGATTGGTTTAAAGGTGGGAATACTCCAGAGACACCTTGTCCTTTGGGTAAATGACATTGAACGCAAAAGTCTTGATAAATCTCTTTTCCGTCGCTTATGCTTTGTTCCAGTGTTTTCTCTTGGAAAACAAGATGGATACCCACGATTAGTATTAGTGTATAAATCCCTAAAAATAGCTTCATTTTGCGGGGATAATTTTTAAAATTCCTTTTCCTTCAACGCCCACATACAGAAATCCATCTGGTCCTTCTTCTACATTACGTACTCTTCCAATTTTATCCAATACTTTTTCTCTTCTCACTACTTTGTTATTTTCGAGAACTAATCGTTCTAAGTATTCAAATTTTAACGATCCCACAAATAAATCCCCTTTCCATTCTTTGTAAATACCCGAACTGGAAAAGGCCATACCACTAGGAGCAATTGATGGGATCCAATAATAGAGCGGTTGTTCCATTCCTTCCATAGCCGTTTTGTCGGTAATGGCAGTTCCGCTATAGTTGATTCCGTAGGTAATGACTGGCCATCCGTAATTTTTGCCTTTTTCAGCAATATTGATTTCATCCCCGCCTTGTGGTCCGTGTTCGGCTTCCCAAACTTCCCCAGTTTCTGGATGAACAATCATAGCTTGTGGATTCCGATGACCATAGGAGAAAATGGCTTTTTTGGCATCGTTTTCTGCAACAAATGGATTGTCGTCAGGAATGCTTCCATCTAAATTTAACCGATAGATTTTACCACCATCTCTGCTGAGGTCTTGTGGGTTGACATCACGATTACCTCGGTCTCCAATGGAAAAGAACAAGTGCCCTTCATCATCAAAAACAATTCGTGACCCCCAATGTTGTCCTTTTCTACTGTTGGGAAAGGCTCTGTAAAGTAATTGGACATTACTTAATTTATTTGCATTTAAAACGGCACTATACAAGGAGGTATTGCCTCCGCGTTCTTCTGAGTCAATGCTTCTTCCTGCCGTAAAATAAATGGTGTTATTGGTTTTAAAGTCTGGATGTAGTGCAACATCCATCAATCCGCCTTGCCCACGAACATAGACTTCGGGCAAGCCTTCAATTGCTGTTTTCTTTCCTGCTGCAACACGGTAAAGAGTCCCAGACTTTTCGGTAACTAAGAGCTCTTTTTCAGAAATAAAGTCCATTCCCCAAGGAATGTCAATACTGTCAATAACGACCTCATAGGTGTAGGCTGTTTCTGTAGGAGTTTCTATAAATGGTGGGTTGTCTTGTGCACACGATAGTTGTATGCTGCATATAACAAAAAAGGGGAGAATCTGTAGTGGTTTCATTTGGTTGACATTTATACGGTGTTAAAATACAAATTGCACTTCAATTAAATAAATTTTAGTTTAAAAGATCACAAGTTTCTTTTCCAATAAGACTCCCTAAAGCAACTCCCATACCGCCTAAACGAACCCCCATGGCAGCGGTTTCATTGATTTTTTGGACAATGGGTTGTTTGGTTTTACCAAAAGCCATAATCCCTGTCCATTCCATTTCGATTTTTGGGACAGTACCTGGGTGGATAAATTTCGCTAAATCATTGAGGAGTTGTTCTTTTATTTTGGCATTAATTCCGTGTTCGGTAGTGGTTTCTCCTTGAATATCTAGTTCACGTCCGCCACCGAATAAAATACGATTGTGGATGTTTCTAAAATAATAGTAACCTTCCTTGTAATGAAAACATCCTTTGATCTTTAAATGGTCAATAGGTTTGGTTAAAACAACTAGCCCACGGCCAGGCTTGATTTCAGATTCTGGTGAAAATTGTTTTGCAAAGGCATTGTTGCAAATGGCTAAAAAGGTCGATTTAAAATGGATGTTATTCCCTTTATATTGGACACTAACTTGGTTATTGTTTGGAGAAGTTTCGAGCTGGGCTACCTTGGTATTGGAATAAACAACAATATTTTGTTCCCGCACTTTTTTTAAAAGTCCACCCATCATCATTCCAGTATTGATTTGTGCTTCAAATGGATTTTTAATGACCGCACTGACAGACGTAGAGGAAAATCCAAAACGTTCTACGGCTGTGATGTCTTTTGAAAAAACATCTGATTTAAAAAGAGGATGTAATAGGGAGTTGAATTTATGGATGGTTGCTTCATTGGGGGTTTGCTCGTTAAAAAATAACTCATAGCCACCATTTTGCTGAAAATCTATGGTAGAGTCTCCAAGTGTTTTTCGAAGCTTTTCAAGTCCTTTAACCCTTCTTTCTAGGAGTGATAATAAAGCTGTACTTCCCATTTTGGCTTCGTCATCAATTAATTCGGTTATTGAACCAAAGCAAGCAAAACCTGCATTTTTGGTACTTGCTCCATCTGGAAAAATACCCTGTTCAAAAACAGCGATGGATGCCGTAGGATTTTTTTTACGAAATTCTAAAGCACAAAAAAGGCCAGTGATTCCGCCTCCAATCACAATGAGGTCATAGTGGGTGAATTCGGATTTTTCCCAATAGCTAATCATGTATTAAAATTAAGTAAAATTCTTTATGAAATTTTAAAAAAAAATACCGTTATTTTCTTTAGATTTCGTTCAAAAAAAAAGCCAGTATGCCAGTCTTTGCCAACTAAAAGACTGATTTATTTTACCTTCATTAAATTGAAGAAAGGAGTAAAATTTCCTCGTTTTTATTTTTGGCAATGTTTAACTTAAAGTTTAATCTTTTTGGAACTGGTTGACGGTCCAGAAACCGTCAGTAAGCCTTCATCAGAAATTTTCATTTCATCAATAAAGATTACCCTTTCATTACCTGTAGCCTTGGTTCTTCCATGATATATACATAACATCTTGTCACTATTATTTAGAAATAGTACACTATTATGTCCAGTTCCTGTAACTTCTCCACCCTCATGAGTATTTTTTTCTAAAATTGGATTGTTATTTGATTTCACGAATGGTCCTAATGGCGAGTCTCCTGTTGCATAACCTATGGCATAATTCTCACCTGCATAATAATTGGCAGAGTACATAATGTAATATTTATTCTTGTGTTTAAAGGTAAATGATCCTTCTGTCCATCTTCTATTTATTTCTTTTGATGTAATAGACCTACTTTCCCATTCTGTATTTATATCATCCATTTTTAATGGTGGACGAAGCAATAACTTAGGCTCACCAATTACAGACCTGAAATCTGGACTCAATTCTATTCCATATACCCAACTTTCCTCAATCTCATCAAATAATCCTTTATTCTTAGCCCATGTTGCAATGTCACTTTCAACAGGGTGTTTATAACAAGCTCGAGAATAATACAAATAATACTTTCCGGTATCATCCTGAATTACATTGGCATCAATTACTGGATAACCAGGCTGAAATAATGGTTCATTTTGTAAGTCAAGAAATGGACCTGTTGGTTTGTCTGAAACCGCTACGCCAATGTGAAAGTTCTCATCTTCGTTTGTTGGGTTATATTTCCAGTTAGCACTATAAAAAAGATAGTATTTTCCATCAACTTTGTAACATTCTGGTGCCCAAAAGGCGCTTTCGGACCAAGTGCTATCTCTATTGCCATAAAATATTTGCCCTTCGTATTTCCAATCTACTAGATTAGTTGAAGAATATGTTGAAAATCCATCAACCGCACCACCTCCTGTACCATACAGATAATATGTTCCATCTCCATTATCTAGTATAAAGGGGTCAGCTACTTTTAAACCAAGAGGGTTTTTATAACTAAATTCCTTTTGGGCATGGACAGTCGACTGTTTAGATTCTGACTTGAGACTTTTATTTTTTTCATTTTTACAAGAAAACAGAAAAATGATACTAATAGAAAGTAAGAATATATTTTTTATTCTTAATAGAAAACTATTCGATACCTCCATATTTTAGTTATTATTTTCTATTGAATTTAATTTACGTATTAACCTTATTTCATCTTCGCGGTAAGGAGTGCCATCTTTTCTAAAAACATCATGAAACCACTCATTTGGTTCTTCACCACTTTCTATAGGTGTATCCCAAGCGTAAATTGTATTTGACTTACCGGCTACTAACCCCCAATTAATAGCTCCAACATGTTCGTCTTTTAATAATGGTAAGATGTTGGAAAATCTGCTATTACGAGTTCTAGCCATATATTCAGTACAGATTAAAGGCCTACCATGGGTTTTAAGCAAATTAATTATTTTTAAATGGTCGTTTGGTTCGCCATAATGGTGATATGTGACTACATCTGAGTTTAAGACTTGAATTTCATTGAGCTCTTGAAATTTCTTATTCCATTGCCAAATTCCAACAGTTATAGGTTGAGAAGGGTTTACTTCTCGTGCCCAAACAAACACTTTCTTTAATAGGGGAATCGAGGCACTAAATTTACCAGAGTTACCGGGCTCATTATATAAATCCCACATTAAGATTCTTGAGTCTTTTGAAAACGTTTCTAGAATATCTTTAACATAAGTTTCTAACTCTGAGAAGTTTTTTAATTCTTTTGATGCGGGATCTCCAGGATCTTGTACCCAGCCAGAATTATGAACCCCAGGCTTAGGCTCTGGCTGCTTACCAATTTTTGGTGTTTTATCCCATACATCATCAAAAAACACAAACATTGTTTTTATACCACGTTTGTTGGCAACCTGTAAATAGGATTCCATTCTTTTTTTAAAACCAACTGGATCTACCTTATATGCTAAACTATGGAGGTAAACTCTCATTGTGTTAAAACCAATACTTTGCGCAAATCCTAATTCTTTATCTATAGTCTCTAAATCAAAAGTGCTTTTTTGCCACATCCCTAATTGATTTATGGCTGTACTTGGATTAAAATTTGCTCCTGTTATCCACTTATGCTTTTTATACCAATCGTTTGCTTTTTCTATAGACCATTTGCTATTAATTAATGTATGTTTTTCTTGCGAAAAGCTCATATTCATCATTAATATGGCAACATTTATAATTAAAATAAAATTCCTCATTTTTTAATATTTAATTTAACAAAAAAGTATTCTTGTAACAAAAAGTGGAGCTATAAATATTACTTGATTAACATTTTCTTTAACCCACCTACTTAATCATATGATTAAGTAGGTAAAATTAAAAAATTTACTAAAACTAAATCTCAACTAACTATTAACCTACTTCATTTATATTTTGATAACTAACTTTTATTTAGAGGTCTCACCACTTGGTTTGTTTAAATCCTTATTCAAGGGTTCTGGGATACCCAATAAAGGGAAACC
>CBFIJI010000090.1:0-8776 GCA_965662885.1 Flavobacteriaceae bacterium | reverse complement strand
TTCATACCTTTTAATTTAGTAAACACCAATTGAAATACATCACAAAGTTTTGATTGAAAAGGGGCGATTCGCCCCTTTTTTTATTCTACTTTAAATGCTAATTGCTTCAAGTCCTTGAAGGCAGCAGAGCTTCCCATATAAATCTCGTAATTCATATTTTCTATTTCCCATTGTTTAGTTTCGGGGTTGTACCACGACAAATCAGCGATTGCAACTGGTATTTCCACACTTTTGGTTTCTTTTGGTGCTAAGGCTATTTTTTTGAATCCACGGAGAAGTTTA
The DNA here is from genome assembly GCA_965662885.1 of Flavobacteriaceae bacterium. Lineage (GTDB taxonomy): Bacteria > Bacteroidota > Bacteroidia > Flavobacteriales > Flavobacteriaceae > CBFIJI01. The sequence continues at coordinate 8,494 of CBFIJI010000090.1, read as the reverse complement.
ACAGGTCGATCTACGGCTGAATTTTTAAAACCAACATAGAGTTGAACCACCTCTTCTCCAGAAACTTCACCGGTATTGGTTACCTCAATTTTGGCGGTTATTGTTCCGTCTTTGGTAAGCTCCTTAACATTTGTTGTGAAATTGGCATACTCAAAAGTGGTATAACTTAAGCCATAACCAAAAGGATAAGCCACCTCTTTTCCAGTTTTTTCAAAGAGGGTATAGCCATGATAGTAATCATAGGTAATTTCATCAATATATGGATTAAAAAAAGGATAGTCTTCGCTGTTTTGAGCAATGGTAAAGGGAAGTTTCCCACTTGGGTTAGCTTGGCCATAAAGGATATTAGCCAATGCGTTTCCTCCCTCCATTCCGCCATACCATGCATAGAGTATGGATGGGACTTTTTTATCCCATGCGGACATGTCAATGGCACTTCCACCAATATAGGTCAATACCGTATTGGGATTGATTTCCGCAAGTTCATTGACCAATTGTTCGTCTTCTGGATTGAGTTGTAAACTAATCCGATCTCCTCCGATGCCTTTGTCTCCGATTAATTGATTTGCTTTTGCAGACGTTTCCATAGCATCTCTACTGGCAATCATATATTCGCCTTCATCAACATAGGAGTAACCCACGATTAGAATAACATCATCAGCGGTTTCAGCTACTTTTTTAGCACGTTCCAAATCGGAACCATCGTCTAAAACTACTGTGTTCCCTAAAGCTTTGTGATAGTTTTTTATACCTTCATAAGGGGTCACTACATAGGGGGGCGTTGAATTACTACTCCCAAGGTCTCCTGTATTTTCTGAATCAGCTAACCTTCCAATGACGGCAATGGTTTTGTTTTTTTCAGTGGTAAAAGGCAATACATTTTCATTTTTTAAGAGTACCATTCCTTTTTCGGCAGCTTCTTTGGCTAAGGCAATATGTTCTGGTTTTAAAATAAGACTTTTGTTATAGTCAATTGGGTCTAAAGCATAGGCATATTTTAGTCGGGTTTTAAGAGAGCGTAAAACAAGAGTATCAATATTACTTTCTGTTATTTCTCCTTCGGCTATTCCTGTTTTTAAGGTGTCGTAACGGTAAGCCTTCTGAAAGGGCATCTCAACATCCAATCCAGCTTTGACAGCTTTGACCCCGTCATATACGCCATACATCCAATCCGTACTTACAAAACCTTTAAAGCCCCAATCGTTCCGGAGAATATCGGTTAGTAGTAGTTTACTTTCTCCAGAAAAATCACCATTGACTTGATTGTAAGCACTCATAATTGAAGCTGGTTTTCCTTTTTGAATGACCTTTTTAAAATGGGGGAGGTACACTTCACGAAGAGTGCGTTCATCTACCTTAACATCAATTACCCAACGGGAATTTTCAATACTGTTTAAGGCAAAATGTTTGGGACAGGCCATCACATTATTTTGTTCTAATCCGTTTACGGCAGCGACTCCAAATTCTCCCAATAGCCACGGATCTTCTCCATAGGTCTCTTGCGCACGTCCCCATGCGGGATGCCGTAAGAGGTTGATGCAAGGCGTAGCTCCATAATTGGTGCCATTGGCACGCATCTCCTTAGCGATGACATCATGAATACGTTCTTCTAAAGTAATATCCCAACTGGCTCCTCTTGACATGGCTACGGGGAAAGTCGTGACTGCTGCAATGTCTTTGTCCATGACGCGTGCGCCTCTTGGTCCGTCAGATAGCACCCATGGTGGAATATTGAGTCGTTCATTTCCACCTACATAAATATGAGGGAACCGTTTTTTGACTAAAAAATTGATAAGAAACTTGGGCATGGATAAGACTAGTTTTTCTCCATAGAGCTGATCAATTTTTTCCTCTAAGCTCATTTGAGCATGTAAGGCGGTCGCCAAACTATCGGTATTGATTTCTTGGTTTTCCGTGATATTTACTTTTACAGGATAGGTAGAATAGTTGACACTTACTAAATAAGTAATACCTAGAAAAACGATGAGTATAAGCAGTAATACACCAATGCCTTTTAAAGAGGCGATGAATATTTTTTTCATTTATTTTTATATAGTTAGAGTATCCATTAGGTACTAAAAATACAAAATAGTAAAGTATATTTTAAAAAAATTCACCATTCAATTTCTGACTGAGTTTCCACATTCCAAAAGATACCATTCTTAAAGTCGGTAGCGATAAAGTTTCTGATTTTTTCTGCTGCTTGCTTTGGCGTTAGTGGTGCATTGTCATTGGTGTTGGAAATAGTAGTTTGAACCCATCCTGGATGAACTGCGGCAACTTTTAAGGTGTCACCAAGTCGATTGGCTAAAATTTTTGAATACATATTTAAGGCGGCTTTGGACATTCTATAAGCGGTTGCATTGGTTTTTTGACAAGATCCAATGGCACCCATTTTAGAGGAAATATTGATGATTTTCCCACCCTTGTTTAGATGAGGAAGAAGGGCTTCGGTAAAGAAAACGGTTCCTGTGGAATTCACTTCAAAAGTGTTGCGAAAGCTTTGTTCTTCTGGATTTGCAAAATTTAAGTCAGGCCCTATACCTGCATTGTTGATGAGTAAATCGATTTTAATTTTTTGATCCAACAGATAAGCAACGGTTTTGGAAAAACTTTTATGATCGCTTAAATCCATAGCTAATGGAGTGAAGTTTTTATGCTGGAGGGAGGGGATTTTTCCTGTCCTACTTGTTCCAATCAGTCGCTGCCCTTCATTAAGCAGTTGTTGTGCGAGGGCGTGGCCAATTCCTCTACTAACTCCTGTGATTAAAATGGTTTGTTTCATACCCTTTTTTATGGTGTTCTTCCGTATTTTTTTAAGAGGTTGAGGACAGTTTTTTTGGGGAGTTCATTGACTGTATTCCCATTGCGCCCCTTTAAGGTTGTTGCGGCAAAAAGAGCATTGATAATGGCTTCTTCTGTTGCTTCTATTACTGCCAAAAAGAGAGGAGAGAGGGCATCGTTATGCAAGGCTATTTTTGATAGTGTTTTGGTGGTCATTGTGTAGGGCGTTCGGTTTGTTTCGTTTGTGGAAAAAGCGATGACATAGTCCCCACTGCCGTTGGAGGCAATCCCTCCTGTTTTTCCTAAGCCCAAAAGGGCACGTTTGGCCAGTCGTTCCAAATTATGGGCATCCAGTGGAGCATCGGTGGCAACCACAATCATACATGAGCCGTCCACATCGGTTAAGAGTTCCTTGTCAAAAGAGAATTTTCCTAAATGTTCTCCAATGGCAACCCCGTCAATTTGGAGTACCCCTCCAAAATTGGCTTGCACAAGAACCCCGAGGGTATAGCCTCCTAAGGTTTTGGGGAGCTGTCTGGAGGAGGTTCCAATTCCGCCCTTATAGCCAAAGGCTACCGTTCCAGTTCCTGCACCAACATTTCCTTCGCTAACGGGACCCATTTTTGCGTTGGTAAGGGCATTGATGATATCTTTTTCCATAATATGCCGTCCACGAATATCATTGAGGTAACCGTCGTTGGTTTCTCCTACCACGGCATTAACAGAACGCACCTCTGGATTTCGTGCTAAGGTATAGCTGATGAGGGCATTTGCTGCGGTGGGTACGCTTAAGGTGTTAGTGAGTAGGATGGGGGTTTCAAGTGTCCCCAATTCATTGACTTGTGTTGCTCCCATCAATTTTCCAAAACCATTACCCACATAGACGGCAGCTGGAACTTTATCTTGAAAAATATTGCCTTGATGCGGTAGAATAGCTGTTACGCCAGTTCGGATATTTTTTCCTTCAATTCGTGTGACGTGGCCAACGCTAACTCCAGCCACATCGGTTATGCTGTTCAAGGTGCCAGTAGGTAAAACCCCTATGTGAACACCGTAATCACGAATGCGTTTTTGTTGGCAGTCAACTTTTCCAAAATAGAAGAGTGCCAGTACACAAAGGAACTTTGAAAAAGAAGGGTACATTGTTTATTTTTTTTAAAAATACACTTCTGCTTTAAAAAAGAAGCCTGATGAATCGATTATTTTAATACTGTTCCTTTTAAAAAATAGGTTTCTTTAATTTGTTTTATTCGGTCTCTTACAAAGTTTAAGGTTGCTTCCTCATCATCATATTGAAAGTTTTGTAGATAACGTTTGTAGTATTCATAGGCTATTTTTTTGTCTTCAAAATAGTTTTCTGAGGTGATGGCAAGTTCTAAATGTGCTTTTTTATTATAGAATTTTTCGCTTACTGCTTCTTCAAAAAGTTCAATTGCTCGTTTTTGATTCCCTATTTCTTTATAAACCATCCCCATTTTTAGATACTCCATATCTCGCGGTATTACTCCAATAAAGGTGGCCCTTGAATAGTTGACAATGGCTTTTTTATAGTTTTTTTGTTTGACGTTAATGTCTCCTAAGTAGGTATGTATTTTAAAATCTGTTGTATTACGTTTTTTAGCCTTGTTAAACCAATGGGTGGCTTGTTCTAAAGAATCTAAATTGAAATAACAGATTCCTAACATTTTTGCATTGTAAAACTGATTTTTTTCAAGTAATTCTTGTTTTAAGAGGATTTTAACCGCTTGGTAGTATTTTTTCCCTCTTCTCAGTTGGTTGATTTTTATTCGATTAAGTGTTTTGTTGTTTGCATCTAACTGTAGTCCTTTTTCTACAAATAGTGTGGTAGAATCTTTAATTTTTAGTTGTGAAAATTCAATGGCCAACTGTGTAATTGTTTTTAAATGTGTTGAATCTCTTTTAAATGCTTCTAAGAATGCATCAATAGTTTTTGAGGGTTGTTTTTTTAATTGATAAGCCACCCCAATATGATAGGGGTAATTTATGTTTAGGCTGTCTCTTGAAGCGAGTACTGTAAGGTGTTTTAGTGCTGCATTGACCATTCCAAGTTGGAGAAGGGTTTTACTGAGGTAATATTTTGAGGCCTCGTTGGTGGAGTCTTTGGCTAGTGTGTTTTGAAAGAGGGTTAAGGCTTTTTGGCGCTGTCCCATCTGTCCATATATTTTCCCAAGCCTTAATTCCACCACTGTATTTTCTTGTTTTGATAGCGCCATTTCATAGGAATTCACAGCTTTTTTAAAATTATTCATGGCGTAGTAACAATCCCCTTGATATTTGAAATCGTTAAAGCTGGTGGCAGGAGTCCTTTCGAGGATTAAAGTAGCTTGTTGATAGGCACCACTTTCAATCAACTTTAAAGGATCTTGCGCTGTGGACTTTTGGCCGACTACTAAGCCAAAAAAACAGAGGTAAAGGAGGACTAGGTGATTTTTCATCTCATCAGGGTTTGATTGGGGGAAATCAATTTTAATTTAAAACAATAAATGGAGCCAGATTAATTATTCTTTTTCTGATTCCGGCACTACTTTTAATTTTTTAATGGATTCGTTGGGCTCCATGATATTGTAATCTCTCCAAAGATTAGGATCGTAATTAAAGATGCGTTCTGGAAGTTTTTCATTTTTTTCTTTAAATTGTTGATACGTTTCATCGGTAATGGGTTTTGTATCGAATACAAAGATTTCCAATTTCTGTTCCTGTGCCATATCTAAATTTAAATCCATAGACAATTCGTTCTGTTTCCTTCGCCCACGTACATTTTTGTTTTTTTCGATAATTTTGAGTGGACGATCAACTCCCATTTCAAATCGATTTATTTGTTCAAAGTAGTGGAGGGTATACTTGTCATTTTCCTGAAGCTTAAAAATCACCTTTCCGTTCCTGTACGGATGTCTAAAATAGATTCCCAAGAGTTTAAAATTCCGTAAACGCTCAGTGTTTTGATAATCCATCCGTAGCAGTGCCATCCGATCGGCATCAATATAAAGGGTTCCCTTAAACTTTCCTCTCCTTAGGGGCGAAAAAGAAACGACATATACTGGAGTATCACCAATAAAATTATATTCTAAGAGTTCAAATTTATACCGGTTTGCTTTTTCTAGGATACTAATTTTCCATTCTTGTTCTTCAAATAAACTGCTGTAGGTTTCTCCTAAAACTTCTTTGCGATTTGCAGTAAAATTTTGTTTTCGAATACTGTCATTTTTTTGTTCTTTTATTTTTTTTTGGACAAGGTTTTCCATTTGAGTGGAGTCACCATTTTGTTCCATATCAAAAAAATCTTTGGCTTCTACTTTACCACCAAACCAACCCGATTTAATTTTAAAATAAGAGTCCTTTTTTATTCTTTTATTCAGAATGCTATTGAATCTTTTCTCAAAGGTTTCGAAACTAATTTCATTATTTTCATCAATCATTTCAACAGCTTTGATGATATCTATTTTTTGTCTTTCTTTCGTATAATCGCCATATAAATCAGTGAGTGTTTCTAAATAGGAAGCATTTTTTTTGGGTATATTATTTAAAATACTGTCAAAAAAACGCTGATTGAATTCTGGAATAGAGGATTTTGAAAGCTCTGTTTTCATTCTTAAAAACTCTTGTTTTTCCGACTGTCTTAAGAACAATTGTTTTTTGGTGGTTTTAAAGTCATATTTTTCTTCCAACGCTGACAGCGTTTTTTCCATAATAGTTTCAACATCCATCTGTTTGTTATAAACAATCACGGAATTTAAGGCAATGGGTTTGGGAGCTAAGTAAACGAGACTGTCCGTATTGTTTCTCAATGCTTTTCGGTAGGCTTCATATCCCATGGAAGAAATGATAAGGGTGTCTGTATCTTTTATGGGCGGGGAATAACGTAAGCGGAATCGTCCTTCTTCATTTGAAATAACCCCTGTTTTGTTAGAAATGGTAATGCTTGCAAAGGGGATGGGTTTTTGGGTAAGGCTATCCAATACACGAGCAGTAAAATCTTGACCTCTTACCAGTGCAGTGGTCAATAATAAACATGCTAAAAAAGTCTTTTTTTTCATAAGCGTTTTCTGACTGTAAATTTAATTAATTAACCCTTAGAATCCGAAAGTTATTATAACATGATATCGATCATTGTAGGGATACTGTTTTTGTTTGAGTTTTGACACAAATTTAATACTACAATGTATTTAATACCTTTTAAAATGACCCTCAAGATCTTCCGTTCAGTACTTTTTTTTATATGGGTTAGCACGTTATCCCTTTCAGCGCAAGTTCAAGATGGGAAACCATCAAAACTTACCTTTTTTGGGGATTTACGGATTCGTGGGGAGCAGGATTGGAATTCACGACAGTTTGATGGAGCCTATCGTGAGGACCGCCATCGGATGCGTGCACGATTACGCTTGGGCTTTAATTACCAGTGGAGTGAACATATCCGTTTTGGAGGTCGTATCCGAACGGGGGTAGCCAACAATATACAATCTCCTCATTTCAACCTTGGATATCGAGGGTTGTCCTCCAAACCTTTTCAATTGGATCGATATTTTCTTCAAGGTACATACAGTAACAGTTGGTGGTGGATGGGAAAAAACAGCTTTCCTTTTTGGAATCAAAATGAGTTGTGGTGGGATGATGACGTGCAACCAGAAGGGATTAGCTTTGGTTTAAAAAAGAAAGGGAAAAGCATTGAATGGCGCCCTACTGTAGGTTATTTTATTGCCAATCACAATCAGGATAGTAGTGTTTTGGATGCAACACTGTTTGCCGCTCAATTGGCGGTTATTTTTCGCAATGATACTTTTGAATTGACCGCTGCTTCTGGTTTATTTTGGTTCGATAATATTTTTAATGTACCCGAGGCGGATGATCTTTTTACCGGCAAGCGCTATCGCATGGATTATCACCTTTTAAATTCAGGGATTCAACTCAAGCTATTACGGACAACGCCTCTTGTCCTTGGTTTGGACTATTTAATAAATCTTAAAGATTACAGTGAAAATCCCAACCTTGAAACCCATTATAAAAACCAAAAAACAGGCTATGTCTTTCAGTTAAACTATGGAAAGCTCAACACGAAAAAGGATTGGTTGTTTGGCTATTATTATGCTTATAAAGAGGCACTTTCGGTGGTGTCCTACTATGCAGAAGATGATTGGGTGCGTTGGGGAAACATCAACCGAAACCGGAACACCAACTATGCTGGCCATGAATTTCGAATTGCCTACTGTTGGGGTAAAAATTTCAATATGGTACTGCGGTTTTATACCGTTAAAGGTTTGGTTACCCCACAAATAGCCACAGAAACTGGAAATAGAATACGATTGGACTTCAATATAAAATTTTAATCTACGTGTATGCACTCCTATAAACCTTCTCTCAAACTGCTTTATGCCATCATTTTTATCGTGATTTCAGGCCTTATTTTATTGGCGATGAGTCGGTGTAGTGATGTTCCCAAAGAAACGGATATTTCTTCAACACCGAAGGAAACTAATTTTGCACATCCTAAAGAGTTGGGGATAAAAGCGCGAACGAAAGACTTTACAACCGACCAAAAGACAGCGGATGAAAAGGGGTGTTTGAGTTGTCATAACGGTATTGAACCCATCCGTGAAAAGGGAAGTACTATGTTGGCCATGATAGAAGCTATGGGTGGACAGCATAACGATCCAGGGGGTTGTGTTATATGTCATGGAGGAACCCCTAATGCCAT
>CBFIJI010000089.1:0-8949 GCA_965662885.1 Flavobacteriaceae bacterium | reverse complement strand
ACCAAAATTCCCTGGGATTTAAAATTTGCCTACTCCTTAACTTATAACAATGCTACTCAACAACGAACCATCTCCAATAATTCACTGATGTTTTCAGGAAATATTGAACTAACGCCAAAATGGAAAGTTGGTATGTCGTCTGGTTATGATTTTAAAGGGAAAGGTGTAACCTATACACAACTTCGCTTTGATCGTGATTTAGACAGTTGGAAGTTAAATTTTAGCTGGGTACCTTTTAGTCAAAGAGCTTCTTGGAACTTTTTTATAGGGATCAAATCTGGTCTTCTCAGCGATATTAAATACGACAAGGTAAGAGAACCTGATCGAAGATTATAAATAGACAACATAATTTAAAACTAAATTCAATGAAAAAAGAAATCATCACTACTCCCAACGCCCCTGCACCCATTGGCCCCTACAATCAAGCAATTAAAACAGGGAATACCCTGTATATTTCAGGTCAAATCCCCCTTTATCCAGACACAATGGAATTGTTAAAGGGTTCCATTGAAGAAGAAACAACTTTGGTGATGAACAACTTGGAAGCTATCTTAAAAGAAGCTAATATGGATTTTGAGCATGTTGTTAAAGCCAGTATTTTTTTGGACTCTATGGACAATTTTGGAAAGGTAAACACCATATACGGTCAGTATTTTGATGACGCAACAGCTCCTGCAAGAGAAACAGTTGCTGTAAAAACACTACCCAAATCTGTCCGCGTAGAAATTTCAATGATCGCTGTAAAATAAAAGAGTAACAGCGTTTTTTACTAAATTGAAATATCCAACAATTCTTTGTGAAAGGATACTAATCGGTCGATGGGTCGTCTTACAATTCTACCCATGGTCAGACCATTTTTGGTTAAGGCAGTTTTGACTTCCGCTTCTAAAAAGTGGGCAATCGATCCAATAAAATGAATCGGTACCTCCGCAGAATTCGGAAATTGTAATATTTGATGATCAATAAAACGTTGTAAACCCTTGGCAATAATATCTTTAAAAACAGGGTTGCTTTTGTGTTGGATCAAGAATTTAGAGAACGTTGCTAAATAGGTGTTCGGGTTTTCTCTCCGATAGATGTTTTCCTTAATAACATCAGCATCTAAGTCAAATTCCTCCTCAAATTTTTTAGCTAAGTTCTTATCCATTTCATTAAAATAATAGCTTCGAATAAGTTGTTTTCCAAAGAAATTACCACTGGCTTCATCCATCAAAATATACCCTAATGAGGTTATCTTTTGATCAATGTTTTTCCCATCGTAATAAGTACAATTCGATCCTGTTCCTAGGATACAAACAATTGCTTTTTCACCGACATCGACGGTGGCATAAACCGCAGCATATGTATCTTCTTTAATATCTAAAATGGCATGAGGGAAAATTTCTCTAAAAACTTTCCCAATTCTATCTTGTGGTGATTTAAGACCACAACCAGCTCCATAAAAATATAAATGGGTTACGGTCTCACGGTTCTGATATAAATCATAATTATTAATGATTCTTTCCGTTAGAATGGCACTTGACAAAACTTGAGGATTTAATCCCAATGTTTGTGTAGAAAATAAAGTTTTCCCTGCTTGATCTACGGCAATCCAGTCCGTTTTAGTAGAACCACTATCAACAACTAAAATCATTTTTTAAATGTTTAAAGACTGTGAATATGTTTGGCTAAGTCAATAAGTTTATTGGAATAACCACATTCGTTGTCATACCAAGAAATGATTTTGAAAAAACGAGAATTCAATTCCATTCCTGCATTGACATCAAAAATAGATGTTCGAATATCACCAACAAAATCTTGTGACACTAGAGGTTCATCATTATATCCTAAAATATTTTTTAATTCATTTTCAGAAGCTGATTTCATTACCGCTTTAATTTCGTCATAAGACGTCTCTTTTTTCAACTTTACGGTAAGATCAACAACAGAAACGTTGGCTGTTGGAACACGGAAAGCCATTCCGGTAAGTTTTCCTAATAGAGAAGGAATTACCTTAGTTACTGCTTTAGCAGCGCCCGTAGAAGCAGGAATAATATTCAATAAAGCACTTCTACCCCCTCTAAAATCTTTTCGTGAAGGACCATCAACTGTAAATTGTGTAGCTGTAGTTGCATGAACCGTGGTCATTAAACCTTCTTCAATTTCAAAATTATCATCAAGAACTTTAGCAATTGGAGCTAGACAGTTGGTCGTACATGAAGCATTGGAAACAATTGTTTGATCTGCAGTTGCTGAATGATGATTAACTCCCATAACAAACATAGGGGCATCTGCAGAAGGAGCAGAAATAACCACTTTTTTGGCACCACCATCAATGTGTAATTGCGCTTTTTCTAGGGTAGTAAAAATTCCCGTACATTCTGCAACTACATCCACATTCATAGCTCCCCAACCAATAGATGCAGGATCACGTTCGGCAGAAATAACAACAGTTTGACCATCGACTACTAAATTATTCCCTTCAACTTCAACAGTACCGTCATATTTTCCGTGTACTGAATCATATTTTAATAAATATGCAAGGTGATTTATGTCTAATAGGTCGTTGATTCCAACGACAGTAATGTCCGATTGCTTCATTGCAGAACGAAAGACAAGTCTTCCAATTCTTCCAAACCCATTGATTCCCAGTTTAATTCCCATTGTTTCTTTTATTAGTTAGTGTATAATTAGTGTTAATATTAAAGCGATACGATATCCGAAACGCGTAATAAATTTTTATTAATTGTAGATTTTCCTTTGATAGCATCTTCAAAAGCAGATAAGGTCATTTCTTCATTTTTTATCCCTACCATAACATTGGATTTCCCTTCCAATAAAGATTCAACCGCAAAAACACCCATCCTAGAGCCGAGAACACGATCAAAACAGGAAGGACTTCCTCCTCGTTGCATATGACCTAAAACAGAAACACGAACTTCATAATAGGGCATATTTTGCTCGATATAAGCAGCGATTTCAAAAACGTTTTTCCCCGATTTATCTCCTTCTGCAACAATGACTATACTTGATGTTTTTCCAGACTTTCTACTTTGCTTTAAGGAATCCATCAAACGATCAAGACCCAGATTTTCTTCTGGGATAAGAATCTCCTCCGCACCTGCTCCAATTCCTGCATTTAATGCGATATGTCCAGCATCACGTCCCATTACCTCAACGAAAAACAAACGGTTATGTGAACTCGCTGTATCGCGAATCTTATCAATCACATCGACTACTGTGTTTAATGCAGTATCATATCCCAATGTAAATTGGGTGCCGTTAATATCATTATCAATAGTCCCAGGAATTCCAATCACTGGAATGTCAAATTCATTTTTAAAGATCATAGCACCGGTGAACGATCCATCTCCTCCTATAATGACTAATGCGTCAATATTGTTTTTGACAACATTGTCATACGCCGTTTTTCTACCTTCAGGAGTTCGAAACTCAAGGCATCTGGCTGATTTTAAAAAAGTCCCTCCTTTATTAATGATATTGTTGACACTTCGTGCATTTAATTTTATCGTCTTGTTGTTGATTAAACCCAAATAACCTTGTAGAATTCCAATACAATCGATCTTGTGATAGGAACACGTACGCACTACTGCCCGGATGGCAGCATTCATTCCAGGCGCATCTCCACCAGATGTTACTACACCAATTCTTTTAATTTTTGAAGGCATTCGTTTAAATTCAGCCGTAAATTTAATGATTAAATATTCATACTACAAAGCTTCTTGTAATTTTACAATAACAAATGAATTTGAGGAATTTAATTTTTATTTATAAAGTTAATTCCTGTTTGTTTGAATGGGTCGGTATTGATAACCGTTGTTTTCTTTTTTTGCTCTCGTTGGGTAATTTTATTAATCAAATCTCGAAACGTATTAAAATCTACATCATACGAAAAACCAACTCCTTGAGTGTAACCTAATTCATCAGTAAGATATCGGAACTCATTTTCTTTATTAAAAACTTTTGCTTTTAGGGAGCCTTCTTCATTCAAGATAAAGTCAATTTGTACATTTCCAACAATTAGCGTTTCCTCTACCCCACCAACGGGCACCCCAATTTTTCCATTAATCAAAATACGGTCACTAATTTGAGTAAATAAAGTTAACCCCAATCGATCTTCAGTCCTAACATCTAAGGTGTTGCTTCTATCCCCTTGTAAAAAATCAACCCCTACTTTAAGTTTGTCGGATTCATCACCTATTAAAGAACTAAAGATGTCAGAAGCTTTTTGATATAAATTATTGGTTATTCCTTGCATAGAAACTCCTACATTACTTATAAAAATTCCTTGTGATAGCAAGGATAATGCTTGTAACTGACTCCTTTGAGGGTCGGCTAAGCGATAGTTAATTTCTGAAACTACTGTGTTGCTTGTATTCGGAAAATCAATCTCAAAAATTGGATTATCAGGTTTTAACAAATTCCCCTGTAAACGAATAACCACTTCAGTTGGAATTTTTTTATTAAAATTGGGGTTGTCAAGTAACAAGGCTGGGTTAGCACCCCCTGGAACCTCATAAACTGCATCAAGATTCATCTGTGCCGATAAAGGATCTCCTTCCCATACTATGGTTCCTCCAGGCCTTACCATAAATTTTTTGTCAATAACGCTAAGGTTTTTAAAATTATATATCCCACCAAAAGTGATAAAGTCCCCCCACATGTTAAACTTACCATTGGTGTTAATTTCCATTAATAGATTTCCTGATCCACGTCCGTCCAAATAACTACCTGTTTCCTGATCTACTACAATTTCGATCGCTGCATTTGTATTAACATCCAAGTCAAAAGTCATTTCCAAGCCCTTGATTTGAGTCAAGGCTTGATCATCTTCCAAATCGACTGGATTCTTACTATTACTTTTATCAATAAAGGTAATGAATGAAGTATCCGATATTCCATAATCTTCCGACCACGGTATCTTTATGGACGTTCCCCTTTCAGTAGCACCATCTACAACAATTGCTAAATTATTCATAGGCCCAGAAAGATCCACCGAACCATCTAAATAGCCCGTTCCAAAAAAAACAACTTCTTCTTCTTGTGGTTTATTTAAAACCAAAATACGTTCTGAATTGATGGTCAAATCAGTACCCCAATCCCCAAAATTATTATGAGTGATTTTTGCCCTTAAATTTCCTGTAGTTTTTTCTTTAGTATCGGTTATTTTTAAACTTCCAAAATCAAAAACTTGGTTGTATAGGGAAACTGCGGTGGTGTCAAAATCAAAATCTACATTCAAATAAGGAATGCTTATGCCTCCTTGTTGAAGATTGAGTTGACCAGAATGCTGTAAAGCGTTTATAGCTCCCCATAAATTAATATCTCCACTTACTAAACCTCGAATATCACTAACGGCCTCTTTCCCTAAAGGCGATAAAAACGCTAAATTCAAATCACTCAATGTAAAATCGATATCAAGCGTGGGTTGTGTTAACCCTAACATGCTCCCACGTCCCTTTAAAACAGAATTACTGTCTTTTTGAAGATCCATTGCTATATTATAAGAATTGACTTCTGAATTTCCTTTAATGTCCATTTTAAGATCACCCATAGCCAAGTCATTTAAGTTTAAAGCTTTTATATAAGAGCTAAGTGTTAGGGAATTATCTTCTTTTGAACGTTGATATTTTAAATTCAAGTCCGTCTTACCTGCTACTTTAAAACTGGGAATTTCAGGTAATAAGTCGTCTAAAACAATATTTTTTAAGGCAAGATTTAAAACCGTATTCTTCTCATTTAAATAATGTCCAGACACATCAATCGTTTGATCAAGATTTTTAAAGTGTAATGCTGAAACGCTCACTTTTTTAGATTTTGGATCCAAACTAATTTTTTGATTTAAGGTGTTTAAAGGATTCAACTCCCAAGTCTTTCCCTTATGAACCACTCTTGATTTTTTTAAGCCAAAATGCGAAACGCCCTTCTGATCTCGTGCATGATAAAAATTCAACTCAAATTGATCTGTTTTCCCACCATTAAATTCAGAACGAAAAAATAATGTGTCCTTAAATGAGGTGCTGATTAGATCCATTTTTTCAAGACTATATTTCGAATTTTTAAATTGATCAAAGCTCAAATAAGTATTATACAGTGGATTTTGAGTGTCTAAATTCACCACCAAATTTTCAAAAGAATAATCCTCAAAACTTAAAAAAGGTAAATTCAAACTTAGCTTGGATTTCCCTTTTTCAGCATTAATTTCACCTTTAAATAATAGGTTTTTATCTATAGATAATTCAGGATATAACGCTACCAAAATCTTATTGGACAACTGAACGTTAAAATCGATCAATTGATTGGGTTCAGGAAATGCTGGAGGCAAAAAACTATACACCTCTTGAAAAGCGTTTTGAAATAAGGGTGGAATTTGACTTAAACGATAGTTCCCTTTTACCTTAGCTTGAACAAAATCAGTATTTTCTATGGTCAATTCTGTTAAGTCATCCTTAATGGTTTGTTGGATCGATACTGGATTAAATTCATAACGTAGGTCCTTATTTTCAAACTCTAACGAGGATAATTTAATTGCTCCAGTCAGCTGGTCCAGATTAGGACCGTTAAAATCAGCTAAAACAATCCCTTTAGTAATGGCTTTTCCTCCACCAAGGTCCCAACCCAAAGCTACTAAGTCCGCATGAATTAAATTAATCGCAAAAGAATAATCAGAAGACTCTTTTGTAAAATCTAAACGACCATCACTTTTGAACTTTAGTGATGCAGCTTCACTAATTAAAGCATTTTTTAAGACAGAATTCTCAAAACTTCCCTCAAACTGAATACGATCTAATGTATGAGACGGATTACTAAATTCAAATCCTGATCCTTCCCATTTTAAAAATATATCCTTTGCTTTTTCAATCTTTCCTTCCACCTTTAACTTTCCAGAAGTTGTCCAAGGGGATTGGATTGTTACTAAATCGGAAAGCGCAAGATTGGAAAGCTTAATATTTGCTTTAAATTCATGGTTTGGATAGCTGGTATTAAAAACCCCAAGTCCAATATTTGCATCGGTACTAAGTGTGCCTAAAGTTGAAGTCGATGTTGTAGTAACAAAAAGAGTTTGTTCCTCTAAACGCACTTTTCCTTCGGTGTTTATTTGTCCAAGAGATTCAATGGATTTGACCCATTTGGGGGGCTTAAGACTCCCTCTTGAATAGTTTTCAATGTCCGTTAGCAAACGGTCCACTGAAGCCGCTAATTTCTGTGGAACGGTTCTATCAAAAAAATGCTCCAAAACTACTGACCCATTATAAGCAATAATGGGGTGGTTGATGACAATGTTGTTTAGCTCAAGGGCATTCATAAAACCTTGGGCACGTAAAGATATTTTAAACGGTTCTTTGTTTGGGAAAAAATCAAGATCTTGATTTAGAGAGGTTGGCAAAATATGCGCTTCTCGAAGTGATACATCTAGTGAAACAGCATTAAAGAAATCATTTAAACCCCCTTTTTCATAATCCAAAGAAAGACTCCCTTCTAAAGTATTCTGATTACTTTTCGCCTTAAAATCCATAAAAGAAAGCTGGCACGGATCATAGGAAAAGTCTCCCGACAGTTGGTCGACATCAAAAGCTTTCTTTGCTGTTTGAAAAGTTAGCGCCTTGATTTCAACGTCCAAAAATTCTCCAACCACATTAAATTTTTTGGCTTGAATCGCAATGGAATCCAAAACAAACGGTGACGAATTCTCCTTGTTTTGATCGTGATATAAAAATCGAGCATTTTCAATGGCAAGTTCTTCAATAAATGCCTTAAATACTTTTTTTTCTTTATTCGCAACTTCGGGTTTAAGAGAGTTTAACAACACACTAAGGGCATCCATTTCGTCCCCTTTATATTTTACAATATTAAAATCTACATCAGAAACAGTAAAGCCATCAAAATCGAATATTCCAGTGGATAATTTTTGAAAACTATTTGCAGAAGTTCCAAGAGAACGGGCATACATGAGCGTATCCCCACGATGATCTTCCACATAAACACCCTTGATTGCAATGGTTCCATTGATATAAATGGCTACTTTATCAATTTTAAAATTGGTTAAAAACTTGGTGTTTAATGAACTGGTAAGTTCTTGGGCAATTTTTGTTTGAACCGAAGGTAAACTAAGCGTTAAAACAACAGAAAGTAGAAGAAAAACAAAGCCCCCTACAATGAACAACGCTATTTTATACTGCTTTTTAATGGGTTTCCTTTATTTTTGTGGTTTTATAGGTAAAAATGTCGCACGCTTTTAAATACATTTTAGCAATTGAATCCTCCTGTGATGACACTGCGGCGGCTGTTTTAAAAGACCGACAAGTCTTATCCAATTGTATTGCAAACCAAGCCATCCATACGGCCTACGGAGGCGTTGTTCCAGAACTTGCATCACGGGCACATCAGGCCAATATAATTCCAGTCGTTCACCAAGCGCTGTCAGTTGCAAATATCGACAAAAATCAGCTATCTGCAATTGCTTTTACTCAAGGTCCTGGATTATTAGGTTCACTTTTAGTAGGAAGTGCCTTTGCCAAATCCATGAGCTTGGCATTGCAAATCCCTCTCTTGGAGGTCAATCATATGCAAGCACACCTATTAGCACATTTTATAGATGACGTTCGTATTGACACCCCAAAATTTCCTTTCCTAGGAGTAACCCTTTCTGGAGGACATACGCAGCTTGTTTTGGTGGAAGACTATTTTAAAATGACACTTATAGGATCAACTCTAGACGATGCAATTGGGGAAGCTTTCGATAAATGTGGAAAACTATTGGGACTCCCCTATCCTGCTGGACCTGAATTAGATCGTTTGGCACAAAAAGGAAATCCTTTAAAATTTCCTTTCCCTATTCCAAAAGCCCCTGAGTTTAATGTAAGTTATAGTGGTTTAAAAACAGCCTTTATCAACTTTATTCATAAAGAAAGTCAAAAAAATTCAGCATTTATTTCAGAGAACCTAGAG
>CBFIJI010000088.1:0-9008 GCA_965662885.1 Flavobacteriaceae bacterium | reverse complement strand
TTAGAATTGGAAAAAGATAATCGATGAAAGAAGTACGAATTTTTGCCCCAGCAAGTGTCGCAAATGTTTCTTGTGGTTTTGATGTTTTAGGTTTTTGTCTTGATCCTGTAGGTGACGAAATGGTTATTAGAAGGGTAAAAGAAAAAGGAGTTCGTATCACAAAAATTGAAGGAGAAAACTTACCCAAAGAAGTGGAAAAAAATGTGGCAGGGGTCGCTGTTTTAGCATATTTAAGCGAGCATCCCTGCGAATCCGGTTTCGAAATAGAAATTTATAAAAAAATAAAACCCGGAAGTGGAATAGGAAGCAGTTCGGCAAGTGCTGCTGGAGCTGTTTTTGGAGTCAATCACTTGGTGGACCACCCATTAAGTCGAAAAGAAATTGTTAAATACGCCATGGCGGGAGAATCGTTAGCCAGCGGTGCTCCTCATGCAGACAATGTCGCTCCAGTCATTCTAGGTGGGTTTACACTGGTTAGATCAATCAGTCCACTCGATATAGTTCAACTCCCATCACCTAAGGACTTATTTGCCACCTTGGTACACCCTAAAATAGAACTTAAAACTGCAGATGCGCGAGCAATTCTAAAACAATCAGTACCCCTAAAAAATGCCATTCAGCAGTGGGGAAACCTCGCTTCCTTTGTAAGTGCCCTTTATACCGAAGACTACGATCTTTTATCGCGTTGTATGGTTGATGAAATCATTGAACCTTATCGATCCAAGTTAATTCCTGAATTTACAGCTATTAGAAAAGCAGCCATTGATGCAGGGGCATTAGGAAGTGGAATCTCAGGTTCTGGTCCTTCAATTTTTGCCTTGTCAAAAGGAAAAAAGACCGCTCAAAAAGTAGCTGATGCAATGGCTGCAGAAATCTCCAATTTACCCATTGAACACGAAGTGTTTGTTTCTAAAATAAACATGGAAGGTATTAAAATCTTAACCCAATTATGAAGTACTACAGTCTGAATTTTAATTCAAAAAATGTTTCATTTGCCGAGGCAGTTACTAGAGGTCTAGCTCCAGATAGAGGGCTCTATTTTCCAGCATCAATTCCTGAACTCCCTGCAAATTTTTTTGAAAATATTCATGAATACAGCGATCATGAAATTGCATTCAATGCCATACAACCGTTTATTGGTGATACCATTCAAGAGAAGGCCTTAAAAAAAATTATTCAGGAAACACTTACCTTCGATTTTCCTCTGGTTCCCATAGGAAATAAAATCAGTAGCCTTGAACTTTATCATGGTCCAACTCTAGCTTTTAAAGATGTAGGAGCACGTTTTATGGCTCGCTGCTTATCGCATTTTAACTCAAAAAATAAGTCACAAAAAATTGTAGTTTTAGTGGCAACCTCTGGAGATACAGGTGGTGCTGTTGCAGACGGATTTTTAGGTGTTCCTGGGATTGACGTTGTCATCTTATATCCAAAAGGAAAAGTGAGTCCCATTCAAGAAAAACAATTGACAACCTTAGGGCAAAATATCACTGCACTAGAAATTGATGGAGTGTTTGATGACTGCCAAGATATGGTTAAATCTGCATTTTTAGATGTTCAAATAAATCAAAAACTTCAGTTAACCTCGGCCAATTCAATCAACGTTGCGCGTTGGCTTCCACAAATGTTTTATTATTTCTTTGCCTACAAAGCATTGGTTGATAAGAAACAACCTTTAGTTTTTTCAGTACCCAGTGGCAACTTTGGTAACCTTTGTGCAGGACTCTTAGCTAAAAAGATGGGGCTTCCGATTGACCAGTTTATTGCTAGTACCAATGTCAACAACGCTGTTCCGGAATACTTAAATTCGGGACAATACTCACCTAAAAAAACAATTGCTACAATATCCAATGCTATGGATGTTGGTGCGCCAAGTAATTTTATACGAATCCAAAAATTATTTAATCATGATTTTCACAAACTTGGAAAAATCTTAAGTGGGTTCAGTTATTCCGATACTGAAACTAAAAAAGGCCTAAAAAAAATTCACGAAAATGCACTTTATATCGCCGATCCTCACGGTGCCGTGGCTTATTTAGGATTATCGAAATTTTTAGATACTAATCCTGAATATTACGGTGTGTTTTTAGAAACAGCACACCCCATTAAATTCAATGAAGTTGTTGAAAAGACGTTGGGAATTAAAATTCCAATTCCTGAAAAAATCATGAGCACCTTAGATAGGCAAAAGGTAAGTATTCCAATCAGTAATTATCAAGAATTAAAATCCTTTTTAATAGATCTTTAATCTTCGAGCGAAGGTAAGACGAAGTTATCGAGAGGACTACTTTCTTTCATTAAAGCTTCAATGTTTTGCCATTTTCTCGGTGCTTCATCAGAAACAGTTACAGGGCCTTTGTCAGTAACTAAAATATCGTCTTCAATACGAATTCCGATGTCCCAATATTTTTCATCACACGGACTGTTTTTAGGAATATAAATTCCTGGCTCAACAGTAATAATCATATTTTCTTGTAGGGTTTGATAGGTTCCTGGATCGTGAACATCCAATCCAATATGATGGGAAACACCATGGGGTAAATAACGTCTGAAATCTTCTGGCTTCTCAATAATTCCAAGAGCTAATAACCCTTGTTTTACAACTTCATAAGAGGCATTTGTAATCTCACGAAATGAAGCACCCACACGTGCCTTTTCAATACCTGCTAATTGAGCATCATAAACAATTTGATACAACTCACGTTGGGGTTTCGTAAAACGTCCAGATACGGGTATTGTTCGCGTAACATCGGCAGTATAGCCTTCAAACTCCGCTCCTAAATCCATCAAGATTAACTGATTTTCAATGTCGTTTTTATCATTGGTGATATAATGCAAAACGCAGGCATTGTCACCAGCCCCAACAATAGAGGGATAACCCTCGTGTGCTGCGCCGTATTTTTTAAAAACAAATTGATGAATTGCTTGAACTTCACGCTCTGTCATCTCTGGATGAATGGCTTTCATCACTTCAATTTGGCCCCGTGCAGAAATACGAATGGCTTTTTTTAACAAGGCTACTTCTTCTTCAGTTTTGACCTCACGAAGTTCAGCCATAAACTGGGGTAGTTGTTCCACATCAAAATTAAAAGAACGCAACTCGAAAGCTGTTTTTAATTTAAGCTCTTGAAATACGTCTTGTTGATCTGCCTTAACAAACTCAAAAATAACAGGATCTTCCAATAAGGTGGAATCCCTTTGGATATTAAAATTAATTCGTCGTTTTAGTTGTTTGGTCTCCGCCTCAGAAACCGTCCTAATTTCTTGATAAAGACGATAGCGTGTTCGGTCAAAGTTTTTAGGAAAGTTAATACTTTCTTTAAACCGTTTTTGCAAATCATACAGGTCATTATCATCATTATTGAAATCCCGAACATCATTTTTAAAATCAAAAAACAATACGGAATCAAAATTCACAAACGTATCTTGATCAGAGACAAACTCTTTACGACTTTTAACACGATCATATCCCATTTCCTCTGCCCCTTCAATGCCTTTCCGTTTTCCATTCCAAAGTTCATCCCTTACATTACGTTCACGCACATAAAGTACTTCATCATAAGTTCCCATTTCATCGTACTGTTTGGATTTGTACAGAACCAAAACGGCATGCGGTTCTGACCAACCCGTCAAATAATAAAAATTTGGATCTGGGTGATAAATAAAGTCAACATCATTAGCACGGTTACGAATTGGAGAGGAAAACACTACAGCAACGGTATTATCCGCCATTTTATTTTTTAATTCACTTCGTCGTTGCTGATGAAATTCTGGAGAAATCCCATAGGTCTGAGCATATCCAACTATTGAAAAAAGAAAAGTGATGATCAAATAAATAATGTTTCCCAAATGCATTGTAAAAATTTAAATGTTTGTATAAACCGATATGATTACGGATAAATGTAATATTTTTGCGATCTAAACTTATGAAAAAAACATCACTTTTTACTGTCCATCAAGCCCTGGGGGCAAAATTAGCTCCGTTTGGCGGTTTTGAAATGCCTATTCAATACAGCAGTGTTACTAAAGAACATCTTGCGGTACGAAATTCCTTAGGTGTTTTTGATGTTTCCCACATGGGAGAATTTATGGTAGAAGGAAAAAATGCCTATGCCTTATTGCAATATGTATGTAGTAATGATATTTCCAAACTTAAACCTGGTAAAGCGCAATACAACTGTTTTCCAAACGGTGAAGGCGGAATTGTAGATGACCTTATTGTATATCAACTCCAAGAGGAAAAGTATTTATTGGTGGTCAATGCTTCCAATATTGAAAAAGATTGGGCATGGCTTCAAAAACACAATGCTAATTTTAAAGCCCAGCTTGAAGACCAATCCGACGACACAGCACTTTTAGCCATTCAAGGACCTAAGGCATTAGAAGCCATGCAACACTTGACAGCGATTGATTTGAAGGCACTCCCCTACTACGCCCATCAAAGCGGTGAGTTTGCTGGACATTCAGACGTTCTCATTGCGACAACTGGATATACAGGTTCTGGAGGAATTGAAATCTACTTCCATAAAAAACACGCAACAGACATATGGGAAAAAGTTTTATCGGCAGGAGCCTCCTATGAGATTGTTCCAGTAGGCTTGGCGGCAAGAGATACGTTACGTTTGGAAATGGGTTATTGTTTATATGGACATGAAATCAATGATACCACTTCACCCATTGCCGCAGGTTTGGGATGGATCACCAAACCAGCTACCCATTGTATTGATGCTGAAAATCTAGCACATCAAAAAAAGGAGGGTACCCCTCAAAAATTAGTTGGTATACTCATGGAAGACCGAGGCATCCCTCGAGCTGAATATACAGTAGTGGATCAAAACGATCAATCCATTGGTGTTTTGACCTCTGGAACCCAATCGCCGCTTTTGAAAAAAGGTGTTGGATTGGCCTACATTAATCGTGAACACGCAGCTATCGGAACCACCATTTTCGTCAAAATACGTGAAAAAAGCTGTGCTGCAAAAATTGTCTCCCTTCCCTTTATCAAACCCTAAAAACACCTTTGAAAAGAATTTTAATTTTAGGAGGAAGTGGCTTTATTGGAAATGCCATTTACAAAGAATTACAAGGATATTTTGATACCCATGCTACCTATTGTACAGCCAAGGGATATCTCAATAACCAATGTTTCCATCATTTTAATGCGGAAGAAGAAGGCCTTGAAAGTATTTTAAAAACAGTTAAACCTAAACTCATCATTTCTTGCTTACGAGGAAATTTTGAAGCTTTAATTGAAACCCATGCCTTCTTAGTCGATTTTATCAAAAACAATAACTGCCGTCTCGTTTTCTTGTCTTCAGCCAATGTTTTTGATGCCTTTGAACACTATCCGTCCTACGAATACGATAAAACATTATCCGAAAGTGTCTATGGTCGCTTAAAAATCAAAATAGAAAACGATATAATGCGCTTACCCATAGGGAAGTATGTTATTGCCCGTTTACCAATGATTTTTGGTCTTAATGCTCCAAGAACCTTGGCTATTGATCAAGCTGTAGTTGAAGGCTCACCGATTGAAGTGTTTCCTAATACGATTGTCAACGTCAATAGTATTTCCAGACTTTGTCAACAACTTCATTACATCATTAATCAAAAGAAAACAGGTATCTTTCATTTAGGAAGTAGTGATCTAATTTCTCATTTTGATTTTGTCAAAGCTGTTGTTAAACAACGCCATAACACCTTTGCCATCTATAAGCAGGTATTTACCTCCAATACGATCCGTTATTTGGCTGCCTTACCCAGAGAAAATAAACTCAGTTCTCATTTACATCTCTCTTACAGTTCCGTACTCGATGATCTTTCCTTAAACCTCAAGGATAAACGTCTGTAATTTTCTATTTTTGGAGAAATTAATTTTTTAAATCATGGGAAGAGCCTTTGAATTTCGAAAAGCTAGAAAGATGAAACGTTGGTCAGCCATGGCCAAAACCTTTACCCGTATTGGAAAAGACATTGTTATGGCGGTTAAAGAGGGTGGTTCCGACCCAATCAATAACTCTCGCTTACGTGCTGTTATTCAAAATGCCAAAGCAGCCAATATGCCCAAAGACAATATCGAAAGGGCCATCAAAAAAGCCAGCGATAAAAATACAGGGAATTACAAAGAACTACTTTATGAAGGCTACGCCCCCTTTGGTATTGCCGTTTTAGTAGAAACCGCCACCGATAACACCAACCGAACGGTAGCCAATGTAAGAAGTTATTTTAATAAAGCTAATGGTAACTTAGGAACCGCTGGATCTGTAGAATTTATGTTTGACCATACGTGCAACTTTAGAATTAGTGCAGAAGGTCTTGATCCCGAAGAAATTGAATTAGAATACATCGACTTTGGTGTGGATGAAGTTTTTGTCGATGAGGACGGTATGCTACTTTATGCTCCTTTTGAGTCGTTTGGCGCTGTTCAAAAGGCATTGGAAAGTAGTGAGATAGAAATCCTTTCTTCGGGATTTGAACGAATACCTCAAACGACAAAAACCTTGAACATAGAACAACAAGAAGAGGTCCTAAAGTTGATTGAAAAAATTGAAGAGGATGATGATGTTCAAAATGTATATCATACGCTTGCCATTGAAGAAGAGGCTTAAAACGTTCTTATTGTTTTAAGCCAATTTTATTTCATTAAAAATAACGTATTTACATGATAATTTAAACCTCAAATAAAAGTCATTTATGGGTTTTTATATGTATTTTAACTGAACAATTAATCGATTAACATACCATTTAATAGAAATGAAAGTCCTATCAAGGCTGCAATCATGGGTTGTAGTTCTCATTACAATACTAATTATTTTTTGGAGTTTTTGGGATCAAAAACCAACAGCCTCCTTTATGGATTCAGACGATCCAGCTGCTTTTTCAATCACTAATGTTGTTGACCATCTAAAAATCATTACAAAGGATGTCCACCATGTTGGAGCACCAGCGCATGGAGAAGTACAAGACTATTTAATTGCAGAACTCCAAAAGCTGGGTCTAACCCCTGAAGTTCAAAAAGAACGTGTTTTTGGTTTACGTTCCAGTTATGCTTATGGGACTGTTCCGGAAAATATTGTTGCGAAAATAAAAGGTACAACACCGGGCAAGGCACTATTACTTCTTTCTCATTATGATTCAGCACTTCCCCATGCAAAGGGAGCTTCTGATGACGGCTCTGGAATTGCGATTATTTTGGAAGGTTTACGAGTTTTTTTAGCAAACAAACAACCCCCTAAAAATGATATTGTCATTCTTTTTAGTGACGCAGAAGAATTAGGTTTATTAGGTGCACGTGCATTTATCGAAAAACACCCTTTGGCAGATGATATTGGGTTAGTACTTAATTTTGAAGCAAGAGGGAGTGGAGGTCCTAGTATCATGTTGATGGAAACCAATGGTAAAAACAGTGCTTTATTGAGTGAATTTATCAAAGCAAATACCTCCTACCCTACCACAAATTCAATGTCCTATAGTATTTATAAAATGCTTCCGAATGATACAGATCTAACACCTTTTCGTGAAGTTCTTGATGTCAATGGATTTAATTTTGCTTTTATTGATGATCATTTTGATTATCATACCGAACAAGACAGTTGGCAAAGAATCGATCGTGCATCACTTGTTCATCAAGCTGATTACTTTATGAATACTGTCAACTATTTTGCTAACTCTAACCTTAAAAAACTCGATAGTAATGAAGATCATGTATTTGCCAATTTCCCTATCATAAAGCTACTTTACTATCCATTTTCATGGAATATCCCGTTGTTTATTTTTGCTTGTTTATTACTAATTCTTTTAACTTTTTTAGGGTTTAGAAAGAAAAAAATTAATTTGAAAAATGCAATTAAAGCTGCCCTACCTTTCCTAATATCATTAGTCGGAAGTTGTATCATCAATTTTGGACTTTGGCAAATCTTGTTATACATCCACCCACAATACAATGACATCATTCAAGGGTTTACCTACAACGGACATACCTACATCACCGCCTTTACATTGCTCAATATCGGTAGTTCCCTATTTGTTTATAAAAAATGGTTGGAAAAATACAGTCCCATTGATTTATTGCTATTCCCCCTACTCCTTTGGATTGTTTTTATCGGATTACTGATTCAAACTATTCCCGGTGCAGGATTTTTAATACTCCCCGTTTTTATGGCATTAATTGTTTTGACGATTATGCTATTTGATTGGTTTTCGCTCCCCTTTCGTTTTGGACTGTTTTTATGCCTTTCAATTCCCTTGCTTTATTTCGTAGCACCAACCACTAAAATACTCATTGTTGGTTTAGGATTGGAGATGCTTGCCATAAGTGCATTTTTTTCGGTAATGGCCTTTGGATTATTCCTCCCAATTCTTGCTGGTTTAAAGATCAAAAAAACCATTGCGCTGGTAATCAATGGATTGGCATTCTTCTTTTTTGTAATAGCCAGTATAACCAGTGGCTTTAACGAGGATCGAAAAAAGCCCAACAACATTACTTATTATCTCAATGCAGATAATAACACTGCCTACTGGGTAAGTAGTAATCACCAACTCGACCCCTTTTTATCTCAATTTCTAGGACAAAACCCAGAAAAAGGAGGATTGCCAAAAGAGGCTAACTATCCGAATTCTCGTATTCGTTTCCATAAAAAAACAGAAAACAAGACCCTTAAAGTGGCTAGTATTAAGATAGAAAATGACACCCTTATTGGAGAAAAAAGACAGCTTGATTTTAGCATTCTACCCAACCGTAAACTCCATCAAATAAGCCTACGGGCAAAAAATAAACTTGATTTAAAAGCAATGTCAATAAATGGCACTGCTGTAAAAAACATAAAAAAACCTGCTACCTCCATTCAAAGAGAGCAAAATGAAATTATTCTACGCTACACACTTTCCGCTACGGATCAAAAACTACATGTCAGCTTAACCCTTGACAATAAAATGCCCACCCCATCCTTTTATATTGAAGAAGTCTCCTTTGATTTGCTTGAAAATAAACACTTTAGCATCGAACCTAG
>CBFIJI010000087.1:0-9086 GCA_965662885.1 Flavobacteriaceae bacterium | reverse complement strand
AATTTGATATCACTATACGATTTTATAGACTCCCATTTTCTCACGTTACTCATTTTTTACGAATTTATTGATTTTTTGCCATGACCTTGAAATAATCCAATAAAACGGTATCATTTAATTGCCTTGGGGTTTGTATTTCTAAAATTTTAGGTTGTTTTGAGGGTTTAAAAAAACTATTTAAAGCAGACTTTAGTCCCCATGAGGAACGCAGTTTACGATACTTAAAATTAAAGGCTTTTGCTAAATACTTAGCATTGCGCTGGTGAATCGTTTCAAAATAACGGTCGTATTTCTCGGTATCTTTTTCACCAGGTAAAATTCTAAAAATTCCGCCTCCGTTGTTGTTGACGAGAAGAATTCGAAAGGAAGCAGGAATATAATTATTCCACAAACCATTGATGTCGTAGAAAAAACTTAAATCACCAGTAATTAAAAGTGTTGGGTGTTCTTTCATTAAAGAAGCTCCAACTGCAGTTGCCGTGCTACCGTCTATACCACTTGTTCCCCGATTACAAAAAACAGCTACTTCCTTTGGAATGTCAAATAATTGAGCATAACGAATGGTGGAACTATTGGCTAATTGTAGGTTGATATTTTGTGGGATATTTTCGAATATGGTGGCAAACACCTTTAAATCACTAAAGGGTATTTGACGTAAATAACTGACCCCAGTTTGACGAAAATACTTGTATTGCTCCATCACCTGTTTGTTGTAATCCGAGGGTATTGGAACAGTAGTAGTTTTATAAAGTAACTGAAGAAAGGAATTTGGACTCTTTTTAATATGCTTATCCAAACAATAATAGGTGTTATATGCTTTTTTCTGATCAACATGCCAGTGGTGTTTTGGGGGATTGGAACGTAAAAAAGATTTAATCTTTTTAGAAACGATCATTCCTCCAAAAGTTAAAAGAATATCAGGTTGAATCAAGGAATCACGATTGGTGCTCGTAATTTCTAGAGGAGCCATCAGGCTATCAATAGAATTGATGGCATTGGCATGTTGGCAATTAGAGGTGGTTTCTGTCAATACCACTACGGAAGGGTCATTACACAAAAGATCCATCAACTCAGGAGAAATACTGTTGGGACTGAGTACACCCAGTATAACCATTTTTTTTGGGGACTTCCTCCACTGTTTTTTAATTTCCTCAAACTTTAAGTTATCTTCATTTTCGGAGACTTTATGCATTGTTTTTAGCTCCAAAGGAATCGCTTCATTCGTCATCCCATATAATGGTTCTTCAAGAGGGACATTAAAATGAACAGGTCCTTTTTTGGAAACGACAAGTTTTAAAACCCGGAGGATTTCGTGGGTATTATACTTTTGAATTTCCGCTTGTTCCGCTTGAATTTGTTCCGGGCTTGCCTTCGGATCAATCAATTTTTGCATGGGATTTTGCAACAATGTTTCAGTAGCATGGACTATATCTGGCTTTAACTGGGCAACACCTTCCAAATGAGGTTCAAAAACACCGTTCTGTCGAATGGTTTGACCATCCCCAATATCAATACGATGAGGCATTCGGTCAGCAGAAACGACAATTAATGGAATATCACTATAATAAGCTTCTGCTACTGCAGGATAGAAATTTAATAATGCTGATCCAGAAGTACACAGTAAAGCAGCAGGCTCTTTAGTTTGTTGGGCTATCCCTAAGCCAAAAAAAGCAGCGGCACGTTCATCGACAATACTGTATGTTTTAAAAAAAGAATCCCCAACAAACCCATTGGTTAAAGGAGCATTACGCGAACCGGCACAAATCACTACATGCTTAATTTTTTTAAGCGCAAAAAGACGGACAAGCGTCTGTGCTAAAGGTATCGATGGGTATAAATTCATTCAGCTAAGAAAATCAACATCATCAAGCAAAAATACAAAACGAAAAAACAATAAATTCAATATGAGTTGCTTTTCAAAGTGCATGGAGAAAGGTTTCTGCTTTTCGTTCTGTTTCTTCCCATTCCATCTCAGGGACACTCGAAGCTGTTATTCCTGCCCCTACATAAAGTGTTAAACTATTTTCAGTCCATTGTGCGCAGCGAAGATTGACAAATAGCTGAGAAGAATTTGTATTGATGGGACCTAAATATCCTGAATAAAAGGAACGATCGTAAGCCTCATTATTTCTTAAAAAAGTCAATGCTTTTTCTTTTGGAATACCACCTACCGCAGGTGTGGGATGAATCAAATCCAATAAGGGTTTTAAAACAAAATGGGGACCCTGAAGTTTAAACTCAGTACATAGATGTAATAAATTACCTGCACGTTTAGTGTAGGGTTTTGAAATTGAAAGGGCTTTGTTAGGATAGTGTTTTTCCAAATCTCTTTTTAATTGGTCGGTAACAAATTGTTGCTCTTCCTTTTCTTTATCCATCCACTGTGGAGGTGTATTTTCGGAATATACTTGTGTGCCTGCTAGGGCCATTGTTTGAAGCCAACCACCTTCCATACGAACCAAAATTTCTGGGCTTGCTCCTAACCAAGTGCCAACTTTTGGATGGTGCCAAAAGGTTACCATCGCTGTTGGATACAATCCAAGGAGGTTGGTAAACAGTGTTAATGGATTGGTTTTTAAGGGGTGAACAATAGCTCTAGACACCACCACCTTTTGAAGGCCTTTCTTTGTAATGGTATCTTTTGCTTTTTTTACCAAGTCAATAAAAGTGGCTTTAAAAGAATTTTCTAAGGTTACCGCTGGGTGTTTAGTTGTAACACTAGCGTTAGAAACCACAAAAGAATGTTGATGTTTTGCTGGAATAAAAGGGATTTTTTCTTGGGTAGAAAATGGAGCCATAACGAACCCCTCAATAGCTAAAGACGTTGTATGGTGAAGCGTCTTATCTAATTGATAGAAACATTTTACCGTATTGGTTTCTGGAAGGCGAAAAAAAACGAAGGGTAATTGACACGACCACAAATAGTCCAAAGATTCCACGAGGGTTTTTGACTCCATTTACTTTTTAGGTATCGTTATTGTGGTAAGCTTAATACTGGAGATAAGGTTATCATGATCATCAGTAACTTTAATTTCCCATAATTGGGTTGTTTTTCCGAAGTGAATGGGTTTTGCTTTAGCATAAACATACCCTGATCTTGCACTTTTCAAGTGGTTACCTGACATTTCTATTCCACGTACTACATGATCTTTTCTTTTATTAAAGATATAAGAAGCTGCACTTCCCACACTTTCTGCTAGGGCAAAAGTGGCGCCACCATGAAGAACACCATCGGGCTGAAAGACCCGTTCATTAACGGGCATTTTAGCCGTTAAAAAATTTTCTCCTGCATCAACAAAACTGATGGAAAGGGTTTCCATCAAGGTGTTTTTGCAGATCGTGTTGCTTATCTTTAATATTTCTTCTTTGTCCATAGTATAGGTCTAAAATAAGAAAACCTTCCGAGGAATGCAGGGAAGGTTTTCATTAAGTGTAATCTTAACTATTTTACTTCTTCGAAGTCAACATCTTGAACGTCGTCAGCATCTGAAGCGGCAGAAGCATCTGGAGCAGGCTCGCCTTGTGGCGGTGCTTGCTGTTCTCCTCCAGCTTCGGCTTGAGCTTTGTACATTTCTTCCGAAGCGTTTTTCCCAGCCTCATTGATGGCCTCCAAAGCTGGATCAATTTGAGCGATTTCTTTGGATTCATACGCTTTTTTCAAAGTTTCTAAAGCAGCTTCAACCGGTTGCTTTTTGTCGGCAGAAAGTTTATCACCAAATTCTTTTAGTTGCTTTTCCGTTTGGAAAATCATTTGGTCTGCACTGTTAAGCTTATCGACTTCTTCTTTCACTTTTTTATCTGCTTCAGCGTTAGCCTCCGCTTCTTTTTTCATTTTATCAATTTCTTCTTCTGTTAATCCTGACGAAGCTTCAATTCGAATATCCTGAGATTTTCCAGTCGCTTTATCTTGTGCATTAACTTTAATGATTACGTTGGCATCAATATCAAAAG
The DNA here is from genome assembly GCA_965662885.1 of Flavobacteriaceae bacterium. GTDB lineage: Bacteria > Bacteroidota > Bacteroidia > Flavobacteriales > Flavobacteriaceae > CBFIJI01. The sequence goes on along the minus strand of CBFIJI010000087.1, from coordinate 5,135 downwards.
TAACCTCAATTTGAGGAGTTCCGCGTGGAGCTGGTGGAATACCGTCTAAATGGAAACGTCCAATTGTTTTGTTGTCATTGGCCATGGACCGCTCTCCCTGAATGACATGTATTTCAACAGAGGGCTGGCTATCGGCCGCCGTAGAAAATACTTGCGATTTTTTTGTAGGAATGGTGGTGTTGGCGTCAATCAATTTAGTCATAACTCCTCCCATAGTTTCAATTCCTAAGGAAAGTGGTGTTACGTCTAATAAAAGTACATCTTTAACATCACCCGTTAAAACTCCACCTTGAATGGCTGCACCAATAGCAACTACTTCATCTGGGTTAACTCCTTTAGAGGGTTTTTTACCAAAAAACTTTTCAACTTCTCCTTGAATGATTGGGATTCGTGTTGATCCTCCTACAAGGATGACTTCATCAACATCAGAAGTTGACAATCCAGCATCGTCTAAAGCTTTTTTAACAGGAGCCATGGAGCGCTTAACTAATTCATCAGCTAATTGCTCAAAATTAGCGCGTGTTAAAGTAGTTACCAAGTGCTTAGGTCCTGAAGCAGTGGCTGTGACATAGGGTAAGTTAATTTCCGTTTGTGCCGATGAGGACAATTCGATTTTTGCTTTTTCTGCAGCTTCTTTTAAACGCTGCAACGCCATCGGATCTTTACGTAAATCGATTTGTTCGTCCTTATTAAACTTTTCCGCTAAGAAATCAATAATTACTTGATCAAAATCATCTCCTCCTAAATGGGTATCCCCATTGGTAGATAATACTTCAAATACACCATCTCCTAATTCAAGAATGGAGATGTCAAAAGTTCCTCCTCCTAAATCATAAACAGCAATTTTTCGATCAGCACCTCCTTTATCTAAACCGTAAGCCAAGGCTGCTGCTGTAGGTTCATTGATAATACGTTGTACTTTTAAACCTGCAATCTCACCAGCTTCTTTGGTGGCTTGACGTTGGGCATCATTAAAGTAGGCAGGAACCGTGATCACAGCTTCTGTTACGTCATGACCCAAATAGTCTTCCGCAGTTTTTTTCATCTTCTGTAAGGTCATTGCCGACAATTCTTGTGGCGTATATAAACGACCATTGATATCAACACGTGGTGTGTCATTATCACCTTTCACTACTTTATAAGCAACTGTCGAAACCTCTTTGTTGGATTCTGAGTATTTGTTCCCCATAAAACGCTTGATGGATGCAATGGTGTTGGTAGGGTTAGTTACTGCTTGTCTTTTTGCAGGGTCACCCACCTTGATTTCACCACCTTCCACAAAGGCTATTACTGAAGGGGTTGTTCTTTTTCCTTCTGCATTGGGTATTACAACAGGCTCGTTACCTTCCATTACCGAAACGCATGAGTTAGTTGTTCCTAAATCAATTCCAATAATTTTATTCATATCTAATTTTAATTTGCTTGATTATATTCAAGCATTATGCCATTGCATCAAATCTGTCACATTGTCATAAATAAAAGTTAGGTCAAAAAAACAGCAGCTACTAAACACACGAGTCGTCAACCATAACAATCACAATATCAATATTTTATGGTCTTTAGTTTTAAGGGCTGTGTTTAGAATGAAAACGTGGAATCATTTTTGATTTATAAGGTTTGTTAACGACATTATAAAAAACACCTATTATGAAAAAAGGACTTATTGCATTAATAATTGTTGGGCTTATTGCTTTTACTGGATACAGTTGGGTAAAAGGATTTTACAATACGGCTATTGGTTTAAACGAAAATGTTTCCGAAAGCTGGGGGAATGTTCAAACTGCATATCAACGACGAACAGATTTGATTGGAAATTTAGTTCAAACCGTTCAAGGGGCTGCCGATTTTGAAAAATCAACCTTAACGGCTGTCATCGAGGCAAGATCAAAAGCCACTTCGGTTTCCATTGATCCTTCCAACATCACCCCTGAGCAATTGGCTCAATTTAATAAGGTTCAAGGAGGCTTGAGTGGGGCATTAAAAAGTTTGTTGGTGACTGTTGAACGTTATCCTGATTTAAAAGCAAATCAAAATTTTCTCAAATTACAGGATGAATTAACCAGTACGGAAAATCAGGTTCTCACAGCACGAACACGCTTTAATGAAAATATTAAACCTTACAATAAATATGTAAAAACGTTTCCGAATACTGTGCTTGCTGGTTTTTTTGATCTTGAAGGAAAACCCTACTTTGAAGCAGAAGCTGGAGCGGACCAATCACCAGATGTTAATTTTGATTTTAAATAATCGTGGGAAAACAAAAAGACGAATTCTTAACGGCTGAGCAAGAACAATCTCTCATTGAAGCCATTGGAGTTGCAGAAAAAAATACCTCTGGGGAGATACGAATACATATTGAAAAGAAAACGGATAAAGACCCTATTGAAAGAGCAATTACTGTTTTTAATTCTTTAAAAATGTATAAAACAGAAGCGCGCAATGGTGTCTTATTATATGTAGCTGTTGAAAGTAAAAAATTCGCCATCATTGGGGATGAAGGGATTCACAAAAAAGTAAGTGATCGTTTTTGGGATTCGGAAAGAGATTTGGTACTCCAACATTTTAAGGTAGGTGACTTTTCAAAAGGATTGGAATTGGCAGTTTTGGATATTGGTGAAAAATTAAAACAATTCTTTCCCTACACGAGCAATGATATTAATGAATTGAATGATGAAATTTCAAAAGGATAAATGAAAATATTTAAAAATTATTTTGTTGTAACGCTTGTACTACTCCTTTCACAAAGTGTATTTAGTCAATTTTCAATACCCGAAAAACCAAAGGTTCAAACGAGTGTTTATGACTATGCTGAATTATTAAGTGACAATCAAGAAGTAAGCTTAAAAAACAAATTACTTCGCTATGCCGATAGCACCTCCACACAAATTGTAATAGTAACCGTAAACACCATTGAAGGGGAGAATATTGGTATTCTCACCCCCAAATGGGCACAAGAATGGGGAATTGGTCAAGCCAAGGAAGACAACGGCGTCTTTATTTTGTTAGCAGAACAAGAGCGAGAAATTTGGATTTCACCGGGTTATGGAGTGGAATATAAACTTACTGCAGGAACTCTGGGGTCACTCACAAGAACAATCATAATCCCTGAATTTAAACGTGGAGACTATTATGCAGGTTTGGATCTTGGAACAAAAGCCATTTTCGAAATTTTAAACGGCACGTTTAAGAATACGAACACCAAGAAAAAGCCTAGTGGTTTTCCAAAAGGAGTTGTGATTTTTATTGTAATTATGATTTTTCTAATTTTTCGAGCTATCAAAAGGAATAACGGAGGTCCAGGTAGCGGAAGTTATCGTGACACCAGTCTTATTGATGCTATTTTGCTGAGTCAGGTTGGAAGAAGAAGTTACCGAAGTGGTGGTTTTAAATCTGGCGGAGGTGGCTTTGGCTCAGGTGGTTTTGGCGGTGGCTTTGGCGGTGGTGGCTTTAGCGGCGGAGGTGGTGGTGGAAGTTGGTAACCTCAACTTTTAACCAAAACAAAAAAACTGACAGCTTGTCGCTTACTATTTCTCCATGATTTAAAGAATAACTATCTACTAATAGTTTAAACGCAGGCATCTAGTAGCAATAACTTAAAAAAACAACTTAGATTTTGTGACTTCTTTATTGCAATTTCACAAAACAAACTATTTTTACAAAAACCAATCGTGATGACGAAAAAGGAATATACTCGAATAACCACCAGTACATTGGCAAAAATGAAAGCCAAAGGTGAAAAGATTTCAATGTTAACTGCCTATGACTATACCTTTGGAGGCATAGTAGACCGTGCGGGAATTGATGTGATTCTTGTCGGTGATTCAGCTTCAAATGTGATGGCAGGATATGAAACCACCTTACCCATTACTTTGGATCAAATGATTTATCATGCTTCGAGTGTCATACGTGCTGTTCGACGCGCTTTAGTAGTGGTCGATCTTCCTTTTGGAACCTATCAGGCGGACTCTAAAGAAGCCCTCCGCTCCGCCATTCGAATTATGAAAGAATCAGGAGCCCATGCGGTTAAATTAGAGGGAGGTGCTCAAATTAAAGATTCGATCGAACGCATCCTGCAAGCGGGAATTCCCGTGATGGGCCATTTGGGTCTAACTCCTCAATCCATCTATAAATTTGGAACATATACCGTTAGAGCTCGAGAAGAAGAAGAAGCTGCTCAATTAATAGAAGATGCTAAAATGTTAGAAGACGTTGGCTGTTTTGGTTTGGTTTTGGAAAAAATTCCTGCTGCATTGGCAACAAAAGTAGCTGCATCAATTAAAATTCCTGTCATCGGAATTGGCGCTGGAAATGGTGTCGATGGACAAGTTTTAGTTCTTCCAGATATGCTTGGAATGACCCATGAATTCAGTCCGCGTTTTTTACGACGCTATTTGGACTTAAACAAAGAAATTAACGATGCAGTAGCCCGATATGTCGCTGATGTTAAAAGTCTTAATTTTCCGAATGAAGATGAACAGTATTAAGACTTTACCCTTTGCAAGCCGCTAAAATTCTTTATGAAGACAATCATCTGATTGTCATCAATAAATCACCTGGCGAATTGGTGCAAGGGGACAAAACAGGTGATATCCCCTTGGTTGAACTAGTTAAAGCTTACATTAAAAAAAAATACAACAAACCCGGTGCTGTTTTTTTAGGGGTTGTCCATCGGTTAGATCGCCCCACCTCAGGAGCTGTCGTATTTGCACGAACCTCAAAAGCTTTAACACGACTCAATGCGCAATTTAACGAGCGTAAAACCAACAAGATTTATTGGGCCATTGTGAGTAATCCGTTTGATCGACCTAGCGGAAGTCTAACCCATTGGATGATCCGAAATACCAAAAACAACAAATCCAAAGCACATATAAAAGAAGTACCACAGAGTAAAAAAGCATTGTTGGATTTTAAAAGACAAATGGTGATGGATCATTATAGCCTTTTATCCATTGTTTTAAAAACAGGACGGCATCATCAAATACGTGCCCAACTGAGTGCTATTGGTCATCCCATTAAAGGAGATTTAAAATATGGGGCCAAACGAAGTAATCCCGACGGAAGTATTTGTCTGCATGCACGTAGTTTATAATTGGATCATCCGGTTACCAAAGAACGACTCTTATTTACTGCGTCTC
>CBFIJI010000086.1:0-9260 GCA_965662885.1 Flavobacteriaceae bacterium | reverse complement strand
TTTACGGTTTTTGCACGTTTTTCAGATAATTCCATATTGAATTTGGCATCACCATCACTCGATGCATGACCTGCAACAGTAATATTTACATCAGAATTTACTTTTAGGAGGCTAATCAACTCTTCCAATGCTGGATTATATTTGTTAAATACTTTGGAACTACTTATGGAGAAAAGTATCACCGATTTTTCACTTTCAAAAAAGGCACTTAAATCTTTTCTGGTTTCTGGACAACCATTATTGGATGCTACTCCTTTGATATTTGGACAATTATCCTCTTTATTTGGAATACCGTCATCATCTGAATCTTCCCATGGGCATCCATTATTGTTTGGTTCACCAGCAACTTTAGGGCATTCATCCAAATGATCCATTACTGAGTCTCCGTCGGAATCTGGACAACCGTTCATTTCAATGCTCCCTGGACTGTCAGGGCAGGCATCATTATTATCAATAACACCGTCACCATCCGTATCAGGACATCCGAAATTCATTTCTTCTCCAGGTTCCTTTGGACATTTGTCTTTATGATCTGGAATTCCATCACCATCACTATCAGGACACCCTTTGAACTCTTTTAAACCCGATATTTTTGGGCAGTCATCTTTGCGATCATTGATCCCATCTTTATCAGAATCACTAGCGCCAAAATTATAACTTAACCCAATGATGTGTTGTAGATGATTATAAGAATCATTTTCATATGCATTTCGATATGCACTACTGTAATTAATGGCCCAATGATCATTTAAAAAATAATTGGCTCCTATTCCTCCCAAAATGGTTCTAGACGTTTCTTTAGATCGAAATGGACCTTCACTTTTACTAGAAGCTTTTTTAAAAATACTTACCCCATAGCCACCAAATACAAAAGGGACTACTTTTTTTTCAACGATATTGTATTTTATGATCCCATCTAAAGCTACATGGGTTAAATCATTTCCATTTAATTTGATTAGTGAGGGGGTATATTGAATACCTACTGAAACCCCCTTAATCAAATAACGGGATACATTTAAAGCAGGTGCGCTTACTAAATTTTCATTTTTTCCATCTACTTTTTCTAGAACATTGATAAGATCAGTACCGACAGAAACAACCCAAGGATTCTCAGCTTTTTGCGCTGTTAAAGTGAAAAAAGTAACAAAACCTAAAAAAATAAAACAATGTTTCATGATTTGGGGACAATAAGGTATACAATATTACTAAATTTATTTGAATGACTTGATATATTTGGTCATTAATTGGAGTTGTTAAGTCCTTTCCTCCAATGACCTTTGTGGTCATTTCTTTGACTCCAATGGTCCAATACCGAACCGAACTGAGGTCAATGGTTTCAGAAGATTTTCTAATATTATCACTGATTCTATAGATTTTTTGAAGTCTTTCGCACCGCTCCATAGGCTGAAAGCTATCAGTAGTACACCATAGATTAAATGAAAATCTTTAAGGGTATAACTCAGTGTTAATGCTACAACATCATAACCAAAAATCTGATAATAAATAATTTTAACGCAATTTAAAGTTCAACCTATTGAAACGTAAAGTTATAGCTCAATGAAAACAAGGGGCTGTTTAACATAGAAATTTGAAAAGCACCCAAAGGACTATTTGAAAATACGTTGGTGTTTTCTGCAAAGTTTTCACGTTGTGCGTAATAAATATTGACAGGGTTTTTCCTTCCATAAATATTATAGACTGTAAATGTCCAATCGTTTTGTAAACGCTTGTTTTCCTTACTCTTACTAAAATGGATATTCCATGATAAATCAAGTCGATGATAAATAGGGAGCCTAGCGTTATTTCTTTCTAAAAAAATAGGAACTTCTAACTCATCAATTGCAACTGTTGCATTAGGAACAGTGTACGGTCTTCCCGATTGTCCTGTAAAATTAAAACTCACGGTGTTGTACTTGTCATTTTCAAAATTAATTGTTCCATTAAAAACGTGTGGACGATCAAAATCGGAGGCAAACCAATTGTTGTTGTTTATCCGATCAGCAACATTTTGATTCGTTGACCTCATAAGGCTTCTTGACCAAGTATAATTAAACCAACCATTGACTTTTCCCCTGGGTTTTTTAAAACTGAGTTCTACCCCGTAAGCCTTCCCCTTCCCTTGTACAATATCTCTTTCGATGAACTCTTCAAGGAAGAAGTCAGCCCCAGGTTTATAGGTAAGCACATTTTCAGTCCCCCTATAATACCCCTCCAATCCCATTTCAATCGCATTATCATTAAAGTTTTGATAAAGTCCAAGACCAAAGGTTTCACCGATTTGAGGTAGGATATTAGAATCAGAAACTTTCCATCTTGAGGTAGGTAGAGGTGTAGTACTGTTGTAGATGTTTTGAAGATATTGATTGACTTTTGCATAGCTGGCCTTAAAGGAAGTGTTCTCATCCAAAGAAAATGAAATTCCCAATCGCGGTTCAAGCCCTGTATAAGCGTTAACTTTTTTTCCTTTTTCAAAAATACTAGTATCCAATAGTGTGCCGTCAAGGGGGTCAAAAGTGGCAAGGGTATAAGGCCCAACTAGTGTAAAATAATTATACCGTAAACCTCCTGATAACGAAAGGCGCTCTGAGGGTTTCCAATTAACATTGGCATAGCCAGACAATTCATAGCTGGTCTCTGTATCTAAAGTCACTGGATACACATCTGTTGCAGCATTGGGGTCTAAACTACCTGGAGAAATTTTATATTGATTTGCCTGAATTCCAGCGTAATACTCTAATTGCGCATTTATTTTTTTTGAAAATTCTGAAATAAAACTTCGACTTTTAATTCCAGATTCAAATACGATGTCATTATCATTGGTAATTTCAGGGAATATAATTTTTGGCGTGTAATCACTACTGACTAAAACCGTTTTTATGCTTGATCCATTATCAAAAGAATGCAACCATTTTAGGGTTCCGTTAAAAATATTAAAGTCGTATTGATTGGTATTTGAGCTAATATTTTCTACTTGGGAAATTAAGTCCAATTGGTAAAAATCTGTGCTAAAGAATCCTGTCAATGAAATTTGATCATTGTCTGTAGGGAGGTACAATAATTTAAAGGTTCCATCAAAGAATCGTGCTTTTGTGTTTTTTAATCGTTCTGAAAAAACAGGAAGTAAAAAATCTGTAAAACCAACTCGAACTCCAGCATTGACCATTAATTTTTCTGGGATTATGGGGGTTTCAATGGCTAATCTACTGGACAATAATCCGATCCCTCCTTTTAGTTTAAATTTATCCACATAGGGGTTTTTTACCTTAAGGTCTAAAACGGAAGCCACTCTCCCTCCGTAACGCGATGGAATATTGGCCCGATACAATTCTACCGAGGAAAGTGTTTCGGGAGTAAAAACAGAAAGTAGTCCAAATAAATGTGTTGGATTAAAAACAGGGGCATATTCATACAACAAAAGGTTTTGATCTAAAGATCCCCCTCGAACAGAAAGTCCATTACTGACATCGCCAGCGTTATTAACACCGGCAACTAAAGTCATGCTTTTTAAAACATCAAATTCTCCCAATGCTGTCGGTAATTTTTTTAGCTCAACTGCTTTTAATTGAATGGTTCCCATCTGTGGGGATTCGATATTTTCATTGACCCGCTTAGCTCTTAAAATCACCTCAGAGAGTTGCTGTTCTTGTTCTGATAAACGTATTTTTAAAAATGTTTTACGATTTAAAACAAGCTTTTGTATTGCTGTTTTATATCCAATATAGCTCACCGATATGGTGTAGGTGTTTTCAGGAAGATCGAGGCTTAAAACACCATTCTGATCGGTAACACCACCGCAGTTACATGGAGTAATGGAAATTTGGGCGTTTTCAATACCATATCCGATATTTTCATCCGTAATTTCAAAAGTGATATTGAACTGTGTTGTTTGTGCCATCAAGCCGATGTGGAATGCAACACAAAAAAAGAAACAAAGGCTGGTAGCAATTTTCATATAAAATAATCTATTTAGTATCTATTCCACCCAGCCATTCGGTTGGAGTGCTGTTCGAAATTGGCTTTCAGAACAACTTACGCTCGTTATTACTGGAGCATTGCAAGGTGCTGCCACCCCGCTACACTGATTTGGCAAACATAATGTTGTACACGTTTCTAGTTGTAGCGGACCGAATTCATCTATTGGAGGTGCGTCAATATTTTCCCTATTGATAAAAATGGATTTTGTTGTGGTTGCAGCAGCTGTAAATCTTCCTAAAACAAATTCATCGTCATTTTGAGGATTAAACATATTCCCAACCAATGCTGCTGGAGGTGGGGCATTAAGCCCGCCATTATTATCTACAATATCTTTTAAAACCTTGTAATATTCATAGGCCTTTGGTGTTAGAGAAAACTGCTGAACCTCCACAACAATATTCTCTTTGGAATATAAAAGAACATCTGAAACTGGGAGTGCAGTTATTTGAGACCCGTTAGAAAATTCATCTGAAAAAATACTTATATTTTCATTGTATCGTTTAAGCCAACAGTTTTCTTCGCACAAATAGTCAACGGAATAATCATTGGATTGTGGTAAAGGGTTTTCTTGACATTCCCCGTTTCTATAAATCGAATTGGAACAATTCTGACAAACAACGAGGTTTTCAAAAGAGGTAAAACGCCATAAATAATAATTTTCTTGATCCGCAGGATCATCCAGATCAATGGATATAAAATGGCCCGGTAAAAATTGCTGTTGATTTTCTCTAAATTCTAACTCTGGATTATAGGTAGAACGAATATCTTTAATGGGTACCGCTGTTGTTATTCGTTCAGGGTTCGATTTATACGCTCTCCCATCGGGCAAGGTGATGGACAGCTCCCATAAACTGCCTGATTCCGCAGCAAAGTCATTTGGTGGAAGATAAACATTGGTCTGTAAACTAAGTGGAATCTGTAAGCCTGTTTCAATATTGTGAAATATGGCTTGAACCTCCTTTAAAAGCTCAAACTTTAAGCCTTCAAATTCAAAAACCGATTCCGAAACGGTCACAAAAGAGGCTCCTGGGGTGGTTGACAAAAAAGCATCTATATAGATTAAGCCTTCTTCGTTTTCAAAAACAGGCTCGACGGGATCAATACACGACACAAAAAAAATTAAAAAAACAGAGCAGAAAATTCTCTTACTTAACCCTAAGCCTTTGTACGCATCCATTTTGTATCCTATTAAATCTTTTTTAACTTTTTCGTCCCCACTAAGATGGTGATTAATATTATAATTATTGATTTTTATAGTTAATAAATAAAAAAATAATAATTTTCAATGGATTGATTTTGGCTAATAAAGTTAGGTCATTATTTAAGGAGGAATAGAATTAGAAAAAGCATTTACTATGATTACAGGAATTTTATTTGCATCCAATCAATGATTTTATTTTCGATTTATAAATCATTCCATTACTATAGGGGGTCGAAGACGAGTATTTTTTCGTAATAAATACGGTTTATATACGACCTCAAAATAAAGCTGACTATTTTTTTGGACTTCGAATTATTTCAGGCAATTGATAGGTACCATTTAACACGTTTTTATCGGGACCATAAATACGCAAAACAGTATAGAAAGGGGCATTTGGGGTGGGTAGCCAATTCCCTTCTTTGTCTTTACCAGGAGAGTTGGTTTGAAAATAAATAGTCAATGAACCATCTGCTCCTTGTTTTAAGGACGCTGTTTGACTCCCAATGCTGTACCTTTTTATGGGGTTTTCAACTAAAAATCGATCTGGAAGATCATACATTGTGAAAGACCAAAAGTAATCTGCCTTTGGTAATTGTCCTGGAGCAAATGTTATATGATAATTATTTTTGCTAGCATCGAGTAAATTTCCGTTACTGTCTTTTTGAAATCCTGGGTACATGGCTTGGGACGGATAATTACCAAATTGCCCAACAACCACACCAACAGTTCTGTTTAAATAGTCCTCACCGATAACTTCCCTCGTATTAAATAATTTTTTTCCGTCAGCGGTAATGGCTACTTGTTGATCGATGGCTACTAATGCTTCTTCTATTCCCGCATTGATGGCCTGTACAAATAAACGATCCATTTTATTTGGTAACCATTCTTTGCCGGCTTCCACACCAATTTTCTTCGCATTATTAAGCATCGTTTGGTCCGCTTTGTTTGGGATGGTGTATTTGAGCATAAAATTCGCATACTTAAAAAAATCAATATTCTTTAAAGCGCTCTTATCATAACGCATCCATTGGATGTCTTCTGATGCTGTTTTGGGTGCAGTTCCAAGGTAAGCACTCAAAGGTTGTAAAGCATATCCGTTTTGTATTGACTGCATTGCTTGTAGGTCCTCTATACCGTTTACTCCAGTTCGTGTTAATGTTCCGATAAACTGCGATTCAGCATAAACAACTCGCTTAATACTTTGTGGAACTTGTCCTTTATAGTCCTTGGTTGTTAATAGGTAATTACCTCCATTTTGACCATCTATAACCGAGCCAGGTGCATCGATCACATAACCCCACATATCGTCCCATTGGCAAACATAATATCGATTGCCATCTGAAGGAGGCATTGTTAAAACCCATGGTTCAGCCCGTAAATCAACCCATGCCCAAGAATACGGTGTATTGTTATTTGGTGTGGGGATATCCCTATTTTCTGGAGTCGATAATCCATAGTGTTTATAGACGCCAAAACCACCTATATACTCCGGGGCTTTGTTATTAATCGCTTGGTTATACATCGTTCCATAGTTGTACACCAACGGGAATAAGGCGATGTAGGTTTCTTTGGCAATTTGCTTTATTTCTTCCTGATGCAGGGATTGCTTATTACTGTTTTCTGCCTTTTGGTCTTTCCCGTTTTTACAAGCTAACAGAGAAAATAAGAGGACAGCTATGGTTATTCCTTTATAGGCCATGATCGTATGATTTGTTTTTCCTAACGGTTTTAAATATAGCTCATTGTGATTTGGTAAATATAGTTTTTTGGTCTTAGAAAAGGAAATTATATTCGATGGATCAAGGGTGATTTTCCACCCCTCAAGGGGATAAATTAAGTAACTAAAAGAAAACGGTTTGGTTAAAAAGCGTTTTCATGCTTTTTTGATTTTGTTAGCATTAATTGTTTATTTTTTTCCTCTCCCCTCAGACGCATATATGATACTTTCGGTTGGTCTTTTGGGGCTATTTAAAAGGGGTGGAGGTTGAGAAATTAAAAGAAGCAGAGATGCCGATGAATTACTTATTTTTTTGTTTTAACAATAATTACTCCGTTAGCGCCTCTAGATCCGTAAATTGCTGCAGAAGCACCTTTTAAAACATTTATTTGAGCGATATCATTGGGGTTTATACTATTTAAAATAAATGGATCGGTTGATTGAACACCGTCAATGATAAATAATGGTTTATTGGAGTTGAATGTCCCATATCCATTAATTCGAATGCTTGGAATAGACCCTAGGGGGCCATTGGTAACAACATTTACACCGGCAACTCTTCCTTGAAGCGACTCTGCAATATTTATTGCGGGAAATTTGATGGCATCACGGACATTAACAACACCTACTGTTCCTGAAATTTTACTTACAGAAGTTGAACGATAGCCAATGGTTACTATTTTCTCCCTTGAGGTTTTTAATTCATCCTTTTTCAAGGCAATGGAATCTTTACTGTTGACTCCATCTTCCAAAGTTTCCGAAGAAATTGTTTGAGCCATTGATACACCGCTTAGGAGTGTTAAAAAGAGTAATGTAATTGTGGTTTTAAAATTCATTTTTAGGTTTTGAATTATCAAGATACCATAAATATATTTATTTTAATGAATATTAACTATTACTATTGAGGTTAGAGGTTTCTTTAAATTTTGTTTTAGGGATTCAATAGGATTAAATTAAAGAGTTGTGAATGATACCATTGTGATAAAACCTGTCGAGATCCAAAAATATTTGTAGGTACATTGAATAAAATTATATTCATATTTATGTAAAAAAATAACGATTTATATTAGAGGTTTTATATAAAATTAAACGAACCTCGACATATGTAGTATAGGTAAATTTTAATAGGAAAGATGCATAAAAGAAAATATTTTTATGCTGAAAAATTCATATTGTTTTAAAATATTTTTTGAGTAGTATAAAGTATCCAAAACAAAACATATACTATTTAAAGCACCATAAATTAAAAGCTCACATCCAATTCATGAAGAAACCATTTGTTTTATTGCTCTTTAGCCTTTTACTGGCGTGTTCTTCCAAACCTGAAACTCCCTTGCGAAAAGGAAATACAATTCGTCTTTTCCAATTGGACATTAATGGTGATATCTTCAATGGTCGCATCGACCAGGAGAACAACAGCATCAGCTTTGATTTATATGGTGCAGAAGTACGGTCTTTAACGCCAACCATAGAGATTTCCGAAGGGGCAACAGTTTCTCCAAGCTCAGGGGTTACCCAAGACTTTAGCGAAGATGTTTTTTATACTGTTACTTCCGAGAATCAGGTACAAAGACGCTATAGGGTCATTGTTAACAACACCCCATTCAGTTCAGAAAATGCCATTTTAAATTTTGAGATTGAAATTGATGGTGAAACCGTTCAAGCCCGAGTAGATGAAAACCTTAAAGAAATTGCATTTGAAAGTGGTTCCTACGACATCTCCGCTCTGGCGCCGCAAATTGAGCTGTCGGATCGGGCCACCATAAGTCCTGCCTCTGAGGAAGTTGTTGATTTTACTGTTCCCGTAATCTATACGGTTACTGCCGAAAATGGTGACAGCGTTGACTACACCCTAGCAATCAATAAAGCCTTTAAGGTGGACGCTTATACATTAATGGGGCCTCGCTATGGGGCTCAAATTCTCTTTACGCATGCTAAATTATACATCAATCTGGAATTTTTAGATCTAACCCAAGAGGGAGCTCAATTGCTACTTGACGATGGTGTTAATTCGTTTGAATTACCAATTCTTGAAACGGAATACTTTGAAAACTTCACTATTAAAGTATATCATGTGGTTACAAAAATACCCGAATATATAAGCAGTAGTTCCAATTATAAACTTGTCTTCAGATCGGATACGCAAACGCTTGCTTCTGATTTTTTAATTGATGTGTTGGCGGAAAATGCCCCTAAAATTAGTGGAGTGAATCAAAGTTCGTATCGGGAAGGGGATACATTAATTGTTACCGGAGAACATTTAACCGATTATATTGGGGTACCGTCTAACGGTCAATTTTTCCTTTTTAACCCCCAAAGCAGCAGTATTGATGTGGAACTTAATCCAGAACAAACCGAATACAAACT
>CBFIJI010000085.1:0-9327 GCA_965662885.1 Flavobacteriaceae bacterium | reverse complement strand
CAACTTTTTTTAGGCAATACACACCATCAAAAGTATATCGGAGATCAAGGGCGCTATTACACCCTTTGGGACAACATTGACAGAAAATCGATGGCTGATGTTTCTCCAGAAAATAGTCTTCAACAACAGATCATTTAATACAATTGGAATATTCCATCCCTTTCATGGTCAAAATCCCTTTGGTAAGCTCGAAAGTACAGCAAAAAAAAGGGTCGGTGAGTTTAACGTCACCAACCCTTAAATGGTTTATTAGAGTACGCTTCTATAAATCAAAGCGATCTAAGTTCATTACTTTGGTCCAAGCAGAAACAAAGTCTTTTAGAAACTTGTCGTTGGAATCGGAACAACCATAAACTTCAGCAATAGCTCGCAATTCGGAATTGGAGCCAAAGATCAAGTCAACACGTGTCCCTGTCCATTTCAATGCTCCAGTGGAACGATCCCTTCCTTCAAAAGTTGTTTCTTCATCAGAAACCGCTTTCCATGTGGTGTTCAAGTCCAAAAGATTGACAAAGAAGTCATTGTTTAGCGTTCCCACTTGGTCAGTAAATACACCATGACTGGAATGATCAAAATTAGTGTTCATGACACGCATCCCACCGATAAGTACGCTCATTTCAGGAGCGCTAAGCGACATTAATTGAGCACGATCAAGGAGCATTTCTTCAACTGGAACAGCTAAGTCTTGTTTCACAAAATTTCTGAAACCGTCAGCTTTAGGCTCTAGTGCATGAAACGATTGAACATCGGTTTGCTCTTGACTAGCATCTGTTCTTCCTGGGGTAAATGGTACTGAAATTTCTTTTCCAGCATTTTTAGCAGCCATTTCAATACCAACACCTCCAGCCAAGACGATTAAATCTGCAAGAGAAACCTGTTGGGAATTACTTTGGTTGAATTCGCTTTGAATGCCTTCGAGAACACCAATTACTTTTAGGAGTTGCTCGGGTTGGTTCACCGCCCAATCTTTTTGAGGAGCCAATCGAACACGAGCACCGTTGGCACCACCACGTTTGTCAGAGTCACGGAATGTTGCTGCAGAGGCCCATGCTGTTCCGACCAATTCGGAAACACTAAGACCCGAATCGGCAATTTTAGCTTTAAGTAGGGCTATATTTTCGGCGTTAACTAAAGGCTGTGTTGCAGTAGGAATAGGGTCTTGCCAAATCAATGTTTCTGCTGGAACTTCTGTACCAAGATAGCGTTGGCGTGGCCCCATATCACGGTGTGTCAACTTAAACCATGCTTTGGCAAAAGCATCAGCTAATTCCTCAGGGTTTTCATAAAAGTGTCTTGAAACAGCTTCATAAGCTGGATCTTCACGTAAAGCAATATCAGTTGTTAACATCATTGGAGCATGACGAAGCTCAGGATCATGAGCATCAGGAACACTCCCAGCACCCTGTCCGTTCTGCGGGGTCCATTGAAAGGCACCTGCAGGACTTTTGGTCAATTCCCAATCTAATTCGAAGAGGTTTTCAAAATAATTATTACTCCATTGTGTAGGTGTTGTGGTCCAAGCACCTTCAAGACCACTAGTAATGGTATGAACTCCTTTACCACTTTCATAACTATTGGCCCAACCGAGGCTTTGTGATTCAATACCTGCTCCTTCAGGCTCTACCCCAACATATTTGTCAGCATCAGCAGCTCCATGGGTTTTACCAAAGGTATGCCCTCCAGCGATAAGCGCAACAGTTTCATAATCATTCATGGCCATACGCCCGAATGTTTCTCGAATATCATGAGCAGCAGCTAAAGGATCTGGTTTTCCATTTGGTCCTTCGGGGTTTACATAAATTAGTCCCATTTGAACAGCGCCCAGTGGGTTTTCCAATTCGCGTTCTCCTGTATAACGCTCATCGGCAAGCCATTCTTTTTCTACTCCCCAGTAGACATCTTCTTCTGGCTCCCAAACATCAGCACGACCACCTCCAAAACCATAGGTTTTAAGGCCCATAGATTCCAAAGCACAGTTTCCTGCCAGCACCATCAAATCTGCCCAAGAAATTTTCTGGCCATATTTTTGTTTTATTGGCCAAAGTAGCAAACGCGCTTTGTCCAAGTTGGCATTGTCTGGCCAACTGTTTAATGGAGCAAAACGCTGCATTCCTGCACCTGCTCCTCCACGACCATCACCAATACGATAGGTTCCAGCACTATGCCACGTCATTCGAATAAAAAACGGACCATAATGACCGTAATCTGCTGGCCACCACTCTTGCGAGTTGGTCATCAAGTCATATAAGTCTTGCTTTAAAGCAGCAAAATCCAAAGATTGGAATGCTTTCGCATAATCAAAATCGGGGTCCATAGGGTCCGACAATGAGGAATGCTGACGCAGTATATTCAGATTTAACTGATTAGGCCACCATTGTTTGTTTAGAGTTCCTCTTCCGGCACTCTGTTTTACTTGCCCTCCTGAGAAAGGACATTTACTCTCCCCGTTCATCTGTGTATCGTGTGGTTTCATTGGAATTAATTTTTTTTAAAAATAGCAAACTTTCAAATAGGAAGTTCTTTCCCAGTATTGATTTTTCTTATGTTGTTATTAAGTTCGGTCTATTACAAAAAATTCAATTTATAGTAAACAATTTTTTATAGGCAGTCTAAACCTTTTGTCAGTAACATTGGTTTTCTATAGGAGTGATCTTCTTATGTTAAATGTTTGTCCATTAGAGAAAACCATAAGGGCGGAATTAGGGCAATCAACATAGAAGAGGGATAACCGAAAGGTAACTTGGGACTTTCCTCTTTACTTTCCAAGACTTGGTATTTTTTTGAAGCCCGGTAATGATGATCACTGTGACGGGTCAATTCATATAATATGATTCGTCCGACAACATGGTCTGAGTTCCATGAATGTATTGGTTTTACGCGTTCATAACGCCCATTGGTCATTTTACGAACCAATCCATAATGTTCGATATAGTTGATGGTTTCCAACAAAAGAAAGGATACTGTTGCTATGACAATTGCAGCCAATGCCCCCGTAGTTCCAAATACTAAATAAATAACGACTAAGTAAAGACCTTGAAAAAGAAGATAAAATAACAGATCATTTTTTATAGAGAAAAAAGAAGCGTTTTCCCTTTGAAGAAATTGGCGTTGAATTCGCCAAGCATTACGATACTGCCCTACAACAGAAGTAATCCAAAATACATAAAGGGCTTGGTTTTTTTTCGCAGTAGCAGGGTCTTCCTTCGTGGCCACATTTTTATGATGTCCATAATTATGTTCGATAAAAAAATGCATGTACAAAGAGGGGAGTAATAAGAGTTTAGACATGGTTTTTTCCATACGTGATTGCCGATGCCCCAATTCGTGAGCAACATTAATTCCATTCGTCGAAAGTAGAATGCCTAAGGAAAAAAGAAGACCAACCAATTCAAAATTACTTAAGGACTGCGTGTTCAAAACCATTAAACCATAGATCAATAAAGCAAAAACGATGGGTATATTCAGATATAACATCCAGTCAAACAGTCGATTACTTAGCCGTTGATCAACTTCTGCTGTCTTGTAATTTTCAGTTTTGGTTTTCAGTAAAAGTTCCAAAATTGGGATAAATCCAAACGCATAGACCACCGTGGTATAAGCAAAAACGCCCTTATAAAACAAAGCAACAAAGGTTGCTAAGGGGATGGTATAGGCCAATAAGTATTTTAAGTCTTTCATTTTAAATAGAGTAAAGTGCACGTAACACTTCCATAAAAATATTAAATTTTTAATTAAAATGTGTTTTGACCGTTTATCCCCTTGCGAATATTTAAAACTTAACCCCTTTTACTTAACAGACTTTGTTTATTTTAGAGCAACCAAAATCAATAAAAATGAAGAGGGACGCATCAAAAACCAACCCCATATCAAAACAGTTGATCATCAAATATTTTTTTGAATTTGTGGTCATTATATTGGGGGTTTCTATTTCCTTTTGGATAAACGAACGGGATCGAGTAAAGAAAAAAGAAAAGCTTCACCAACAAGACACCATTGACTTGATCAGTGATTTAAAAACAGATGAAAAAAACTTTGAATCTGTGCTAAACTCCATCAATGAAGGCGAGAAAAAAACAAGAAGGCTCATTCGTGTAATAGAAAAGGCCAAAGCCAAAACAATCAACTACGACACTTTTGTGGACAGTATCATCAGTATTGGATATGTCTATGGATACAGTACTTTTTTTATGAATAATGCGACCTATAAGTCGTTGATTTCCAATGGTAGAATTCAACTCTTCCCCAATCAATTAAATACAGAAATTAAAAAATATTACGAGTATGTATCGAAACGGGTGGACGACAACAACCATATTGTTGACGAAATTACCTTGAATTACTACAACAACATTCACCCCTTCACCCTGTATTTGAGTAATAATGGTAACGATTTAGATCGTAAAACGTACAAAGAATACTTTTATGACCAAGAAATAAAAAAGCGCTATCTGTCCTCTACCTTTTTGATGGGTACTTCAGCCTTAAGGAATCGCATTAAAATTCACAAACAACAAATAACAATGTATATACGAGCTCGAAATGTTTTAGAAGAAAAAATTGAAACATATACTTCCCCGTGATCGCTTATATTGTGTCATTTAAATACAAACACATTGGGATTAATAAGTGTTCTTTCTGACCGCTTCATTAAAGTATTATACTATATTGAAGGTTGGAAAAAACAGAAAATAATGAAGGTTGTTTAATAAGATGGATTAATTTTAATCCTTTTTAATTTAAGTACTTTCGGCTGAAATTTTTTCACAGTTATGGACAAAAAAAAAGTATCGGTTCGTCAAGCCTTTAAGGAATTTATTTGGCCGCGTCGTGGGATCGTATTTATTGGTTTGATTTTGATTATTATCAGCCGACTAGCCAGTTTAGTCCTTCCTTTAAAAAGTAAAGAATTGCTGGACGAGATCATTCCTAGTCAAGACAAACAATCTTTGTTGACAATGGTATTGTTGGTAACAGCAGCTATTTTAATACAAGCCCTAAGCTCCTTTGCATTAACCCGACTATTAAGTGTAGAAGCACAACTGTTGATATCCAAACTACGAGCAAAAGTTCAAAAACAAGTCCTTTCTCTTCCTATTTCCTATTTTGATCAAAACAAATCTGGGGCTTTGGTTTCCAGAATTATGAGCGATGTAGAAGGGGTTCGAAATCTAATTGGAACAGGATTGGTTCAATTGGTAGGAGGAAGTATTACCGCCATCATCTCCTTTGTTTTATTAATCAATATTAGCCCTAAAATGACTCTTTTTGTTTTGGCTCCTGTAGCGCTATTTGCGGTTGTTGCCCTAAAAGCGTTTGGTTATATCCGCCCTATTTTTAGGAAACGGGCAGTAATTAATGCAGAAGTGACGGGTCGGTTAACAGAAACCCTCAACGGTGTTCGTGTGATTAAAGGCTTTAATGCCGAAGAACAGGAAAACATAAGTTTTGAAAAGGGGGTTGACCGTTTATTTCAAAATGTAAAAAAGAGTTTAACAGCAACCGCAGTGATGACCAGTTCCTCCTCCTTTTTATTGGGACTAGCATCCGTGGGGATCATGGGAATTGGTGGTGCTATGATTATCGATCAAACCCTAACGACAGGAGATTTTTTAGCCTTTACCCTTTTACTTGGCTTTATGATTGCGCCCATTGTTCAGATGAGTAATATTGGAAGTCAATTGACAGAAGCTTTTGCAGGACTAGATCGTACAGAAGAAATCATGAATATGGAGCCGGAAGAAAACGCCTCTAGCAGAACCATCGATATCCCGACCATTCAAGGAGAGATTGCGTTTAAAGACGTCTCTTTCGCTTACGAAAGCGACAAGCTGGTTGTTAGAAACATTAGTTTTCAGGCAAAAAAAGGCACGGTTACCGCTTTAGTAGGATCCTCTGGTGCTGGGAAAACAACCATTGCAAGTTTGGTAGCCTCCTTTATCAATCCCAATTCTGGGTCCATTACCATCGATGGTCAAGACCTTTCTAAAGTAACCCTCAACTCTTTCAGGGGTCAATTAGGGGTGGTACTACAAGATGATTTTTTGTTTGAAGGAACGATCCGAGAAAATATTCTATTTCCACGGCCCAATGCAACAGAGGAAGCTGTTTTAAAAGCGGTAGAAGCCGCCTATGTCAATGAATTTACCGACCGCTTTGAAGAAGGCTTAGATACCTTAATCGGTGAACGAGGGGTAAAATTATCGGGAGGGCAACGCCAACGAATTGCCATTGCACGCGCGATATTAGCCGATCCAAGAATTTTAATCCTCGATGAAGCTACTTCCAATCTTGATACGGAAAGTGAAGCCATGATTCAGAAAAGTTTGGACGTCTTGATGAAAGGCAGAACCACTTTTGTAATTGCTCACCGACTAAGTACCATTAAAAAAGCTGATCAAATCCTTGTTATTGAAAGTGGGCAAATAGCCGAACAGGGGAATCACGATCAACTTATTGAAAGTCAAGGACGCTATTATGAATTATATACCTATCAGAGTAGGATTTAAAAATAAGGAATCCTAAAGGCATATTCAGTTTAACTATTTTTAGCGAAAGAAGTTTAAAATCCTAGGATCCTTACATGGGTTTTGAATTTAAAAGGAGAAATTTGTCCAACTTTTTTTGATAGAAGAAATGAATTTATACAAAAACTGACATGACAATAAAATCAAAACCCATCCGTGTACTCCTTTCTTTAGCAGGGCTTTATATACTCATCGTCATTGGGATTCAATTTCTTGCAGTTGATGAAGTTATCCCTCCAGAAGAATTTCCTGAAAGTTGTCCTTCAGCTTCACAAAATTGTGTGATGATTGGACCAAAACCTTTCAGAAGCCAGCAACTCAAGGCTTTGCGTTTCCAAGCAGACCTTTCCACGGTGATGGATGAGGTGAATCGTTGGATTGAAGAAGAAGCGAGAACAACAATCATTGGACAATGGGACAGTCAAACTCACGCTGTTTTTAGAACCCTCTTGTGGCGTTTTCCAGATGATTTTATTGTCAATGGACATTTTAAAAATGGGGAAACAGTACTTTATGTGTATTCAAAATCACGCCTTGGGGTTTCTGACTTAGGCGTAAACGTTACCCGTGTAAATAAATTTGTTTCCCATATGAATACACTCCCTTCAGCAGTTCATTAGCAAGAATAATATTTTATCGCTTACCCCCACATTTTTTAACCCTCAAGTGTTTTTAAAGTTGTCTTCTTAAAAAGGATATTTAAAAAAGCATACTAGTGAAGTAATAATTACCTTAAATTAGGGGAGTAACTATATATATGATAAGATGTTTAAGGTTCGCTTTTTAATAATGGCGTCACTACTAAGTCTTTCCTGTTCCAAAGGAAAGTCAGCTGCTGAGACACCAACACCAGAAATCACAACCTCCCCATATGAATTCACCAAGCTAAATTTGACGAGTCCCCCTTTTGACGGAACTATTTTTATCACGGGAGATATTATCACTCAGGAGGATCCCAGCCTCTTTCAATCCCTATCTTATAGTGGAACTGGAGTGCGAACCATGTTCGACCGAAGGAATGGCGGAAGATGGGTGACTTTAGAACCCCATCTTTTCCCCACTATTTTTTCCGATGGGCTCACCACAGAAATTCAAATTAATCCTGAATTTAGTGCAGAAGAAGCAGCGATTCAAGCAGAAAAATATGCCTTTTTGATTGGACAGTTGCCCACGGAATTACGAAAAGACGTAGAAACCATGTGGATTCACAAAGGAGAAGAAGCTTATGGTGGAGGTAATAAGAACATCTTGGTACACACAGGCATGACTACCTTTTATGAAAACTTTGGGACTGGCATAGTAGAGGAAACCTTAATTCATGAAGCCGCACACACTTCCATTGACGGCATGACTTATGGGACACAAGAGTGGCTCAACGCTGCAACCGATGATGGAAATTATATTTCTACCTATGCCGCTGACTACCCACTTCGTGAAGATATTGCAGAACTATTTCTCCTTTATATAGCAGTTAAATATTTCCCTGATCGCATCTCAAATACTATTGCAAATAAAACCTTAAGCAGTTCCCTCAACAGAATTTTATTTTTTGACAATCAAGGCTATGATATGTCCTTGTATGAATAAGAAATTCCTTTGGAGGTTTTATTTTGGGAGTCCATTTAGCGTTAAAGCTTTTACTGAGTATTAAAACATCTTCAAAGTGATTATAGTAAGCGTCGTTTTACTTGTAAAGCTTAATATATTTATTAACTTTATTATAAATTAAATGCCCTTAAACGATGAAAAAATTTACATCCCTTCTTTTTATTTTTTTACTCCCCTTGCTGTGTACTGCACAAAGAGGGAAAACGGGAGACCAAACCTTTGCACATGTTTTCCCTGCTGATGTTGAAAGTGAAGTTTCAACGTCCATGCTAGAGGTGACCAACGAGGTGGAGCATGATGTCATTGTTTTATTGAGAGACCAAAACAGAAAATACATGCGCCATGCTTATATTCGAAATGGAGGCTCTTTTATCTTTAAAAATCTTCCTATGACGCGGATTTTTGTTCAGTTTAAATCGAAGGAGTTTTATTTTGAACAGCGAGAACGAACCAACATCAATTTTAACGAAAAGCATACCTTCCATTTTTTTTATGATGCGTCTCAGGATGGGAACTACTTTAAAATCTCTGAAGAAGAGTTTTTTAAGTTATAAGTGTACATCCTTTATAGACAACCGTTAAAATGGTACTACTCAACGGATCCAAAACGAAGCTGTTGAGATCCGATTTGATTTCTATTTTGTAACTTTCCATGTGATTACATTAATAAATAATGCTTCAAAATATTCCGATCGCATTGCAATAAAAAGCGATGGAGCATCTTTTTCTTATGCAGATCTCCTTCTCGCTTCCGCCCAAATTGCGCACGACTTATTAGACCATAGGAACGACCTTAAAGAAGCACGTGTTGCCTTTATTGTGCCCCCTAGTTTTGAGTACACCAGTATTCAATGGGGAATATGGAGAGCCGGAGGAATTGCTGTTCCCTTATGTGTCAAGCACCCTTTAGCCTCCATACAGTATGTTGTTGAAGACACCCAAGCAGAAATAATCATTTATTCTAAAGACTTTGAAGATCTCATTAAACCGTTAAAAACAAAAAAGGAAATTCGGTTTATACAATCAGATCAGTTGAAATCAAATACGGGTGAACTACCCTCCATAACAATGGAGCGTCGTGCCATGATTCTATATACTAGTGGTACCACTGGAAAACCCAAAGGGGTAGTTTCCACCCACCATAATATTGAAACACAAATTACCTCCTTGACCTCTTCGTGGGAATGGGAAAAAA
>CBFIJI010000084.1:0-9349 GCA_965662885.1 Flavobacteriaceae bacterium | reverse complement strand
CCAAAGTAGAACAAACGCTAAAGACCTTTCGCCTAGCGCTTGGTGTTACAGGAGCAATGTCGGAAGAAATTCTCAATGAATTAAACATCCCAAAAAGCACAAATCCAGTGGAGAAAAAAGCAATTGTATTGTCATGGATTAACGAAGTCCTCTTAAAAGTTAATAGTATTTACAATAGGGATGTTAGTATTAATTTTGAATTGATCGCCAACAACGACACATTAATTTTTTTAGACCCAAAAACAGATCAACTTTCCCATCTGGATGTGGATGAAAGCATCAATCATTTTCCAGAAATTCTTAAAACAAAAATAGAACAAAATGATTATGATCTTGGTCATTTAATCCATTACGGTGGTGGAGGCATTGCCGCACTTTGGAGCCTATGTTCCGAAGAAAAGGGAACTGCTGCAACTGGAATGCAATATGCTCCTGACCCTTATGTTGGAACACTATCTCACGAAATAGGACATCAATTAGGAGCAGAACACAGTTTTAATAACTGTGAAAATTTAAACGAAAATCGTCACCCTGCCTCAGCCGTAGAAACCGGTTCTGGAAATACGATCATGGGTTATGCTGACTTATGTGAATCCACGAACGTTTTTGGTGGAGAGCAAATGTTTTTTCACACCAAAAGTATTGCTGAAATCAGAGCGGTTACAACATTGTTAAATAACTGTGGTAACACCGTAAACACCGAAAATACACTCCCTAAAGCAAATGCTGGACCAGATCAGGTTATCCCAAAAGACACCCCTTTTGTTTTGGAAGGGATTGGATCGGATGATGAACAAAATAGTTTGACCTATACTTGGTCTCAAATGGATACAGAATTTACTACAGCACCACCACAAAACAATTCCCCAATTGGACCAATGTTTCGGTGGTTACCTCCTAGTCCATCACCGAACCGATATTTGCCCAATTTGCAAACCGTCAACCAAGGTGTTCTTGCTAATACTTGGGAAGTACTTCCTTCTGTAAAAAGGATCTTGAACTTTACATTTACTGTCCGTGACAATGACCTAAGGGGTGGCGGAATTGCAACAGACAATAAAGTGATTACAGTAACCGATGAGGCAGGTCCTTTTCAAATTACCTCACAGAATAAAGCAGCCGACTTTTGGTATATAGGCACCCAACAACAAATCCATTGGGACGTCGCCAATACCGATAAAGGTGCCGTTAATACACCTTTAGTGGATATTTTATTCTCCACAGATGGAGGAGCACATTTTTCTTATGAATTGGCAAAAGCAGTACCCAATTCAGGAGTTTATGAATTTTCCGTTCCACAAGAAATAGAAACCATAAAAGGACGTATCATGATTCGGGGAAATAATCAACTATTTTTTGATATTAATAATGTACCTCTTGCAATTAAAAAAGCTGATTTTATCATCGATGTACCATCAAACGAGAAATCAAAAACAGTCTGTTTGGATGAAACCACTCAGGTTAGCTATACATTAAGCTTTAAAACGCTTAATGATTTTAATGAGAATGTACAATTTTCTATCGAAGGACTGGAAGGGGTTACCGCAGAATTTACTCCAGAAAGCAACTCAGAAGACACTACCGTCACCTTAAAAATTGATTATTTAAACAACCTAAAATCTAGAGAAAATAATTTTATAGTTAAAGCAACCACTGCCAGCGGTAAAGTGACAGCGAACCAATTGACCCTGTGGATTTCGGAAACCCTAAATCGATCTCCAAAACTTATTAGTCCCTATGACACCCAAAAAAATTCGCCCTTACCCCTCGTTTTAGAATGGCAAAATGACAGTCAGGCATCTGGCTATATTCTTGAAATTACTAAAGATAAAAACTTTAAGACAGCTATATCCCAAAATTATAGCAAGCAAAATAAGTATGAGGTGAATCAACTGGATTTCAATTCCCAATACTATTGGCGGGTTAAAGCAATAAATTCCTGTGGTGAAAGTCCCTATTCAGAAACTTTTTCATTTACGACTCAAAGTGACAATAGAACCTTTATCCCCGATGATCATTTTGAAGCAGTATTGATTGGATTAGGATATGACACCACCATGGATGATTATGTCGTTACCGAAGCTATTAAAAACATTAAAGTTCTTGATTTAAGCTATTCAAAAATCAAGGATTTGACTGGAATCGAAGCTTTTGAAATGCTTTATCAGTTAAAAGCAAACAACAACGAAATTGAAGTTGCTAATTTTTCAGAAAATAATAATTTAACAGCTCTTAATCTAAAAAATAACCACCTTAAACAAATTCAATTAGCCCCCAATTCCAAGATTAATTTTTTATGGCTTAATAGTAACAATCTAAGCACCATTGATCTGTCCTCTTATGTTGAATTAAAAAACCTAAATGTTAGTGATAATGAGTTAACTAACTTGGAATTAAAAAACAATAAAAAACTCAATGAATTAAATATTTTAAATAATAAAATAACAGAAATAGACCTCCAAGAAAATACCAAATTAAGCTTGTTTTTTGCCAATAATAATCCACTAAAAAAAATAACCTTGGGTGAAAATTCCACGTTAAAAAACCTAGCCTTATCCAACACCTTGGTAACCTACCTTGATTTATCAAGAAATACCCAATTAACTTCTGTAGAACTTAACAATACTCAACTTAACTTTTTAAGCCTTAAAAATGGAAACAACCCCCTTCTCAGGACCGTTGATTTAGAGAACAACCCATATTTGGTCTGTGTTGAAGTGGACGATGCCACTAAAGCAGAAGCAGCAGATGGGATTTACAGCAATTGGAAAAAAGGAGCTATAACTACCTATGCTGAAAGTTGCGACACCTTTGACAGTGATCAGGACGGGATTAAAAATCCTACAGATTTTTGTCCCTTTTCTGAGGCTGGAGAAATGGTCGATTTTAATGGTTGTTCAAACAATCAATTGGATAGTGATCAAGATGGGGTTATTAATGCCGATGATCTTTGTTCTGAAACACCTAAAGACGCAGCTGTTGACAGCTCAGGATGTCCTCTGAATTCCGTAGACAGTGATGATGATGGAGTCATGGACCATCTTGATCAATTCAACAACACCCCTGAGGGAGCCACTGTTGACGTATTGGGGGGGCTAGTTCTTTCTGCAAATAATTTTACAATAAGTGGTTACACCCCAAGTTGCCCAAATACTGCTAACGGTTACATAAAAATCAACAATGCATCCCCCTATTATTTTGACATTACCGTAAGTTCAGAAAATTACCAACAAGAATTCGAACGTGTTTTAGCCAATGATGATTATGAAATTTCCAACCTATTGCCTGGAAATTATACACTAAACTTCCATTTTAGTGACCAATTGGGTAGTGCTATTAATGGATATACTGTGGTCATTGGTGAAAGTGTACCGTTAACCGCATCAAAACTTGATATTAATCGAAAAACAAGTAAAATACAGTACACTGCTTCAGGATCTAAAAATTACTCCATATTTATCAATGGGAATTTTCAAAAGAAGGTTCAATTCTCAACCATTGAACCCAATACCTTAGGATTTTATCTTTATCCTGGCGAAAATCAAATTGAAATCAAAGGAGATCAATCCTGTCAAATAAGTTTTAAAGAAAAAATATTTCTACAAAAAAACTTTAGTATTTATCCAAATCCAACCGCCGACTGGATCTATGTGGAAGGAGCGAAAGGAATCCTCAGAATTTTCAGTACTACTGGTGGGATATTGTTTGAAAAACAAGCTGAACCACAAATGAAAATCGATATTAGCTCATTCCCTACTGGGATTTACTTGATCAGCGCAACGAATTTGGAAGAAAAAATCGAATTTAAATACATTGTGAAAAAATGACCTTTAACTCATTTACTTTTTGTCTCTTAGGAGCTTTGATAATTTATTCGTGTTCAAAAAACGAACCCTTAAATCAAACGCAACAATTAAAAACCCCAGAAATACCCAAACCTGGCAATATTAGTTTACTCCAACCCTTGGATAATGCAATTTGCCAAGGGAACATAAATAAAGAAGACACTACTTTATATGTTGAATTCAAATGGAAAAGCGCACGCAATGCAACCAACTACCAGCTGCGTATTTTTGACCAAAACGGTGTAGAACTGCATTCAAAAAGCACCAAAAACACTTCACTCAAAATCGAAATAGTAAAGAATCGCCTATTTACGTGGAATGTCACCGCTGAAAATAAATCCGGTAAAAATACCTCCAAAACCTTTACTGCAACTACCTCTGGAGAAAATATGCCCAATTACATCCCATCAATAAATGCTGTAATCATAGATAAAGCAGCACAAACCATCACCTTAAAATTTCAAGACCAAGACGGAGATACCTTGTTCTATGATGTTTTAGCGGCAGATAATTCCGATTTTGATTCTCCCACAGAATATGCCTTGAATCAACAGGTACCCTTCTCCACAGGAGAATCTATTGAACACAAAGTTCTCCTCCAAAATATAGTGTGGACCTCCCCTTTTTGGTTACACGTTCGTTTACGTGATCAGGAGGGAAATCAAAGCGTTCAAAAGCTTAGTCGCTCCTTTTAGTAGCATTAACTCAAACAATAAGGAGAAGACTTTAAAAAACGTTTCCGAAAAAAAAGAATCGAAATACGATAAATTACCCCAAATTAAACCTTACGAATACAAATTGTTGTCGTTTTTTTATTTAAAATGAAAGTAGTTTTCTATTTTTAAAAAAGATTTAAATTAAAAAAACCAAAATGAAATTACGATTAATATTATTTACTATAATATTATCCTGTACTGTGCTTTGGGGACAAGGATTAACGACTTCAGGAAAGAAGATAGTAGATGAAAATGGAGATGAGGTGATTCTCAAAGGGATGGGCCTTGGCGGCTGGATGTTGATGGAAGGCTATATGATGCAATCTTCCGATGTTGCCGACACTCAACATGAATTTAGAGAACGTTTAATTGAACTTTTCGGGGAGACAAAAACAGATGAATTTTTTCAAGCGTGGTTGGACAACCACGTAACCAAGGCAGATATTGACTCATTAGCAACTTGGGGTTACAATAGTGTCCGACTTCCCATGCACTACAATTTATTCACCTTACCTATTGAAGACGAACCCGTTCAAGGGGAAAATACTTGGCTTACTAAAGGGTTTGAAATGGTTGATGAATTGTTGGATTGGTGTGAAGCAAATCAAATGTATTTAATCCTCGATCTACATGCAGCTCCAGGAGGTCAAGGAGCCAATGCAGCCATATCAGACTACGATCCTGACAAACCTTCCCTTTGGGAAAGTGATGAAAATAAAAGCAAAACCGTTGCCCTGTGGCAAAAACTGGCGGAACGCTATGTGGACGAACCTTGGATGGGAGGATACGACCTAATCAACGAAGTCAATTGGAACTTACCTGGAGGAACAGCCCTCAGAGAATTGTATGAAAACATTACAACTGCCATAAGAACGGTCGATCAAAACCATATTATCTTTATTGAAGGAAACTGGTTTGCGAATGACTTTACAGGTCTAACCCCACCATGGGACGACAATATGGTCTATAGCTTTCACAAATACTGGAGCTATAATGATCCCGGATCTATTCAATGGGTGCTTGACATTAGAGAACAACACAATGTACCCCTATGGATGGGTGAGTCTGGTGAAAATTCCAATGTTTGGTTCACTGATGCCGTCAGCTTGTTTGAACAAAATGGGATTGGGTGGTCGTGGTGGCCCATGAAAAGAATTGAAACAATTGTTGGTCCTTACGGTATCGAATTTACCGATGGCTACAGAAACATTTTGGAATACTGGAGAGGCAATGTAGAGAAACCCTCAGAAGAAGTAGCCTATGCAGCAATGATGGATTTGGCCAATAAAACCAACAGTCAAAACTGCACCTTCCAAAAAGATGTCTATGATGCTAAAATAAGACAGCCGCATACCGATGAAACCATCCCCTACACCCAACACCAAATCCCTGGGATCATTCATATGTCGGATTATGATTTAGGAAAAAATAACTTTGCATACTATGATGTTGACACCGCCAACTATCAATTGAACACCAACTCCTTTCAAGCATGGAATTCTGGATGGGTCTATCGAAATGATGGGGTTGACATTGAATCCAATACCGATACGATGAACAGCAATGGCTTTCATGTCGGGTTTATCAACAAAGGAGAATGGATGAACTACACGGTTAACGTTACAGAGTCAGGAATCTACTCCATGGATGTTCGGGTGGCCTCGAATGATAGTGGTGGACAATATCATTTTGATCTTAACAATGAAGCCATCACCGATATTCAAACCATTTCAGCCACTGGAGGATGGACCAATTTTATCACCCAACAAATCACTGATGTGATTTTGGAAGCGGGCACCCACACCTTGACCTTTCGAGCCGATAGTGCAACCTCCTACAATATGAGTAGTGTGGTTTTTACAAAAACAGGGGAGATTGATTCCGCTTCATTTTCTGTTTTAAATGCGGGTACGGGAGCAACCAATAACGAAATTGAAGTCGTTCTCAATCAATCAGTAAATGGCACTACCCTAACCGGATCGGAAGTAGACTTTACGCTACTTGTCAATGGAGAGGTAAAAACAATTTCCGAAGTGCAGCTTCAAGCAAATGCAGAACGTAAACTCACCCTGAACTTTGACACCGACCTTATCCATAGCGATGTGGTTCAATTGAGTTATAACGGAACTGGAATACAAACCAACGCGGGTAAAACCTTATCCACATTCACAGAACTTCCGGTAAACAATACCATTCCCCAGATTTTTGAAATTCCAGGGAAAATTGAAGCAGAAAATTATTTTGAAACTTTTGGAATTCAAACAGAAACGACTACTGATGAAGGTGGTGGACTCAACTTAAGCTATACCAGTACGGATGATTATGCCGACTATAGAATCAATGTAACCCGTGATTTGGAATACGATATCCGACTCCGAGTAGCTGCTGAATCTCGAGCAGGACGAGTTACTTTTTATGAGGTAGCAGATTCTGGGGATGAAACAGCTTTAACCACTATAGATTTCCCAGTCACAGGTGGTTGGCAAATTTGGGAAGATACTCTTGGAAAAATACCCCTTACCCAAGGACTTCAAACCTTAAGAATGAAAGTGGTTACTGGAGACTTTAACCTCAACTGGATACAAATTGAATTGCCCGACACCGACCAAGATGGCATTATTGACGAATTGGATGACTGTCCAAATTCACCCGAAGGGACCATTATCGATGAAAACGGGTGTGCCATCCCAACCATTGGCATTAATAATTTTACCATACGCGTTGAAAGTGAAACTTGTCGCGCCAATGATAATGGTGGAATTTTTGTAACTGCTGCAACAACTGACGATTATACGGCCAGTTTAACTGGAAATGGAACGGTCTCCAAAGAATTTACAAATACAACCGATTTTACAGGACTGCCAGCAGGTTCCTATACCTTATGCTTTACCTTAACGAACTATCCACAATTGCAACAGTGTTTTACGGTTGCCGTAGAACAACCTATGGATCTTGCCGTTAGCTCTACCATTGATACTAACGAACAAACCATTACTCTTGATCTTAACGGGGCATCGCGATATTTTATTGAACTCAATGAAAAGACCTACGTGACCGAGGAAAGTAGTATCACCTTACCCTTAGGAAAGGATATCAACAGTTTAACAGTAAAAACTGATGAAGAGTGTCAAGGGATACATAAAGAAACCATGGCCTTTAACAAAGAACCCCTGGTGCATCCCAACCCACTGACAGGTGATTATATCTATATAACCATTGGTGACACAGAACGAAACCCTATAGAAATGGTTCTTTATGACCTCACTGGAAATATAATCCACCGGGAAGTTCGAAAAGGCTCGTCACAAATTGACATCAAAAGCCTTCCCAAAGGACTCTATATTCTTAAACTGATCAAAGACAATAAAACATACAACTATAAACTCATCAAATAATGAAACAATTCAATAATATCATACTGATTTTAAGTCTTGGGATATTTCTTGGATGTTCCAAAGACAGTAGTAGTGACGGGGGAACCTCGGAACCGGTAATAACACCCGGAGCCATAACACTTGTGTTTCCAGACAACAACACAGAATGTAATGAAGGAACTATCATCTCCGAAACACAAAGCGAGGTGACCTTCCAATGGAATGAAGCGACCAACGCAGACTCTTATCTTTTAGAAATTACCAATTTAGATACCAATTCAGACCAATTGGTTACCGTAACCAACACCTCGGCTGCAGTAACCATACTTCGAAGCACTTCATTTTCCTGGTCGGTAACAGCACTTAATACCGCTTCAGGGACGTCCAAACAAAGTGCAATATGGAAATTTCACAATGCTGGTTTAGCTGACGAAACTCATGTTCCTTTTCAGGCAGAAGTGATCAGCCCAGAAGTGGACGCCAATGTATATGAAGGTACAGTAAACCTCCAATGGTCCGTAAGTGATTTGGACAATGACATCGTTTCCTATGAAATCATGATGGATACATCCAATCCTCCTTCGACTTTAGCCGGGACTTCTACTTCAAAATCCTATGAAGCAACAGTAGCAAAAGACCTGACCTATTACTGGCAAGTCGTCACCATTGACGCCACAGGAAATCGATCCACCTCTGAGGTGTTTCATTTTAATGTTGACGAAGCGCCACCAGTTGTTGTGGGTGAAAACCTAGCCTTAGACGGTGAAATGAACGACACCAATGGATGGACGTATAAACAACTATGGACCAATGACGACAATGCAGTCAATCATGGATTTGTGGACGGAGAGTTTGCCTTTAGAAGTGTTGCTGGTATCAATTTCTCCAATGCATTGCTTTGGCAAGAAATTGATGTTGACCCTGGAGTGACTTATCAATTCAATATGGACGTCCGTAGTGGCGGAACCACGAATTCTTGGTTGGAAGTCTTTTTTGGAAAACAAACGATTGAGGCTGCCGGTGATGATTATACTGATGGAGGCGTAGAGATTTTTGTCAAAAGTTTTGGTGAAAATGAAAACTGCGGTATCAATGCTTATGATGGTGATATTTACAGTATTGCTGCTGGAGGCTGTCCCATCCCAGACGATTCTCTACTCAACAGTAATGGAACTGTTGTCTTTTCCGATAGTGACCTAACCCCAGAAGGCACCCTTATCTTGGTAATTAAAGCCGGGAATTATGATGGGAACTTTGGGGATGGCATCTTTATCGATAATGTCGTTTTACGGGAAGTGAATTAGAAAATCAAAGAGGCAGTACAGCCCTAAAAAATAAAACCCCGTTCCATTTTTAGAACGGGGTTTTTTAGTATAGTACAATAGAACATTATTTAAGAGAAACTACTCACCAA
>CBFIJI010000083.1:0-9352 GCA_965662885.1 Flavobacteriaceae bacterium | reverse complement strand
AAAGAGGTGGAGAGTTAACTGCTAGGCGTTATTTTAGCTCTTTTTTTGAAGAACGCTACTTTAACTATCAAAAACACATTTCCAAACCAGATCTAGCACGACGAAGTTGTAGCAGGTTATCCCCATATATTGCTTGGGGAAATATTTCCATGCGAGAAGTAGTACAAGAAACAGCCCAAAGATTGCATGGAAAAAAACACGGTTTTGCCCTACAAGCTTTTAGCTCGCGTTTGCGCTGGCAAGCCCACTTTATTCAAAAATTTGAGATGGAATATAAGATGGAATTTAAGAGTGTTAATTTAGGATATCATCAAATAAACAAACAGGTTGACCCTATTCGTATTCGCGCATGGGAAAATGGACAAACGGGAGTTCCAATCGTAGATGCTGCTATGCGATGTTTGGTCGCAACAGGCTATTTAAATTTTAGAATGCGTGCTTTAGTTGTTTCTTTTTTTGTTCATCAACTTTGGCAACCTTGGCAAAAAGCCTCAGCCTTTTTAGCACGGCAATTTTTAGACTTTGAACCTGGAATTCATTATCCTCAACTTCAAATGCAGGCTGGTGAAACTGGTATCAATACATTACGTATCTACAATCCAGTTAAAAATGGAATTGAGCATGATCCTCATGGGTATTTTGTTAAAAAGTGGGTGCCAGAATTAGAGAAAATCCCCCTCCCCTTTGTGCATTATCCTTGGGAACTTACTCCTTTGGAACAAAGTGGATATGGTTTTAAACCTGGCGAGGATTACCCTCTTCCCCTTGTTGACTTGGAAACTTCTAGAAAAAGGGCTGGAGACATTTTATGGAAAATGCAAAAGAACAAGGTAGTGGTTCAAGAAAGTCGACGGATACTAGCACGTCATACCCTACCCAACAGAAAAAGTATTCAATAATATGGAAAAAATAAAACAATTAGATCCGCAACAAATTGATCGTATCATTGAAATGGCATGGGAAGATCGTACCCCCTTTGATGCAATTACGATGCAATTTGGACTGAAAGAACAAGAGGTCATTACCTTAATGCGGAGAGAAATGAAAACGTCTAGTTTTAAACTATGGCGACAACGGGTTCAGGGACGTAAAACCAAACATCTTAAATCAAGGTCAGGTGATATTGAACGCTTTCGATGCAGCCAACAACGCAGCATAAGCAATAATAAAATTGCAAAACGCTAATATTTTTTGTATTTTATTAAAAAAACACCATGTCACAAAATAAAACACAACCGACCAATCGGTCTGTAGCTTTATTTTTAGACAGTATTGAAGAGGAAAAGAAACGAAGAGATAGTTGGGCCATCTATCATTTAATGAAGGAAACAACCCAGCAAACGGCTAAGATGTGGGGAACTACAATCATTGGATTTGGATCGTATCATTTCAAATACAAATCAGGAAGGGAAGGTGATTGGTTTCTAACGGGTTATTCCCCCCGAAAAACAGCTTTTAGTTTCTACCTCATGTGTGATCTTACACATCCAAAACTCAACTTTGAGGGTTTGGGTAAATACCGTTTAGGAAAAGGCTGTCTTTATGTTAAAAAACTAACAGACATCGATATTAAGGTCTTAAAAAAACTTATTCAAGACTCTGTCGCTATTATCAATGATATGTACTAAAGGGTGAAAAAAGACCTAGCTACGTTGTATTCTAGCTCCTAATGCTCGTAGGCGAGAGTCAATATTTTCATATCCACGGTCAATTTGCTCAATGTTATGGATAACACTCGTACCCTTAGCAGATAAGGCGGCAATCAAAAGCGAGATCCCAGCACGAATATCTGGAGACGTCATTACCGTTGATTTTAGAGAGGATTGGAAATCATGACCGATAACGGTAGCACGATGGGGATCACAAAGGATGATTTTGGCTCCCATATCAATTAATTTATCGACAAAAAACAAGCGACTTTCAAACATTTTTTGATGAATTAACACACTCCCACGAGCTTGAGTTGCTATGACCAAAATAATACTTAAAAGATCGGGCGTAAACCCTGGCCACGGAGCATCAGAAATCGTTAAAATGGAGCCGTCGATGTAATTTTGAATTTCGTAACCATTAGAATGTGCTGGAATAAAAATATCATCCTCCCTTTTTTCGATTTGAATACCGAGTTTTGCAAAAACAGCTGGTATTTGTCCTAGGTATTCCCATCGAACATTTTTGATGGTTATTTCGCTTTGTGTCATTGCTGCAAGGCCAATCCAACTTCCAATTTCAATCATGTCTGGGAGAATGGTGTGCGAAGTGCCTCCCAACTGTTTTACGCCTTCAATATGCAGTAAATTGGAACCAATACCTTTGATTTTAGCCCCCATACGATTGAGCATCAAACAAAGCTGCTGAAGATAAGGTTCACAGGCTGCATTATATATGGTGGTTGTTCCTTCAGCAAGAACTGCCGCCATAACAATATTGGCAGTACCCGTAACAGAAGCTTCATCCAAAAGCATGTCAGCTCCTTTTAATTGCTCTGCTTCGACACTGTAAAAATAATTTTCTTTGTTGTAATTAAATTTTGCGCCAAGCTTAATTAAACCTTCAAAATGAGTGTCTAATCTTCGACGTCCAATTTTATCTCCACCCGGGCGTGGAATGCTCCCTTTTCCAAAACGAGCCAACAAGGGACCTACTAACATTATGGAACCTCTCAATCCCTTTCCATCAATTTTATATTGATCGGAAGTTAAATAGTCTAAGTTGACAGAAGCTGCTTGAAACGTATATTCCTTTTGACTAATTTTAGTTACAACAACGCCTAATTTTCGAAGGAGATCAATTAGTTTGTTAACATCAATGATATCCGGAATGTTGTTAATATGAACTTCACCACTAGTTAAAAGTACTGCACATAGGATTTGAAGTGCTTCATTTTTTGCCCCTTGAGGAGTGATAGAACCCCCTAATTTATGTCCCCCTTCAATCTGAAAACTACCCATAAAGTTAATTCGATTAGTATTTTTTCCTGTTTTTTGAGTTTCTTTTACTGCGGGTTTGAAAATTGCTTTTAGGGCCATTTCCATTTTTAGATTTGATTTTTAAGAGCATCGAAGATTCCGAAAGGGGAAGATGGTCTTCGGGTACTTTTAACTTCCCTCCTGACAACTCATCAAGGTGTTGTAAAATAACACTATCCTCTACAGTGTCCTTATTCCAACTTAAGAAGTTTTTCTTCATATGGTTGGCAATATTAAACAACAAGGCATTTTTAAGATCTCCTTCTTCCCAACCAATGGCGACATCTATCATCCGCTTGATATTGTTTCCATAAAAACGATATTTCGGATGATTTTGTGGATAAGGGAGTTTTTGTGGCTTCATCGCTAAAACCTCTTCTTGAGGCTTTTCAAATGGACAGTCAACATCCAACTGAAAATTGGACATGATGAACATTTGATCCCATAGCTTATGTTGAAAGTCAGGGACATCTCTAAGGTGGGGATTTAAGTTTCCCATTACACCAATGATGGCCTTTGACATTTTATTGCGTTCTTCTCGATCATCAATAGAAAGAACTTGCTCAATCATAATATGAATATGTCTCCCATATTCTGGGATAATGAGTGGCTTCCTGTTGGTATTATATTGTAACTTTTCCATTAAAAGATGGGTTTAGGGGTATTCAGGTTTATTCTTCTGCAAAATAACAAAAACCTACACAACCAAAGGCATTTGCTCTAAAAAATTATAGTGCCATAACACCTTCTAAAATTCCTACTTTTTTATACATCGAGATGACTTCTTTGGGTGATTGCATTAAAACGTTCACCGAAAGGCTGATATAAGTATTCTTGGAGGAATGTTTGATGGACAGTTTGGCTTCAAAGGGTTGAAAATATTTTTTAATGGTTTCAAGATGTTCTGAATTGGACTTGACTATAAATTTAAAGACATAAGGCCCAGGCCATTTTTGAGAAGGAATCAGTTGTTCTTCGAGTCGTGAATAAAAATCTTCCTTATTATTGTTTGAAACCATAAAAGGCAACTACTTTTGCTCAAAGGTACTAAATTTAAAGGTTTTAAACGTTTTATGAGAAGTGATAATTTAAAGGTAGTGATTAGTGGTGGTCCCGGAAGCGGCAAAACAACAATCCTTGAATTATTAAAGAAGAAAGGGTATCATTGTTATGAAGAATTTTCAAGAAGCTTGATTCAAGAAGGTAAAAAATTGGGGATGGAAAACTATTTTTTATCCAAGCCTGAAGTTTTTAGTGAAAAACTTTTACAAGGGCGTATCCAGCATTTCGAAGATGCCCAACATAAAACAAAAATTGAAGGAAAACCTTTTATTTTCTTTGACCGAGGAATCCACGACACCTATGCGTATTTAAAAGCCTGTGGGAAAGATAATGTTAGCTGGGAACAACGGATTATGAGGTTTACTTATGATCTCGTCATTCTTTTCCCCCCATGGAAAGAAATTTACAGTACGGATGAGGAGCGTATGGAAAGCTATGAAGAAGCTGAACATTTTTATTCTTATATTGAAGCTGTATATAAGCAAACAAAAACACCCATTTTTACAGTCCCCAAGTGTTCCCCCGCAGAACGTACTGCAATAATTCTAAAGCATTTGTCAGCATATGACTAAAGAAGAACTTTTAAAAAAATATTGGAATTACGACCACTTTAAACCCCATCAAGAATCGATCATCACCTCGGTTATTCAAGGAAATGACACCCTAGCTCTTTTACCTACTGGGGGTGGTAAATCCTTATGTTATCAACTTCCTGCACTTCTTTTAGAGGGTGTCACCCTGATTATTTCGCCTTTAATTGCATTGATGGAAGATCAAGTGCAACAGCTAAATTCGAAGGGAATTAAGGCCATGTATGTTGCCTCAGGAAAAAAAAGTCAATCCCTGTCCAAACAGTTGGACAATTGTATTTATGGCAATTTTAAGTGTGTTTATGTTTCACCAGAACGTCTTCAAAATGAAGAATTTATTGAGCGAATAAAAACCGTAAACATCAATTTGATTGCTGTTGACGAAGCGCATTGTATTTCTGAATGGGGGCACGACTTTCGTCCTGCATATCGGAAGATTAATCATATAAGATCTTATTTCCCAGGAGTACCTCTATTGGCTTTAACCGCTTCTGCAACACCAAAAGTAGTTGCTGATATTCAAGAAAATCTGGCACTCAAAGAGACCCAATTTTTTAAAGCTTCGTTTGAACGTGAAAACCTAAACTATCAAATTATTCACACGGAAGATAAAATAGGTACCATTGAAAAAATTTTAAAAAATAATGAGGGAACAAGCATCATTTATTGTCGAACAAGAAACGAAACAGAACAACTAAGTGCCCTATTACAACAGAAAAAAATTGCTGCTTCCTTTTTTCATGGCGGTATGGAAACTCCCGATAAAAAAGAACGCTTAAACGCTTGGCAAACGGGAAAGACAAAAGTAATGATTGCCACAACAGCTTTTGGAATGGGAATAGATAAAGCGGATGTGCGAACGGTAATCCATCTTTCAATGCCAGAGAGTTTAGAAAGTTATTATCAAGAAACAGGTCGCGCTGGAAGAGATGGCTTGACATCAACTGTTTCACTTTTGGTTCAAGAAGGGGATTTCCAACAACTAAGACATCAGTTTATAAGGAGTTTACCCGATAAAAAAGCAATTAAAAAGTGTTATAAACATTTATGCAACTATCTTCAAATCGCATATGGTGAAGGGAAAGACCAATTTTTTCACTTTAATTTCAAACACTTTTGTAATGCTTATGAGCTATCGCCAAAAAAAACACTTAATTGCTTGAATATTTTTGATCGAGAAGGAATTTTTAGATTGCATTTAAGTTTAAAAAAGGAAATTAAAATTAGCAGTACAGCTTCAAGAGAAGTCGTTTTAAACTACCTAGAAATCAATAGGACTGAAAATGATATTTTACATTATTTCTTAAGGAATTATCAAGACTTTCTCCAACAGAACTCACTAAGGATTGATCTTCAAAAGATCAAAAAAAACTTAAAACAATCCGAGGAGGTTCTTCTCGGTAAATTGAATAAACTACAAGAAAACAACATCATTAAGATTGAAAACAATGCCCAAGATGTGCAACTTTTTGGACTCGTTCCAAGAGAAGACCAATACTCGCTGAATTCGATTTTAAATAAAGTGAAGGAAATAAATGCCATAAAAACAGATAAAATAGAACAAATCATCTCGTTTACAAAAGACGAAAAACAGTGTAAGCGAAATGTCCTATTGCGTTATTTTGGAGAGATAAAAAAACAGCCTTGTGGCAAGTGTTCTGCCAAAGAATGTCAACAGCAAACACCCAAGACTTTAAATATAGAAGCCAATATTCTATCCCATTTAAAAGATACACCAAAAACAGCTCATGAATTAAAAAAAATGGTCGCTTTTGATCAAGATGATTTAACTGCTGCTCTCTATCGACTTCAAGAAATGAATAAAATAAAACGCCTTGACAATCAAGCATTCACTATTATAAATTAAATTTAACCGTGAAAAAAACAAGAATCATTTTTTTTGGAACTCCTGAATTTGCTGTTCAGTGTTTGGATTATTTAGTGCAGGAAACACACGATATTGTCGCAGTTGTAACTGCCCCAGATCGAATGGCTGGGCGGGGGAAAAAAATAATTGCTTCACCCCTTAAAAAATACAGTGATGCAAAAGGTTTAAAGGTTTTACAACCTGACAATCTTAAAGACCTGTCCTTTATTGCAACATTGACTGCGCTAAAGCCCGACCTTCATGTTGTGGTTGCCTTTCGAATGTTACCTAAAAGCGTTTGGTCAATACCGCCACTTGGAACCATTAACCTTCATGCCTCTTTATTACCCGACTACCGTGGAGCTGCTCCTATCAATTGGGTTCTTATAAATAATGAAAAGAAAACAGGAGTAACCACTTTTATAATTGATGATAAAATTGACACAGGGATGCTACTGCTAAAAGAAGAAATTCCAATTGAAAATAATGATGACTTTGGAACCCTACATGATAAACTCATTTTGATTGGTGCCCCCCTTATTTCAAAAACAATCCAAGGTCTTTCAGAAGGGTCACTAATTCCAAAACCACAAGAAATAAGTGGTGAAGAACATAAAGCCCCCAAACTCAATACCCAAAATACCGCCATTAATTGGAAGGAACCCCTAAAAACAATTGTTGCAAAAGTAAAAGGACTTAGTCCTCACCCTGGCGCATGGACACTTATTGAAAACAACGGGCAAAATGTACGAATGAAAATATTTAAGGCTAGTGCACTTGTCCAGCAACATTCTTTTCCTGAAAATACGATCGTTGTGGAAAATAAAAAATTGTTGATAGCAACTAAAGAAGGCTTTCTAAATTGTGAAATTATCCAATTACCCAACAAAAAAAGAATGGAAAGTCAAGCACTACTGAATGGGTTTACATTTAGTAAAGAGGCTATGGTCCTACAATAAAACACAGCCATTATTAACAAAAGCGTTTATTTATCAACAAAATTGGGCTTTTACAGCGGTTTTACTTTGCGAATCTAATAATCCGTATAAATTTGTTATAATAAATTTAAACCTTAAGTTATTATGAACAAATCAGAATTAATTGACGCAATGGCTGAAGATGCAGGTGTATCAAAAGCAGCTGCAAAAAAAGCATTAGAATCATTCTTAGGAAATGTAACAGGCACTCTTAAATCCGGTGGACGTGTTTCACTAGTAGGTTTTGGTTCTTGGTCTGTTTCTGACAGAGCAGCACGTGAAGGAAGAAATCCTCAAACAGGTGCTACGATTAAGATTGCAGCAAAAAAAGTTGTTAAATTTAAAGCAGGTGCTGAGCTTTCTAGTTCAGTTAACTAAATTTTTTATCAATACAATTTAAAAAGCTCCTTTTTGGAGCTTTTTTTGTAGCTTTTTTTTGTAGCTTAGAGTTACTATGTATAATGGCAAACTACTAATTGCAGCACCATCCATAATTGGGGATCACAACTTTCACCGATCTGTGGTTATGGTGGCGCAATACAAAACCGAGGGAAGCGTTGGGTTTATTTTAAATAAAAAACTTGAGTTTTCATTGAATGATGTATTGGAGGATATTTTAGTAGAAACCCCCCTTTATTATGGAGGACCTGTGGAACAAGATAATTTATATTATATGCACAATGCCCCACATTATATATCCAATAGTGTGAAGATTGACGACAATCTTTATTGGAGTGGTGACTTCAAGGCTGTAATTGATTTGGTCAATTCCAAACAATTGACTTCGAATGATATTCGTTTTTTCTTGGGCTATTCAGGATGGACCGAAAATCAACTTCATTCTGAAATCACTTTAAAATCATGGGTAGTCGTAGATAATCACTACCAAGGAGACTTGCTAAGTATTCAAGACGAAAATTTCTGGAAAAATCAGATGATTGCTATCGGTGGTAAATATCTTATTTGGTCCAACTCTCCTCAAAACCCCAACTTAAATTAATTAGGTTAAAGTAGATAAAAAACGAGTCATTATTTCTTGTCCCTTGACAGTCTGATAGGATGACTTTCGGTAATTGGTTACACTGATTGCTCCCCATTCCAATGAAATAATAAGAATTTCATCAGCTTGCTGAAGTTCAAAAGGTGTGATAACTCTTTCTTGCAGTTCCAGCTCGGGTAATTTTTCGTTTAAATAGGAATTGAATGCAGTTCTAAAGGTCAAATTTTGACATCCGGACATTATATTTGGGGTTGCCCACTGCTTTCCTTTAATTAGATAAGGGGTTCCTAAAGTGGTTTCTACCAGTTCCTTTTGATCATTTAAAAGAAAACAATCATTAAGACCATTTTCTATCGCAAACACTTCGACCATCTTACGTAAAGGAGCATTAATAAGTGTTAAATTTGATAAAAGACCCGATAAAACAAAGGCATCTTTATACAAATCAATAACAAACTTATCTTCCGATGTATTTGTTTTTAACGATTTTACTTCATTGGTTTCAATAAAAAAACAAATATTTTTATTCGATTTTTGGTTAGGTGTATCTACTGATAAAATTTTAAAGCGAATCAAAACTCCCTCTGGCTTTTGGTCTTTTTTAGGGAGCGTTTTTTTTATTTCAGCTTCTAAGTGATCCATGGTAAAAATCGGCGGAATAGGATACCGCATTCTACGCATGGCTGCCATTAGTCTAAAATAGTGAAGTTCCCAAAAGAGGATAGCGCCATTTTCAAAACGAAGCGTTTCTTCAAGATGAAAGGTGGTAGAAAAAAAAGAATGAAAATCTTTAGGAATTTCTGATAAATCGGTATAGAGTTTACCGTTTAGGTTAATCATTTAACATCCGCTTATGAAGATCCTAAAACGTGTTTAAGATCACTTAC
>CBFIJI010000082.1:0-9540 GCA_965662885.1 Flavobacteriaceae bacterium | reverse complement strand
CCAAGATAAGTCCTATGAAGCAATTGCTCTTGGGCTATATTTTAGAAATGAACTTTCAACACGTGGGCATTGGTGGTATCAGTTTAACGCTAATACGGGTATTCGAAATTTAAGGAGGTTATTAGAAGTTGTTACTTTTTCAGAACCATTAAGAATAGGAGGAGAAAATTTTGATAGTGGGAAAATAGCACTTTATGGAGCACAACAAGAGTGGTTTTTCAGCCCTGAAATTCATATTTATTATCAATTAAACCCAAGTTTAAAGTTAGGTTTTGGGATGAGCTATTTTTTTCCAATTCAAACACAAACTGGACTATTTGTTCAAGAAAAAAATGAGTTTTGGTTTTGGAATCGCTCCAACGTTTTTCAAAAAGGAGATTCTTACTTTAAAACCGATCAGTATTTAAAAAATAATTTAAAGTTTAGTTTCAATTTTGAATTTAAGTTGTAACAATAATCCTAGTGTCAAAAATCAACATCAAACAACACGAAATTACCCATTGTGGAGCAGCTTGTTTGGCCGCTGTAACAAACTCAAGGGGGTTCTATTTAAGAATAAATAGGTCACTTATATCTTCTTTACCACATAGGTTACCACTCCCCAAATGATGAGTTCATTGTCTTCTGTGATTTTAATAGGGGGGTAGTTGGGGTTTTCGGGCATCAAATACACACAGTCTTTTTCAACTTTTAGCCGTTTGACGGTAAATTCCCCATCCACAAAGCAGACAGCAATTTTATTGTCTTGAGGTTCCAAACTTCGGTCGATGACCAATAAATCGCCATCGTCCAATCCGGCTCCTTGCATGGACTGTCCAGAAACCCGTGCGTAAAAGGTGGCTTCTTCATTTTTAACCACTTCTTGATCAATACTGATTCGCAGCTCCTTAAAATCATCGGCAGGGGAGGGAAAGCCCGCAGAAATACCTTCATTGGCCAAGTGCAGTGTTTTTTTAAACTCTCTATCGGGGTGAAAAAAGATGATTTTTTTCGTTTTCATAGGCCTTATTTTACGATGATGATTTCCGCAACTTCTGTGGTAAAGCGTTGGGAAAGGTGTTCTTGTTTCATTTTCCAGGTTCGTTCTAAGTCTTGATTGGCCAATTTCATTCGGTGGGGACCAAACCGCCGATGGATATGATCAATGGCTTGCATCAAGCTGTCGTGTTTGCTGATATTGGGCGCAAATAAGTTCAATTGTCGTTCCTTAGAAGGCACCAAGCCCATGACCATCACTCCTGCTTTTTTATAATAAATACCTTCCTTAAAAAGACCTTGTAAACCCATTACGGCATATTTGCTTAAGATGATACTTGAATCAGTAGCATAGGGAAGGGTCATCACACAACTATTGGCATAGGGAATGGCTCCTTTTTTGTGGGGGTCACTTCGAACAAAGACCAACAAGGCATTGCAACT
This sequence comes from Flavobacteriaceae bacterium, assembly GCA_965662885.1. Lineage (GTDB taxonomy): Bacteria > Bacteroidota > Bacteroidia > Flavobacteriales > Flavobacteriaceae > CBFIJI01. The sequence goes on along the minus strand of CBFIJI010000082.1, from coordinate 8,121 downwards.
GCTTTGTTGTTTCCGAAGCTTTTCCGCACAACTCCCGGCAAAGGTGGAAATCCGCTCTTCTAAATCACTATATATAGTGAGCGTATTTTCAAAACTACGTGTCGTAGCAATCCCCTTTTTAGGAGGGCTGACTTCTTCCAGTTGAATGGAAGGAAGTCCTTGTAAGTCTTTTTTAAGGCGAAGTCCTAAAATACTCATGTTTTTTTGAACCCAAGTATCAGGAAGTTGTGTAAAATCTAAGGCTGTTGCGATTCCCAAAGCTTCTAAACGTTTGCGATGTTGTCGGCCAATACCCCAAACATCACCGATAGCGGTCCATTTTAAGGCTTTTAAACGTTTTTCTTCCGTGTCAATACAGTAAACTCCTTGTGTTTTTTCAGGAAATTTTTTAGCAATTTTATTGGCAATTTTAGCCAAGGCCTTACTGGGTGCAAGTCCTACAGAAACGGGAATCCCGGTCCATTGACGTACTTGCTTGCGCATGGCCAAACACTTTTTTTGTAGATCAAAATGTTTAAAGCCTTTAAACAAGAGGAAGGCTTCGTCGATACTGTAAATTTCTACGTTGGGGGTGTATTGTTCTAAAATCCGCATGACTCGACTACTCATATCGCCGTACAAGGGGTAGTTGGAGGAAAATACTTTCACCCCTTTTTGTTTAAAAGTGGCTCGGTATTGAAAGGCGGGTGCCCCCATTGGAATCCCTAAGGCTTTGGCTTCGTTGCTACGGGCAATGACACAGCCATCGTTGTTGGAAAGAATCACCACGGGTTTGCCCTCCCATTGTGGTTGAAACACCCGTTCACAGGAAGCATAAAAATTATTACAATCGACTAAAGCAAACACTTTACAAAAGTTGTTAAAATGTTTAAAAAAAGAGTCTTTTTTAGCTGCTTTTTTTTTAAGGTTTGTTAAAAATTAAATATGGGGGTAATTTTAGGCGATCACAAGACAATTTCTTGTAAAAAGGGAGGGTCTTATGACAAAAGTTGTAATTTTGCCAAGATATTCCAGTGATAAACCAAATTAATGGATAAATATTCTTTTTTAAACGCTGCACACACAGCATATTTTGCAGAACTATACGACCAGTATTTGCAACAGCCAGATAGTATAGAGCCCAGTTGGAGGGCTTTTTTTCAAGGTTTTGATTTTGGCGTAGAGAATGGAGACTTCGTAGGAGAAGCTACCGATGTGGAAATTCCTGACCATGTTAAAAAAGAGTTTCAAGTCATCAATTTGATCGACGGCTATCGCTCTCGTGGGCATTTGTTTACCAAAACCAACCCCGTTCGTGATCGACGTAAGTATTCCCCTTCTTTGGAGATAGAGACTTTTGGTTTGGAGCAATCGGATTTAAATACGATTTTCAATGCTGGATCAGTCATGGGGATTGGCCCCAGTACCTTGACCAGTATTATTGAACACTTACAACGTATTTATTGTGAATCTATAGGGATTGAGTATATGTATATTCGCGATCCTCAAAAAGTACGCTGGATACAAGAGCGCTTAAATATCAATGACAATCATCCGACGTATTCTAAAGAGCAGAAAAAACATATTCTTAAAAAATTAAACGAGGCTTTTAGCTTTGAAAATTTCCTCCATACTAAATATGTAGGGCAAAAACGCTTTTCCTTAGAAGGAGGGGAAGCTTTGATCCCAGCATTGGACGCTGTGGTTGAGTCAGCTGCCAATCAAGGTGTTGAAGAGTTTGTGATGGGAATGGCTCACCGTGGACGACTCAATACTTTAATCAATATTTTTGGGAAATCCAGTAAAGATATTTTTAGTGAATTTGATGGTAAGGATTATGAAGAAGTCATCTTTGATGGCGACGTAAAATACCACTTGGGGTGGACGTCTAAACGGACTACCGACACTGGAAAACAAATCAATATGAATATTGCCCCCAACCCTTCTCACTTGGAAACTGTAGGGGCTGTTGTTGAGGGCATTACCCGTGCCAAATTAGAAGATAAATTTAATGGGGATACCTCTAAGGTATTACCGATTATTGTCCATGGTGATGCTGCTATTGCTGGGCAAGGACTGCCCTACGAAATTGTACAGATGGCACGCCTTAAAGGTTACGGAACTGGAGGAACCATCCATATAGTTGTGAACAATCAAATTGGATTTACGACCAATTATCTGGATGCGCGTTCCAGTACTTACTGTACCGATGTGGGTAAAGTAACCCTTTCTCCGGTCTTACATATTAATTCCGATGATGCCGAAGCAGTGGTCCATGCCACGCTTTTTGCTTTAGACTATCGCATGCGTTTTGGCCGGGATGTTTTTATTGATCTTTTGGGGTATCGGAAATACGGCCATAATGAGGGGGACGAACCTCGGTTTACCCAGCCCCAACTGTATAAAGCTATTGCCAGACACCAAAACCCTCGAGATCTTTACGCGGCTAAACTTATTGAAAAAGGAATTATTGACAAGGAATATGTACGCAAGTTAGAAGCTGACTATAAAGACACATTAGAACACAACTTGGAGGATTCCCGTAAAGTGGAAACAACAGTCATTACCCCATTTATGGCCGATGAATGGAAAAACTACGTCCGTGTAGATGAAAAAGAAATGATCAAAAACATTTCGACTTCCGTCTCTAAAGATCTGCTTTTAAAAGCTGCGACAACGATAACAAGCTTACCAGAAGACAAAAAATTTCTACGGAAAATTGAACGCTTAATTCAGGATCGTAAAAAAATGTTTTTTGAAACCGATCAATTAGATTGGGCGATGGGCGAGCTCTTAGCCTATGGAACCTTACTTCAGGAAGGTTTTAATGTGCGTATTTCCGGTCAAGATGTGGAACGAGGAACGTTTTCCCACCGCCATGCTGTTTTAAAAGCAGAGACTTCTGAAGAAGAGGTGATTTTATTGAATACGATAGCACCTGAAAATCAAGGAAAATTTACGATTTATAATTCTTTACTCTCAGAATATGGAGTAATGGGTTTTGATTATGGCTATGCAATGGCGAGTCCTGAAACCCTAACCATATGGGAGGCGCAGTTTGGTGATTTTTCTAACGGGGCACAAATCATGATCGATCAGTATTTGTCCTCTGCAGAAGACAAGTGGAAATTGCAAAACGGTTTGGTATTATTGCTTCCACATGGCTATGAAGGCCAAGGCGCAGAGCATTCTTCCGCTCGAATGGAACGTTATCTTCAACTATGTGCAAAGGACAATATGTTTGTTGCTAACTGTACCACTCCAGCAAATATGTTTCATCTCCTTCGAAGACAGATGAAGGCCAATTATAGAAAACCATTGGTAGTCTTTACGCCAAAAAGTTTGTTGCGTCATCCAGAGGCCGTTTCTTCAAAGGAAGTATTGATTTCAGGTAGTTTTCAAACGGTCATTACCGATCCTGTTGTAAATCCAGAGAACATCAAGACTTTAGTCTTTTGTTCTGGTAAATTTTATTACGACTTGTTAAAAGCACGTAAGGAAAAAAATAGAAATGATGTGGCTTTGGTTCGTGTGGAGCAATTATTTCCACTTCCTGTTGCAGAGATTAAAGCCGAATTGGAAAAATTTAAAAATGCAGAAGATGTTGTGTGGGCTCAAGAAGAACCCCGAAACATGGGAGCTTGGGGCTTTTTAATACTGCACTTACCCGAAGCGGCGAGATTCCGTCCAGCAACACGGAGATTTTATGGTGCGCCTGCCGCTGGGAGCGCTACCCGTTCAAAAAAACGGCATCAAGGAGTCATTGAGTATGTTTTTGATGCTTCACAAGATAATTTTATTCGAAAAAACAAGAAATAACGCATATACAATGATTTTAGAAATGAAAGTCCCTTCACCGGGAGAATCGATCACAGAAGTTGAAATTGCACAATGGTTGGTGGAAGACGGCGACTATGTTGAAAAAGATCAAGCCATAGCCGAAGTAGATTCGGACAAAGCTACCTTGGAATTACCTGCGGAAATGAGTGGTACCATTACCCTAAAAGCAGATGAAGGGGATGCCGTGACGGTTGGTGCCGTTGTTTGTTTAATCGATACTGAAGGGAAACCTGCAGCGGGTGCTGCCCCAGCAAAACAGGAAACAAAGACAACTGTTAGTCCTTCAACTCCTGTTGCGACTCCGGTAGCTGCTACCACCTATGCCAGCGGGACACCTTCTCCAGCAGCACGAAAAATAATTACGGAAAAACAATTAGATATTACTGCCATCAAAGGAAGTGGTCGAGATGGACGGATTACCAAAGAAGACGCTATTAAAGCTAATCCTTCAATGGGAACTCCTCCAGCTTATGGCGAACGTGGACACGAACGTAAAAAATTATCCATGCTACGGCGTAAAGTTGCGGAACGTTTGGTGGCTGCCAAAAATGAAACAGCCATGTTAACCACCTTTAACGAAGCAGATATGGCGCCTATTTTTGCTTTGCGAAAAGAGTATAAGGAAACGTTTAAAGAAAAACATGGAGTAAATCTTGGCTTTATGAGCTTCTTTACTAAGGCGGTGGTTCGTGCTTTAAAACTCTTTCCCGATGTTAACTCTATGATTGATGGAGATTATAAGATTTCTTATGATTATTGCGATATCAGTGTGGCTGTATCGGGTCCAAAAGGCTTAATGGTTCCTGTGGTTCGAAATGCAGAAACCCTTTCTTTTAAAGAAATAGAACAAGAAATTAAGCGTTTGGCGATTCGTGCTCGTGATGGACAAATCACTGTTGACGACATGACAGGGGGTACCTTTACCATTTCCAATGGAGGTGTTTTTGGTTCCATGCTTTCCACGCCAATTATCAATCCACCACAATCCGGTATTTTAGGAATGCACAATATTATTGAACGTCCCGTAGCTGTTGATGGCCAAGTGGTTATCCGCCCGATGATGTATTTGGCACTTTCCTATGACCACCGAATTATTGATGGAAAAGAATCTGTGGGCTTTTTAGTAGCTATTAAAGAAGCGTTGGAGGATCCTATCAATTTATTGATGGATGAAGACGTTAAAAAAGCATTGGATCTGTAGCCTTATCTATTTCACAGACTATGCGTTGATCACTAATCGCATTTTTTTATAATCAATTACTGCTTTTTTTTGCTTTAAAAAATCAGCACCTAAGATTCCGTCAATAGGATCAGTCCTTTGGCTTTTAAGTGAGGCATTGATGTGTTGCATGTCCAATAAGATAAAGGAAAACGCTCCTACGGCATGCCGACCCAAAATTAGTGGGGATTGTTGACTCGGTATAGCTTTCATTTTACCTTCTCCTGCACCAGCAGCTTCAAACTGTTCTCCTTCAACTATTAAACCGAACCTTTCTTGTTCTGAAAGCGCGATACAACTGTTGGAGGCGCCCGTATCGATTAATAATTTTGCTTTAATACCATTAATACGTGCCTGACAAACAATATGCTGCGTTTTTGTCAGTTGGAGTCGTATATCTTTCAGGGGAGGGTTTTGGAACAATGCCTTGTTTTTTTTGTAAAAGTAAAAAACGAAACCGTTACTTTTACTATCAATGAATTTAATTGACACACATACGCATCTGTACGTTGAAGATTTTGATCACGACCGTTCAGAAGTGATTGATAGGGCACTTGAAGCTGGGATAACGCATTTTTACCTTCCAGCCATAGACAGCACCTATACCCAAAGGATGTTTGCCCTTGAAAAAGCCTATCCGGAACAGGTTCGTTTGATGATGGGTGTACACCCTACTCACATTAAAGAAAATTATCAAGACGAGCTAGCGCAGGTTAAAAGCCATTTGAATCAACGAGATTTTGCCGCGGTAGGGGAGATTGGTATTGATTTGTATTGGGATAAAAGTTTTTTAAAGCAACAACAAGAAGCTTTTGACACCCAAATTCGTTGGGCAAAGGAAAAGCAACTTCCGATTGTAATTCATTGTCGTGATGCTTTTGATGAAGTTTTTGAAGTTTTGGAGGGACATAGAGGAAATGACTTATCAGGTATTTTCCACTGTTTTACAGGGTCTAAAGAACAAGCCGATCAAGCTATAGGATTGAATCTTAAATTGGGAATAGGAGGAGTGGTCACCTTTAAAAAGGGTAAAATAGATCAATTTTTAAATCAAGTACCACTAGAAGCAATTGTTTTGGAAACCGATGCGCCTTATTTAGCACCCACCCCTTTCCGAGGGAAACGAAATGAAAGCAGCTATCTGACACTTGTCTTAGAAAAAATAGCAACACTCTATAATAAAACTCCAGAAACAATTGCTGCTATAACAACAAAAAATGCAGTGAATATTTTTAAAAAGGGACATGTTTATGATTAATGTCATTTTTTAAATAAAAAAGAGGGCTAAAAAGTTTTTCAAAACATATTTTTTTATTTATTTGTTGCACAATTAGAGAGGTGGCCGAGTGGTCGAAGGCGCACGCCTGGAAAGTGTGTATTCCGATTGCATCGGGATCGAGGGTTCGAATCCCTTCCTCTCTGCAAAAAAATAGGTTCATATCTATTTTTTTATATCTTTAAACTCTATTAATAAACTTTTAGAAAAAAACATTAATTAAATTAAAATGAGAAAATTATTCCTTGTACTTGCAGTTTCCGGTATGTTTATGACTGGATTTTCAGCGAACGCAGCAACTACAGCTGTTGAATTTGAAGAAATTTTAACAGTTCAAGATGCTGACGAGGCTCCTGCTCAAGAAGCTTCTTTCACACAAGAACTTAAAAAACGATTCATCGAAGGTGGACCCGGATTTATGGGGATTGTACTTATTTGTTTGATCCTTGGTCTTGCGATTTCAATTGAAAGAATCATCTTCCTTAATCTTGCTACTACAAACACCAAGAAACTAACCGCAGGTGTAGAAGAAGCAATCTCCTCTGGAGGTGTTGAAGCTGCCAAAGAGTTATGTAGAAATACCAAAGGGCCTGTTGCCTCTATTTTTTATCAAGGCCTTGACCGAATGGATGAAGGCGTTGAAAGTGCTGAAAAAGCAGTTGTTGCTTACGGTGGTGTTCAAATGGGACTTCTTGAGAAAAATGTTTCTTGGATCTCTCTCTTTATTGCACTTGCACCGATGCTTGGATTTATGGGAACGGTAATTGGAATGATTCAGGCTTTTGATAAGATCGAAGCAGCGGGTGATATGCAGCCTTCTTTGGTTGCAGGTGGTATTAAAGTAGCACTATTAACCACAGTATTCGGTTTGATCGTTGCGATTATCCTTCAAATTTTCTATAACTATATTGTTGCTAAAATTGACAGTATTGTTAACGATATGGAAGACGCTTCCATTACGCTTATCGATATATTGGTAGCGAAAACGAAATAATAACCTTAACAGCAAAAACGATGAAAGTTCAAAATATTGTAAAAATTATCAGTGCTGTTCTTGGTGTGTTTGGGATTGTATTCCTTTTTCGCATCATTGGTGTTGGTGATGATGAAATAAAGATGTTAGCGATGGAAGGGGACTATGGAATAGTTTCTCCCTTAGTAACTTTAGCTCAAGTAATCTTAATAATCACGATTGTAGTTACCCTTATTTTTTCTTTAATGAACTTAGGTTCAGATTCGAAAAAACTTAAGAAAGCCCTTATTTTTATTGGTTGCTTTCTAGTAGTGGTTGGCTTAGGCTACGCCCTTTCTACGGGTCAAGAAGTGGATTTAAAAGATGGAGAAGTACTCTCAGCTAGTGGTTCCCGCTGGGTTGAAACAGGCTTACGTGTATTTTATATTCTTGCTGTTTTAGCTATTGGATCCATGCTATTTTCAGGGGTAAAGAAAATTTTAAACCGATAGATTATGGCGAAAAGATCTGCACCTGAAGTAAATGCAGGGTCTATGGCGGACATTGCATTTCTCTTGTTGATTTTCTTTTTGGTAACTACTACTATTGAAACCGATAGCGGTATCAATCGTAAGTTACCACCTATGGAAGAACAAGAAGAAGATATTGTTATTAAAGAAAAAAATATCTTTACCGTAGTGGTTAACAAGAACAACCAAATGTTGGTTGAGGAAGAATTGACTGAAATTAGCGAAGTTCGTGAATTAGCGATGGCTTTTCTTGATAATGGTGGAGGTCTTGGAGAAGAAGCCTGTAAATATTGTCAAGGAGAACGTAATCCAAGCTCTTCCGATA